>CANRZB010000019.1 GCA_947644195.1 uncultured Clostridium sp.
ATTTCTTATTTTGGACTAGAACCGTCTCTCAGAAAAAATGGGGAAAGTCAAAAAAACTCGACAACATTGACAACTTCACGATATTTCGATATCTTTATAGTATGTGTGCTTTTGCAGAAACACAATGATTACATTGCGTACCAAGGAACAATTCAAGGTACAGAAAGAGAGAAAACTATGTTAAAGTTACTGATTCTATTGGTTTACTTCGCGGTCTTGATCGGCATCGGCCTTTACTGCCGCAAAAACGCCACAGACGTCAACGGTTTTGTTCTGGGTGGAAGATCTGTCGGTCCCTGGCTGACCGCTTTTGCTTACGGAACCTCCTATTTTTCCGCCGTTGTATTCGTGGGCTACGCCGGACAATTCGGATGGAAATACGGGGTTGCTGCCACCTGGGCGGGCATCGGCAACGCCATTATCGGCTCCCTGTTGGCATGGGTCGTACTGGGAAGACGTACCCGTATTATGAGCCAGCATTTGGATTCTGCCACCATGCCACAGTTTTTTGGCAAACGTTTTGGCAGTCCCGCTCTTAAAATTGGGGCCTCTGTAATTATCTTTATCTTCCTGATCCCGTATACCGCCTCCTTATATAATGGTCTTTCCCGCCTCTTTCAAATGGCATTTGACATTGACTATTCCATTTGTATCATCATCATGGCGGTACTGACTGCGATCTATGTCATAGCCGGCGGATACATGGCAACAGCCATTAACGATTTTATCCAGGGAATCATTATGCTGTTCGGTATTGTCATTATTATTGCTGCTGTAATCGCCAGCAAAGGCGGATTTATGGCTGCCCTGGATGGTTTGGCAAAAATCTCTGACGAGACAGTTTCGACCACGCCGGGTATCTTTGCCTCCTTTTTCGGGCCGGATCCACTCAACCTGTTATTCGTTGTGATTCTTACCTCTTTGGGAACCTGGGGACTTCCACAGATGGTTCAGAAGTTTTATGCCATTAATAACGAAGATTCCATCAAGAAAGGAACCATCATCTCTACGATTTTTGCTTTAGTTGTGGCTGGAGGCTGTTATTTCCTGGGCGGCTTTGGCCGTCTGTTCTCCGATCAGATTGACGTAGAAGCAAATGGATTTGATTCGATTATCCCAACCATGCTTTCAAATCTGTCGCCGGTTTTGATTGCATTAGTCGTGATCCTGGTGCTGTCCGCTTCCATGTCAACCCTGTCTTCTTTAGTCATTGCGTCCAGTTCTACCTTGACCATTGATTTTCTGAAAGACAACTTTATCAAGAATATGAGTGAGAAAAAACAGGTACTGTATATCCGTGCTTTAATTGTGGTATTCATCGCCATTTCCGCAATACTGGCGCTGATCCAATATAAGAGCTCTGTGACCTTTATCGCACAGCTCATGGGGGTATCCTGGGGTGCACTAGCGGGATCGTTCCTGGCGCCATTTATGTATTCCCTATATTCCAAAAATATTTCCCGCATTTCCTGCTGGGTATGTTTCCTGTTCAGCTCATTACTGATGATGGCAAATATCTTTTGGAGAGATGCTTTTCCAGCAATTATCCAGTCTCCGATCAATTGCGGCGCCATTGCCATGTTAGTGGGACTCATCCTAGTTCCCGTCATCAGCCTGTTTACGCCAAAACCGGACAAAGAGCTCGTGGATAATGCCTTTGCCTGCTATGAAAAAGAAACGACAGTTTCCCAGAAAACGGCGCTTGGAAAGTAAAACTATTAATCCTTAATGGTCAGTCACTATATCACTAAAATTTAACAAACTAAAAAACCTGCATCCACGATTTCCCGCCTAACGGGAGCACATCATGGATGCAGGTTTTTTTCACTAATTCGTTCGCTTACATGGTCTCTTTTGCCACCAGATTATCTGCGCCATATTTCTTACGCAATTTTGGTTTCTCAATCTTGCCGGTAGCATTTCTCGGAATACTCTCAAAAATAATTTCCTTTGGACGTTTGTACCGCGGGAGCTGCAGGCAGAACTCTTCAATCTCCGCCCGAGTACAGGTCATATCTTCTTTCACTTCAATAATAGCGGCCGTCTTTTCTCCCAGACGGTAATCCGGCATACCAATAACCGCAACATCTTTAATCTTGTCATAGCGGCGCAGGAAATCCTCAATCTGTACCGGATAGATATTTTCACCACCACTGACGATAACATCTTTCTTGCGGTCTACCAGAAAATAAAATCCGTCCTCATCCTGCATTGCCATGTCTCCGGTAAACAACCAGCCGTCCCGGATCGTTTCCGCTGTTGCTTCCTCATTATTGTAATAGCAAGTCATGACTCCCGGCCCTTTGACGCAAAGTTCTCCTACTTCCCCCTGTCTTACCGTTATTCCCTGTTCATCCACAATCTTGCACTCCCAACGATAACCCGGTACGCCTATTGCTCCAACTTTATGTATGTTCTCCATGCCCAGATGAACGCAACCCGGCCCGGTAGATTCCGACAAACCATAATTGGTATCATAATCGTGATTAGGAAAATACTCTTTCCAACGTTTGATCAAAGAGGGTGGAACCGGCTGCGCTCCAATATGCATCAGCCTCCACTGCTCAAGCTGGTAATCTTCCTTTTTCACTTCTCCGCTCTCCAGAGCATCCAAAATATCCTGCGCCCACGGTACAAGCAGCCAGACGATGGTACAATGCTCTTTGGAGACAGCCGAAAGTATCGTCTTAGGCTTGGTTCCCTTTAACAACACAGACCGGCTTCCTGCTACCAAACTACCCATCCAGTGAAATTTCGCACCGGTATGGTAGAGTGGCGGAATACACAGAAAGGTATCTTCCCTGCCCGTGGCATGATGTTTTTGTTCCATCTCTGCCGCCTGGGTCAAACTCCGGTGTTTATGGAGAATCGCTTTCGGAAATCCGGTAGTGCCGGAAGAAAAATAAATGGCGCCATAGTCTTCATCCGTAATCTCAATCCCCGGAGACTGGCTGGAACAGTCAGCCACCAATTCATGATAACTCTCGGCAAAGCCCGGACAATTATCCCCCACATAGATCAGAAGGCGCCCCTTGCTGAGCCGCTCCGCATATGCTTCAATTCGACCGATAAATGCAGGCCCGAATACTACCATATCTACTTCTGCCAGCTCTGCGCAATATAAAATCTCATCGGCATCGTAGCGAAAATTAAATGGTACTGCAATCGCACCGCTCTTTAAGACCCCAAAATAAATCGGCAGCCATTCCAGACAATTATACATTAATATAGCTACTTTATCCCCCTTACGGATACCACGGCTCAGCAGCATATTCGCAAAACGGTTTGCCTTCTCGTCAAAGACAGCCCAGGTAATTTCCCGGCGATATGGCTCAAACCGGGATGGCTCGATCAAATCGTATTCCTTCCAGCTAATCCTCCGGGTCTCCTGTTCCTCCGGGTTAAGCTCTACCAGAGCCACTTCCTCCGGGTATAATTGTGCATTTCTCTCCAAATAATCCATTACCGGCATGATCTTATGTCCTTCTTTCTATTAATTTCCTGCGGCCAATGCAGCAGGTTACTGTTTTTTCCCAAACAGGGCGATGAGCCAATGCCCATCGCCCTGCTATATTCTTTATTTATTTCACAGTATAGTTCTTTGCCCACTTACTGTAAACAGTTTTTCCATTAATCTTCATTTTGGTACGAATACGAATCGTAAATTTTGCCTTGCTGTTGACCTTTGTTTTAATGGATTTCGTCAGTTTGCCACTGATGGAGGCCAGCGGCTTCCATTTTTTCTGGCCGGCAAAGCGATATTGTGTCTCATATTCTGCACCCTCGGCAGTCTTAAAAGTAATCGTCAATCTGTTCTTCGCCCGTTTGTATGACAGCTTTGGCTGTGCCAGCGCCGAAGAAACCGTAACTTTCACGGGCGCGGTAAATTCCCCATAGACATCGGTCCAGGATACCATCCGGTAGGTCCGGATACGATACTGATACGTATGCCCCTTTTGTACCTTGGAATCCGTAAAACTGGTCACGTCTGCCCCCACTAAAAAGGCAATTTGCTGAAAAGAACCAGAGCCTTCCGCACGGACAATCTCATATGCGTTAGCATCCCGATCCATACTCCAGGTCAAATTCACAGATGCAGACTTAGCGATTACATTCCTGACCGGTGCAGTCTGTGCCCGAAACGAAGATACTGCTGCCTCTGCGTCTGTTCCATACAACAGTACGAATACAGTTGCCAGAAAACATACCAGTAACCCTTTCCCTATCGCGGTCGCTCTGTTATTCTTCTGTTTCATGAATTAGCTTCCTTTACTGTTGCATCAACGACAGCTTCCTGTTCCAGTATAACGCTTTGTTCCACCGATGTAAACATATTTGTGCCGTCTGCCGCAATTTCCCCAGTCTGGACTGCCTCGGTGGATGCTTCGATTCTGGCTTCCGTTTCCCTCTCGTCTTCCTGGTTCTTGAGATAAGCAATTCGCCGGCGCAGATATTCCATATCCGCTTCCATCAATTCCCAATTTTCCTTGCGCCGATGTCTGTTCTTATATTTTACCTCTGCCGCCTGGATCTCACGGGTTAATTTCATAAGTTCACGGTCTTTCTCCTGCATAGTCTCTAATTTTTGGCGCTCCTCTGACCGTTTTACTACGATTCCCATCTTCTGGCTGGCGTCATTTTTACACCGCACTCCGTCATTTTTCTGCAGGAACTCCGCTTTGATGTTTCGCAGTTTCTTTCTGGCTGTCCGTACCATCTTCCGCGCATGGGTAGAGGCAATGCTGATCTCTTTCTCACTATATTTCCCCGATGCCGCCTGTCTCTTGACCTGTGTCAGGCTGGAAGTTGCCTTTGTCAGAGCATTAGATGCCTGCATAATATTTTTGGCACCCCGAATTGCCGTAGAAACCTGTTGATAGCGATACGGCAGTTTCTTTTTAGATTTTTTTGCATCTGCCTTTTTCTGTTTCATGGTTTCCAGCATCTTTTTTAAACGCTCAAGCTCTGTCTCTGCTTTCTTTTCTTCCTCGTCCGGATTGATAAACTGTGATACTTTCTCCTGTTCCTCTTCCAGTTCCTCCGTGTCAATTTCATCGGGTTCGCTTTGGCCAAAATCCATGCCATCTCCTACCGGCCTCCAGTTCCAACCGTTCGCTCCCTGTCCTGGAATCTCTGTTTTGTCTGTATTATCTGACATGCCAGGATTCCCTGTTTCTTCCATCTCCTGTAACCAGTAGGCCACTTCATAACGTCTGGCTGAAATATCATTTTGATACTCCGGCGAGGCATACGACCTTGGATTGATCCTGTTCGGATCCGTAATTTTCTGGCTGGATGTTCGATTCCTGCCCGACGCTTTCGTATATTTAGCCGCAATATTCCTCGCCGAAGATGCGGAAGTCCGGCTGCGCTGCCGGTTTGTAGTGCGATTTGCCCTGGCATGTTCCCACGCAGAGCGGTTTTCTTCGATTCTTCTCATAGTTACCTCCTTGTCTATGATGCCCCTGACAATACAGCGGATGCAGCAAATCCTTTTGCCACAAAATAGAACAAGCCAGTTACGGCCAAATATCATATCATTCCACTGCCAACAAAATCGTGCATAGTTTACACGAACTGATTTAGTATTATATCGGCCAAAATACTATTAAATTTAACCAATTTCAAGGCGGAATCCTCCTAGTGTCTTGTCTCCCATCAGGGCAACCAGGAAATGCTGTTTCCCTGAATCTCTCATAGAGAAGCCTTTACGAACCCTTCAAAAAATGTTATATTATAAGAGATGAAACGATTACCTGTACAGAGACACTAGCCTATTGTTCTGATAGGAAATGTACTGGTATTGCCACCAGAAATATGGTAAATGTGAAAACAGAAACCGAGGTGTATCATTGTGAATAAAAAAAAGAATCTCCAAAAAATTTATATGATAGTGATTGCTTCTACCATAGTAATTCTCTGCCTTGTCTCATTTTTTTACATTGGACATTTAAAGCAAACCATATCCGATCATACCATTAGTTCCATTAGCGAAATTGCAGAACACGACAAATCAACCATTGAAACCTATATGGAACTCTGCTGGAAGGATCTCCAGGAAATCAAAAACCGGCTGGCTCAATATGAATGTCAAACTGTACCGGATATAGAAAACAGAATGAAACTGGAGTCCGCTACTGGTAATTTTACAAAAATCTATCTCCTGGCAGAAGACGGCACCATATATTCTGACAATTCTCTAACCGATCCGGGCGACCCAAATACGACCGAAAAAAAACCAGACCTGCTGCCCTATTTTGCGGATGGCAGAGAGAAAGTAGTCATGCGCTTTGAAAACACAGAAGAATCCGGCAAAAGTATCCTTTATGGCATCCGGCTTGAACACTTTGAAACTGCCGGAATACCCATGATGGCGCTTGTGGGTATCAGTGATATCTCTGTCATTCAGGATTATATGGTAATTGACAGCTTTTTCAAAGACGGAAACGCCCGTGGACACAGTGCCCTGATTGATATCTACGGCAACTACATCGTTGACATCAACAAAAAAACATATCAAAATGAGAAAAATAATCTATTTCAACATTTGACCGAATCGGAAAGCTCCGAACTGTCTAATGAGGAAGTCGCCCAAAAAATAAAACATTCCGAAACCTTTGCTTTTTATCACTCCCATACTGGGGAATCTAACCGGAAACTATTTTATTTTATTCCCTTTCCTGAAGAAATCGACTTGTATTTTATCATGTCGGTCAATGAAGAAGTATTTAATGATAAGAACAAAACCTTTGTCACAATCAGTATGTCTTTGTTGTCCGTGGGTGTCATAACGGTAATCCTGATGCTGTTAGTCGTGATGTATTTCCAGAATAAATACATACGGACTTCCGAAAAAGCGAAGTCTCAAAAAGAATTTCTCTCCAATATGAGCCACGAAATACGGACGCCATTAAATGGTTTGATCGGCATGAACCATCTGATCCGAGTACATATTGATGATGACAGCCAGAAGCCACAAATCAAAGAATGGTTAAAAAAATCACAAAGCACTGCCAATTATCTACTGTCTTTGATCAATGATATCTTGGATATGTCAAAGCTCCAAGCCGGAAAGGTTGATATCATTCACGAACCATTGTTAGTAGAAACCCTGGTCGATGAAATCGCAGCGATGCAGGCAGACAATATCCAGAGTCGGGGAGTGACATTCCATGTTGAAAAAGAAATTCTTGAACCCTGCATTGAGGGGGATGCCACCCGGATCAAACAAATATTAATGAATATTGTCGGCAATGCCGCCAAATTTACACCAAAAGGAAAAGAGATCCGCTTCTCCGTCCACCAGGAAAAAATTGACGACACCCATGTCATTACCACCTATCAGTGTGCGGATACCGGAATTGGCATTTCCAAAGAATATATTGGAAAAATTTTTGACTCCTTCAGCCAAGAACGGCAACGGAATGAAAACGGGATCAAGGGAACCGGTTTGGGAATGGCAATCAGTAAATTGCTTGCCAATGCCATGGAAGGCGATATTACCGTTACCAGCGAATTGAATGTGGGAAGCACCTTTACGGTAACGATTCCCTCCACTATCGTGAGGGAAATCCCTGATTATCTAACCGAGAACCAGCAGGAGGACACCGAAGTTTCCACATCCCGACAGACAGAGCAGAAACCGATAAAAATCCTGGTTGCTGAAGATGTTGAAATGAATGCGGAAGTTCTTTTGGAAATCCTTAAGTTAGAGGGTTTTGAAACCGCTCATGCTGCCAACGGGCAGGAAGCGGTAGATCTTTTTGCACAATCAGAAATCGGAGAATTCGATATTATATTGATGGATATGCAGATGCCGGTTATGGATGGTTGTACCGCATCTCGTAAAATTCGAGCACTTAACCGGGCGGATGCCGAATCTGTTATGATCTATGCCTGCACCGCCAATACTTTCCAAGAAGATCGGGATTTAGCCCTGGAAAGCGGTATGAATGATTTTCTGACCAAACCGATTGATGTCAATATTCTGCTGAAAAAGATGGCAACGTCTCATTCATAAAGCAAAGGAATCATGACGCAGCCTTAATGATGCAATTTTTATAGAATGGGATTGGAAAAACAGGGTGTTTCGCACAGCGAAACGCTCTGTCTCCGGCGTTGCTGGGTGCCAATGGCACTCGTATCGCAGACCGGAGCAGAGCGTAGAATTGCTGTAAATAACTTATTCCTATTAGTTTTTAACAAATCTCTGCCCCTGCCGGCATCTTTTTCTCTGGCACAACCAATGCCAGGTTTCCCTCGGCATCCTCCGCACACAGCAGCATCCCCTCTGACAGAACGCCAGCCAGCTTAGCAGGTTTTAAATTGACCAGTACCATGACTTTTTTGCCGACCATTTCTTCCGCACTGTAATGCTGTTTAATTCCTGATACAATCTGTTTTACCTCACTGCCGACACGAACCTGGGAGCACAAGAGCTTCTTGGACTTTTTCACTTCTTCACAAGCAATAATCTCTCCAACCTGGAACTGCATTTTCATGAAATCATCGAAGGTAATTTCTTCTTTCGCTTCGATATCAATGACCTCGGTTTCCTCCTCCACTTCGCCAGACTCCGCCTTTGCCTCAGCAATCTGTTTCTGTTTTATTTCTTCTGCCTTTGCCATTACTTCTTTCGGATCCAGACGCATAAAGAGAATTTCCGGTTTTTCTGTAACCTGGAGATCAGACGGTGTTTTCCCAAAATCTTCCATATCCTGGAAATCCCGTTTCTGAGTATTTAATTGCGACAGAATTTTTTCCGTCGTATCCGGCATAAATGCTTCCAACAGACTGGCGCCTATCGTAATCGCCTCTACCAGATTATAAAGCACGGTAGAAAGACGATCTTTTTTCGCCTCATCTTTCCCCAAAATCCAAGGTTCCGTTTCATCAATATATTTATTGCAGCGTTTGAACAAGCTGAAAATTTCTGTGATCGCATCTGCGACACGAAGTCTATCCATCTTTTCGGACACCGATTTTGCAACGGCAACCGCCTTGTCTTTCAATTCCTGGTCTACTGCTTCTGCAACTCCCCGATCGGACACGACACCACCCAGATATTTATTGGTCATGGAAATGGTTCGATTGACCAGATTTCCCAGTACATTCGCCAGATCTGAATTCATCCGCTCCACCATCAGCTCCCAACTGATCACGCCATCATTTTCAAAAGGCATCTCATGAAGGACGAAATAACGGACAGCATCTACACCAAAGATCGCAACCAGGTCATCCGCATAGATCACATTCCCCTTGGATTTGCTCATTTTGCCGTCTCCCTGCAGGAGCCACGGATGCCCAAATACCTGTTTTGGCAACGGCAGATCAAGTGCCATCAGCATGATCGGCCAATAAATTGTGTGGAACCGCAGGATATCTTTTCCAATCAGATGAAGATCTGCCGGCCAAAATTTGTCATACAAATTCTCTCCATTTTCCGGTGCGTGACTTCCATCCATATCAAAGCCTAATCCCGTAATATAATTGCTTAGTGCATCCACCCAAACATACACCACATGCCCCGGATCAAAATCTACCGGAATTCCCCATTGAAAGGAGGTACGGGAAACACAGAGATCCTGCAGTCCAGGCAGTAGAAAATTATTCATCATCTCATTCTTGCGGGACTCCGGCTGAATAAATTCAGGATGGGTATTGATGTGTTCAATCAAACGGTCCGCATACTTGCTGAGTTTGAGAAAATACGCCTCCTCCTTGGCCGGCTGGCACTCGCGCCCACAGTCGGGACACTTGCCATCCACCAACTGGGATGTTGTAAAAAAAGATTCGCACGGGGTACAATACATTCCCTCATAATACCCCTTGTAGATATCTCCCTGCTCATACAGCTTCTTAAATATCTTCTGCACCTGTTTCTCATGATAATCATCCGTGGTACGAATAAACTTATCATAGGAAGTATTCATCAGATCCCAGATTGTCTGGATCTGCCCGGATACATCATCCACGAACTGCTTCGGTGTCACTCCGGCTTCCTCCGCCTTCAGTTCAATCTTCTGCCCGTGTTCATCCGTTCCCGTCTGAAAACGGACATCGTATCCCTGCAGCCTCTTAAACCGCACGATACTATCTGCGAGCACTGCCTCATACGTATTGCCGATATGTGGCTTACCAGACGTATAGGCAATCGCTGTGGTTAAATAATATGTCTTCTTGTCTGCCATGTTCTAATCCTCCTGTTTGCCATGTTCCTAATAAATACAGTGAACACTCCCGTGGAGAAGTCCTCTCGCACGAGTCCGCCTCCCAACGAAGTGTTCTTTTACTTTATAAGCCAGACTTTTTCCTATAAAGAAACAAAGAATTTCGCTGTGCGAAACTCTTACGCCGAGTGCGAGTCGCATAGGCGACATCTTCATTACGCGCGAGTGCGCATCCCGCGGAGCGTTTTTTATATGATAGGAATAGTCCAGTATGGACTACTTTCCTATCATATAAAAAACGCCTTTAAGAACTGGTCTGCACCAATTCTTAAAGACGAGTATTATCCCGTGTTACCACTTTAATTCATCCCCGGCTCACACCGGAAATCTCTGCCACTGCACTAATGATACAGCGAGACGCTTTAACGGGCGCACCCGTCGCAGCCTGACAGGAAATATTCCTTCCTGTTTCGGTGCGCAGCTCCGAGACCATCTTCCCTCATTTCATGATATGCCCTTTCTCAGCTGACGGGTTCTCTGTGATACATTCCATGAGATACTCTTCTCTTCCTAGCCTTTTTCTATGATTATCTTTTTATTCTAGTCTAACCCTGCGTATTTGTCAATACTCTTTTTCTTTTTCTTTATTTTTTCCAAACCCTGCCAACGCTATTCTCCGGTTAAAAACCGCAAAAAAAGTAAATTGCTAATGACGTTAAAATAAGATATACTGGAATCTCAAAATTACAGTCACTGATCACAAGCGACAAAAGGAGGATATTTTATGAAGTCGAGAAACAACAAAACCAACTGCAAAAAGCTGGTTGCTTTATGCCTGCTTTTTGCAATGCTTGTTACAAGCATTGGCGCCTTTGGAACTCTGACAGAAGTACAAGCAGCAAAAAAACAGAAGGCAACACTCAAATTTAAAAAATCAACAATTACCCTGCAACAGGGGAAAAAGGCTACCGTCAAAATGAAAAAGACCAAGATCAAAAAAGTGAAGATCAAAAAATGGTCCATCAAAAACAAGAAGATTGCTAAGGTTACAAAAAAGGGAGTGGTAACCGGTCTTCGTGTTGGGAAGACCCAACTGACCTGTAAAGTGAAGTATTTAGCAAAAGGAACGAAAAAATACAAAAATAAAACATTAAAGTGTAAAATCAAAGTTACCGCACCGGCCTCTGCAAATGGCTCCGACAGTTCCTCGGGAACAAACGGCGGCAATTCATCCGCAAATGCCGGAAACACTTCCGCTCCAGATGCATCTACCAATCCTGGCAATACACAAACCCCTGATGCGTCTATGGCTCCAGGCAACACCGAAAACCCGGACGGCACGACAGCACCAGAGCAGACACAAAAACCGGATCAAACAACAGCTCCGGCAGGAACTGAGAATCCAGATGTAACCGCAACACCGGATCAGACGCAGGAACCAGAGAACACCAAGGCGCCGGACCAAACACAAAAACCGGATAGTACAGCAGCACCGGACAGCACAAGCACTCCGAATCCGACCAATGCCCCAACGCCGGGATTTGGATTGACACCTTTGGAATTTGCTGCCCAGTTAGGAGCTGGTATCAATATCGGTAACTCTCTGGAGAGCAATTCTACGACGGAATACCTGGCGGAAAATAATTATCAGGGATCGCCAATGAAGGATCTCTACCTGAGCGGCGAGGCAGGATTGAAGCTGGAGACTTCCTGGGGAAATTCTGAAAAAATATCAAAAGCATTTATTCAGGGAATCAAAGCAGCCGGATTTAAGACGATACGTCTTCCAGTATCCTATGTTAACCATGTGAAAACAGAACTCGTTGATGGCAAAAAAGTATACACCATTGATGAGCAATGGTTAAACCGTGTACAGGAAGTGGTCGACTGGGCTCTGGAAGAAGATCTGTATATCATTATCAATCTCCATCATGACGGAGCTGATAATTGTGATGAAAACGGAAACCTGAATGTATTTGGCGGGGAACAGGCATCCTGGCTCAGCCCTCTGAATCACAGCGGCGATGCCTATGCACAGATGGAAGCCAAATTTGTCAGCCTGTGGACACAGATAGCGACCAAGTTCAAAAGTTACTCGGATCATCTGCTCTTTGCTGATATGAATGAGTTTCACCATAAATATGGTGATCCTGAAACGGAGTGGTGCAATGCACAGAACAAACTTCATCAGGCATTTGTCGATACCATCCGCAGCACAGGAGACAATAACATCGGGCGTTATCTGATTATACCGGGATACAATACCAATATTGACCATAGTATCAATTATTTAGTGCTTCCAACCGATTGTCAAGAAAATCTAACCACCGTCAATGACAATACAGTCGGGCACCTCATCGTAGAGGTACATTATTATGATCCACATACCTATGCGGGCGATAATCCATCAGATACCCTGTGGGGAAGCGACGCCGGAGAAGGTGCAGCCAATTGGGGACACGAGGATTTCCTGGAAGGTCAGATGAAGAAAATGAAGACCAATTACATCGCCAAAGGAATCCCTGTTGTCATCGGAGAATTTGGTGCACCAGAGCACAAGATCGACAAAGAAACAGATCGTAAATACCGCACCTACTACTATTCGTGTGTGGTAAAATCCGCTGTTCAAAATGGTCTCGTGCCAATCGCATGGGATAACGGAACTTCCTATCAGCTGCTGGCACGTGATGGATCCGTAACCGAACAGACCATCGTTGATGCAATCATGAAATATTCCAGCAATCCATCCGCAGAGATTGTTAAGCCAACAGCTAACTAATCCTATCATTCCATAAATTATTATGGGACTGCTATCAATGAATACGATTTTATAGCAGTCCCATCTTTATTGTCCTCCTATATTTTTATTGCATCATAATTTCATTCCTGGTACAATTGTATTTTAATAATTAACCAATATTAGAAGATAGTGCAACACCCGGAAAGGAGCAAATTATGATAAAATTTGGAATTATCGGAGCCGGCAATATTGCCCGGAAGTTTTCCCAGGCTGTTTCCCTGACCGAGGGGGCAGAAGTAACTGCCGTAGCAAGCAAAGACCGTGCTCGTGCAAAAAAATGGGCCGAAGAAGAATCTGTCCCCCACTACTATGGCAATTATGATACCATGCTTCAGGACGGACAGATCGACGCCGTCTATATTGCTACCACCAATAATTTCCATCTGGAAAATATGTTGGCATGCCTACATGCCGGAAAACACGTCCTATGTGAAAAACCGCTGGCTATGACCAGCGCAGACGCACAAGAGGTTATCAAACTCGCCAGGGAGAAACAGCTTTTCCTGATGGAGGCCATGTGGAGCCGGTTCCTCCCCAAATCCCAAACTGTGCGAAACTGGGTTCTGGAAGGAAGAATTGGCAATGTCAGGCTAATGCAGGCAACGATTGGCTGGGTGGGCGATGAGATGCACCACCACCGTCTTTTTGCACCGGAACTGGGCGGTGGTTCTCTCTATGATCTGGGGATCTATCCTCTGGAGCTTTTCCCCTACTATACGAACCAAAAAATCACTGGTGTCCAAAAACTAGTACACAAACACCCAAAAGGGGTCGATGATTATGTTAGTCTAAACCTCACGCTGGAACACTGCTACGCCAATATGCAATGTTCTTTTACAACAAAACTTCCAGAAGACGCTTTTCTTTATGGAGACCGGGGATATATACGTATCCCAAAAATCCATTTTGGCACCGACGCCTTTCTCTATGATCTGGATGACCAACTGGTAGAATCCTTTCATGGTCCAGAAGAAAATGGCTTTCTCTATGAAATCGAGGAAATGCTCCGCTGTATCAAAGCGGGACGCTGGGAAAGCGATATTTGCCCACACAGCATGACGCTGGAAGCATGTGACCTATTGGAACAATGCTTAAAATAGTAAAATAAAAGACTGTTGCAATATACAATACTACCAAACTGGCGATATGCCATATTTTGTAGTTTTGATATTTTGCAACAGCCTTTTATGTAGAAAAACCATTCGTCAGATATCGTCTTTCCTAACCAAACAAAAATTTCAGCCACTCATATAAATCGTTGATACCAAAAAACTGCACTTCCAATACCTCCTTTTATTATTGACAACCAAATCATAACTTGAACTATGAGTTAATTATAGACCCCTCGGTATTCCATTTTCAATGCAATTGTTCCGAGCGCTGTATTTTTGTTCCGAACGTCGTCTGATTTATTACACTAGTACAACGAAAATTAAGTTTTGGATAGTTTGACGCAGAATGTTTTTCTGAGAGTGCGGCTTCACAAACACAGGTGTAGCGGTGGCTACATCGAGGCTTGGGGAGTCGTGCTATCGGAAAAACAGGCAAGTCAAACCGCCAATTACTTAATATTCGTTGTACTAGCAGACCATCTGAATTTCCACCGCTAACATCTCTTCTTGTATGTTCCAGCGAATCGTTCCCTGATATTTCTCGACGACTTTTTTCATATTTTTGGTACCATATCCGTGCCTTTTCTTATTCTTCTTCTCCGTTTCAAAAAAAAAATCCACTTGATGCCTTAAACTGTTGCTGACTGTGATGAATAAATACCGTTCATAATTCTTAATCTCCAATTTGAGAACCCGATTTTCCTTCTGCTTTAACAGCTCATCTCTGGCATTTTCCAACGCATTGGCCAACAGGATGCACAGATCCATGTCTTCCATCTGCATCTCTGATGGAAACCTGCCAACCATCGTGAATTCCAGCGGGCCCATCGCCCTGATCTCCTCCACAGTCACATTAATAAAATAATCCGCAATCTCGTTACCCGTATAGATACTGCTGTTTTCCCGGTAATCCTGGTCCAATTGGTTAATATAATCCTTCAATCCGGGCAGATTATTATTGTTACTCAACACCCGCAATGCCGCAATATGTTTCTTGAAATCATGGTGGATCTTTCTCATGCCCTCGTCTTTTTCGAGGACACTGTCATAATATTTCCTCTGATAGTTCAGACACTCCTGGTCCATTTCATTTTTATATGTCAGCCACTTTCTGGAATAGATCATATAGACCAGGACAACACAGATCACAATCAAGAATATCATAACCAGAAGACAGGCAAATAATGCCACCCGCCTGATCTTATCGGTCGTCTCATGATACAAGCTGATTTGAACGCTGGCAACGATCACTGCCAAACCCGATACAATGAGAAGAATCAGTATGTAATAGCCGGCAGATAATTCTTCAAAATATGCCCTGACTTTCCCCCTCCTTTTTCCAACTAAGAAAGCCATAGCAGCCCAGAATAAAATTCCAATTCCGTTCATAATACATTCCTTAGAAAAAGCAACAGCAAAAATATCATTGCCAGTTACATTCAAGAAAATGCTCAGAAAGAACAAATCTGCGGTAGCAATCAGGATATATTGCAAGAAAAAGATCTGTATGATTTTTATGTATTTTCCTTGCAGAAAAGAGAAAAAAAAAACGAAACACCATAAAGTACGATAAACCAGAGAATCACTGTGCAAATAACATAGAATGGGGATTCCGGCTGCCAGGTATCCCAGTGCCAGAAATTGATATCGGTCATGTCTTACACGGAAACCTGCTACACCAATGGAGAAAAAAACATATTTTAAGGTTTCCGAAACCAACCAGAATATCCATTCAAATTCTCCCATCAGCAATACCTCGCATTCTTCTCACAATATTTTCTGTATTTCTCTCGCACCTCTGCCAGTTTTCTTATCGAAATCGGAACTTCATTTCCACGAATCTCTACCGTTTTACCATTGAAACGATCAACCCATTTCGCATTAATCAGATACGTCCTATGGCATCGGATAAATCCCACCTGCAACAACTGCTGTTCCAAATCTGCCATAGAGGTCCGAACTAAACGGGTGCTTCCATCGGCCAATATCAGGTTGCTGTACACACGTTCCGAACGGATAAACAAAATATTTCTGCTGTCAACAGCATCATCCACCAAGACATATTGGTTCATCATGCGAATTGCTGCCTGTAGCACCGTGCCAAATTGCTTTTCCAGCTGATCCTTCAAAACTAACCCAAATACCTGCAGCCCAAAGGCGGAAAAAACCAGCTCCTCATGGTTGGTTACAAAAATAATCATCGTCTTGCCGCCCAAATTTTGCAGATACTCTTTTACCTCAAGTCCGTTCCGCTTCGGCATCTCGATATCCAGAACCAGCAAATCAACCGTACCTTCATAAGACAGAAACTGTTCTCCGTCCTCAAATTCAAGTATTTCAAACAAACTATCTGTTTGCCGCAAAACCTGTTCGCAGATACGCATGATCCGGTTTCTGATGGCGGCTTCATCATCACATATTCCTATTATCAAATCGTGCACCCTCTTTATTATACAATCGTTTCTTCTGTTGTAATACTCTGATTCGTGTTACCCCGACATTATATCATTTAATCTGATGCAGTGCACCTATAAAATGAAACATTTCTAAACGAATATTTAAAAAACTGGAACTTCATGCGTGGGAGGGAAGCACATATGATCCCGACAGACATAATACGTCGTTCTACCGTCCAGCAAGGTATACTCTGCCGTTTCCTCCGTTAAAATGGTAAGATCGGAATACAGTGACAACCGGCATCTGACATCCTCTGCATGCTCCTGTAAAGACAGTACGGCAACCACCTTGGTCGGCGGATTCTGGTAATAGAGCAACGCTGTCAAAAACACCGTATGTCCCATCGGATAGTCTCCAGTTTCGGCTGACAAAAAGGCCAGCTGTCTCTCCGCAGCAAGCCGATACTCTTCCTGTTCTGTCAACTGTGACAGACGCACCAGGCAATACGCCATAACAGAATTTCCGCTTGGCAGTGCACCATCCTGAGTTTCTTTTGGTCTGGTTACCAGGTTGTCATTCTGTGTCCCATACAAATAAAATCCCCCCGATTGTGGGTCCATAAATTGTTCCATCGCCGCTTTCGTCATCCGACAGGCTTTCTCCAAATCCTGCCCGTTCCCCGTCACTTCATACAAAGCAAGGCATGATGCAGCATAATATGCATAGTCATCCAAAAATCCCCTCACGGAACGAATCCCGTTGCGGCAGCTTACATACAGAACATCCCCTTCCATGAGATTCTTCTCGATATAATCTCTGGCAGAGAGCGCTACATCCCTATATCGGGCATTTCCAGTAACCCGATACAAAACCGACAATGCCAAAACAGTCAGGGAATTCCAGGCAGTCAGAACCTTGTCATCTAAGTGAAGCTTCGCACGGGATTTGCGATATTCATAGAGCTGCTGCCTTTCCTTGGAAAATTGATCTGAAATTTCCTGCCCCTGCAATAAATTAGGAATATTTTTTCCTTCAAAGTTCCCCTGGCTGGTAATATCATAATACTGACAAAAAGCTTGTCCTGTTCTTTCTCCTAATACATCACAGATCTCCTGCTGCGTCCACACATAATATTTTCCCTCCTGCCCCTCACTGTCTGCATCCTGTGCAGAATAAAACTCGCCTTCCGCCCCTCTCATCTCACGGAACAGATACTCCGCCGTCTGGCAGGCTGTATCAAGAAAGTCTTTTCGGCCAGAGGCCCGATAAGCTGCTGCATACGACAGAATCAGCAATGCATTATCATACAACATCTTTTCAAAATGTGGCACCAGATAAAATGCGTCCGTGGAATACCGCGAAAAACCGTATCCAATTTGGTCAAAAATTCCGCCCCGTCGCATCTTATCCAATGTAAAATAAACCTGTTCCGCTGCTGTTTGATTTTTATGAATCCTGGCATACAGGAGTAGAAAAATCAGATTATGAGGCGTGGGAAATTTAGGCGCCTGGCCAAAGCCACCATGTTCTGGATCAAAAGTTTGAGAAAATATGGCGGCCGCCTGTTCCACCAACCTAGTATCAATCTCTTTGTCAAGTGCATCCTCCCCCGCATGAACGGCTTCCACAATCTGTTCCGCGGTCTCCAGCAACCCGGAACGACTATTCTGCCACTTATCGGCAATTGTCAACAACAAATCCCGAAAACCAATCATCCCATACCGGGTTTCTGGCGGAAAATATGTCCCGGCAAAAAAGGGTTTCTGCTCTGCCGTCATAAATATACTCATTGGCCAACCGCCCCGCCCTGTAAAAGCCTGACAAAACGTCATATACACACCGTCAATATCTGGTCTTTCCTCCCGATCCACTTTAATAGAAATAAAATATCGGTTTAGAATGGCAGCCACCGCTTCATTCTCAAAACTTTCCTCCGCCATCACATGGCACCAGTGGCAAGTACTATAGCCAATGCTTACAAAAACCGGCTTGTTTTCACGGTCTGCCCGTGCAAAAGCCTCCTGGCCCCATGGATACCAATCTACGGGATTCTCCGAATGTTGCAGCAGATATGGACTGCTCTGACCTTTGAGATGATTTGTCATAGTTACTATCCCTTTGCTCCCCTTCGTCTTACTTCACAGCAGTTTATGCACAAAATAATACTTCCCTTTTAAACCTGCGTTGCCCCATCTACTGATAGCACAGTACCTGTGACATAGCTGGACAGGTCGCTGGCTAAAAATAATACGGCGTCCGCTACTTCCTCGGGCTCCCCGATCCTGCCAAGCGGTATCGTGGCTGCCATTTTCTGCACCAATTCCTCGGGAAGCGCAGCCACCATATCTGTTCTGGTTACGCCGGGAGCCACTGCATTAACCCGGATCTGGTCTTTACCAAGCTCTCTTGCCAGAGATTTCGTCAAGCCATTTACTGCATATTTCGAAGCCGGATATCCGCATCCTGCCGGCTGTCCATAGATACTAACCATAGAACTCATATTGATAACGGATCCCCCACCCTGTTCTTTCATCGTCAAAGCAGCCGCCTTGGTACAATGGAATACCCCGGTTACATTAAGGCGCATAATCTTTTCAAAATCTTCCGGCTGATAATCATAGAGAGACTCCCTGGCGGAGATTCCTGCATTATTCACCAGGATATCAATTCGTCCAAACTGTTCCCTGACTTGCCCGAACGCTTTCTCCACTTCCTGGTACTGATCCAGAGACGGACAGAAACCGATTACCTCCGCATCCGGCCGTTCCGCCTTGATCTGCTCCAACGCACGGTCCACCGTTTCCTGCCGGGATCCAAATAATGCAACCCTGGCCCCTGCTTCCAAAAATCTCTGAACCACAGAGTAACCGATTCCCCTTGTTCCTCCTGTCACAATCGCTGCCTTGCCATCCAACATCTTTGATACATCCATAATTCATCCTCCTTCATAGATTAATGTTATGTTTCATTGCCTAAATATACATAAAATTCTTCCCCTACCTAGTGTACTGACCTGTCCCTTCCTCCATTCATTAGTTTTACCAGTATTTACATTTTTATGTAAATATAAGGAATTAACAGCATTTTCATATTTTAGGACAAGTTTCTGGACAACATTTCACAAAAGAAAAAGACACTGCAATGACAAAACATACAGTGCCTGTTTGTTGACCTGCAAAACGATTACATCATACCAGATGTACCGTAAGTAGCAGGAAGTGCGGCTAAAATTGCTGCTCCAAAAATAATACTAACTATGAAACTAACAACCATCATAATCGCCGAAACAATTAACATTGCCTGTGCCCATTTCTTCCGGGTCCCATTGCCAGAACCAGCTGCCCAGACAATTAACAGAATAATATTCACACATGGAATACAACTAAGCAAAATTGTTCCAATCCACTGGCCTAATGTCATTTCATCATCATACATGTTATTCGTCCTCCCTCTTATATACTCATGAAATTTAAATTCTCTTTCACTTTTCATATTTTAACATTGATTCAGTAATATGTAAATAAAAATCTGACTTTCTGAATTTTCACTTTATAGAATTACAATATAGAAAAACTAATCCTCATAGTTTTCATTGACAAGAATAAACTAAAGTGTATATAATACACGTACAAAAAATCGTACAATCAATCGTACAAGAAAGGGATGATCCTCTATGTTAGCAGTCAATTATTCTACAATCAGAAATAATCTAAAAACTTACTGTGACGAAGCAACGGACAACAATGAAACTGTGATTGTTACACGTAAAAACGAAAAAAATGTAGTAATAATCAGCCTGGAACAATACAACCAAATTATAAAAGCTGCTAAAAATTCAGAATATCTTGCTATGATCGACAGAGGAATTGAACAGCTTTCTTCCGGCAGAGGTCAGCAACACGAATTGATTGAGGTGGAAGATAATGAATAAACTATGGTCAGACCGAGCGTGGGACGATTACTTGTACTGGCAAATGTAGGATAAAAATACTCTTAAAAAAATAAATGAGTTAGTCAGGGATATTGAACGTAACGGACTGTCCAAGGGAACCGGAAAGCCAGAACCACTAAAACACAAAAAAGCCTGGAGCGGGCGTATAGATAAAGAAAACAGATTGGTTTATAATATTGACGATCAAAAAAATCTATGGATCATAGCCTGTAAGGGACACTATGAAGATTAAATGGATTGATAGAATCTGCTTCCCTAACAATTAACACCACCGCTCCCAGCATCACCATACCAGAAACGGCGCAGTAGTATATCTATTTGTGCATCATCTGGAAAATGATTGCCTCAGACACCAACGCAGCAAATTCCTGTGTTCATAATGCATCGGTGTCTTCCACTGTTCCCCAGGCATCATTTCTTCTGGAAAATACGACGCTATTCGATATAAATAGACCACCATCAAAAGTATGATCATCCCCCAAAGTATCCATTTCCAGCCAAATACCGATTTACCCAATACATAGCGGCAAATTATGAAATACAGCAAAAACATGCCGACTGCATAAATTGCCGGATTCATGATCCATGCTTTATGCAATTGCAGTGTCATAACGTAAAATCCTGCCTTTGTCAAACCACAAGCGGGACACGGAAAACCTGTCAGCAAAACACATGGACACATATTGCCAAACAACAAGTTCGCCACAATGATATAGATACCTGCCAACAGCACGCCATTATAATATGCTTTCATATCCTGCTCTAAATACAGAAATCCCTCCCATTTCATCTTCCTATAAACTCCTATTCCAAATCATAGAAAATCATTTCTTCTCATCTATCCGTATGCCACTGCCTCAAAACCATTGAAAACTGTTTCTTCCCATCTACCTGTATTCCACCGCCTCAAAACCATTGAAAACTGTTTCTTCTCATCTACCTGTATGCCACTGCCTCAAAATATAGAAATCAGCATCTACACTTCCTGCGGAATGGATACCCTTAGTATCCTGTCCCGGTGCAGATGCTGATTTTCTGTTGCACAATAATTTTTTCTGATCCGCACAACGGATCACACCCCTACTATTTACCGATGCATCGAGAAAGAATCCATCGGATAATTCTCTAAGTTCGCATGAACTCCACGGTCGTCTGCCTGATCTAAGAGCATGTTTCGGTCTTTCATCGCTGCCTTTTCTGTGCGGTGCTGGCTTGGGCCACCCACACAACCTCCTTCACAGACCATACCTTCCACAAAATCTTCTGGTAAACGACCCAGTTTCAATAAGGTTAATGCTGCCTTACATTCTGCTGCACCGTTACATACACGAACCTTCAGGTCTGTATTTTCATCTGCCTCTTCCAGACATTTTATTACAGCCGCCGTAACACCGCTGGAGTTAGCAAATTTCTTACCATAAATACTAGCCTCCTGCTTTGCATTTTCCTCTGGCTCAAAATGCACATCTTTCGCTTTCAGCATGGCGCGCATTTCGCCATACGTCAATACATAATCTGCATTACCCTCGATCGTTTTGTCCTGGCTCTCGGCTTTTTTTGCCACACAAGGCCCGATAAATACCGTCACTGCCTCCGGGTCTGCTGCCTTGAGCATACGGGATACCGCACACATTGGAGAAACTGTAGTTGACACATTCTCATATAATTCAGGAAAATGTTTCTTAACCATATTGACAAATGCCGGACAGCAGGATGTCGTCTTTTTCTTGCCGTCTTTGTAAGCCTCTGCCCACTCCTCAGCCTCAGAAGCTGCGGTCATGTCGCCGCCTAAACCGACTTCCACCATATCCTCAAATCCAATTTTTTTCAGGCCAGTACGAATACTTTCCATCGTAATATCCTTACCAAACTGTCCCTCCGTCGCCGGCGCTACCATCGCATAGACTTTCTTGCCGGCACGCATGGCATTTATAATATCCACAATAAATGTTTTGGAACCAATTGCACCGAATGGACAGCTATGGATGCAATGTCCACACTGGATACATTTTTCCTCATCAATGACACAGATACCATTTTCATCATAAGACATCGCATCTACCGGACAGGCTCTGCGGCACGGACGCATCAGATCTGCAATGGCATTATACGGACATGCCTTGGAACATAACCCACATTCTTTACACTGGTTTGGATCAATATAGGCACGATCGCGACCCATGGTAATGGCTCCAAATCGACACGCCTGCTGACAGGACTTTTTCATACATTTCCGACAGTTATCCGTAACCACATAACGGGCGATTGGACAATCCTCGCAGGCCGCCGAGATTACCTGGATCATATTGTCACTTTCCTTATCTCCCGGGCACTTCCCCTCTGTCAGCCGAACCCTCTGCCGGATAATTTCTCTCTCTTTATAAATACAACAACGGAATCGGGCTTTCGGGCCTGGAATCAATTCATAGGGAAGTAATTCCTTCTTTTCATCCAGAGCTCCCTCATAAGCTAGTTTTGCTACCTCACGTAGTACCTGATGTTTGATATTTAAGACGGTTGCATCATCTGCTAGCATACCTTTTCTCCTTTCTTACTCTTTCGTAATGATTGACCGGTATCAGTATAACATGGATCTACTATAAAATCTAGTTGGGAGAGAGCCAGAATATGACAAATTCCCATCCTTTTTATTCCTGTATCTCCTATATGATACTTTTATGACACAAAATATGCTATAATGTTCATGAAAGCAATGAGCCATGCAAAAAAATGATCAAATCATCTGGCTGCTTGCAGACAGAATGATTTGGGAATTTTTTTATAGTTATTTAATACTTGAATGGAGATAATCAGATGAGAAAAAGAATAGTAAGCACTTTCCTTGCGATAGCGATGACCTTATCCGTCGGCACAGGTCTCAGTTTTTCAAAACCTGTACCAGCCAATGCCTTCGATACTCTAAACGGCGTTCTCAGCAGTTCCAGTCCGTTTACCACCTCAACTTACCAGCATGCCGAAAGATTCCTGGGAATGAATGTCTATCATGGAATTGATGTGTCTTACCACAATGGAAATATTGACTGGGAATCTGTGGCAGCAGATGGAGTCGAATATGCCTTTCTCCGTGCCGGTTACCGGGGATATGGCAACGGGTCCCTCCAACAGGACTCCAAATTTACCACCTATGCTGCTGATGCAGCCCAGGCGGGCATCCCAATCGGTGTCTATTATTTTACCGAAGCAACTAACGAAGCAGAAGCCATCGAAGAAGCGCAAGACTGTATCCGCATGATTGAGGAAAACAACATCAATGTTACGCTACCGATCGCACTGGATTATGAATACCAAAAAAATGCCGCAGGTGAATTAGTCAGTCCCAAAGCAGGTCTCTCCAAAGAAGCAGCCACCGCCAATTGTATCGCTTTCTGTGATACCATTGCGGAAGCAGGCTACACGCCAATTATCTATGCTAATCGGAGTGATCTGGTAACCCTGATTGACGGGGCTGCCTTATCCGAAAATTATGGTATCTGGCTGGCAAACTACACTACCGCAACTTCCTACAGTAACAACTACCAAATCTGGCAATATACGAGCAGTGGCAAAGTAGATGGAATTTCTGGCAAAGTAGACTGTAACTTCTGGTATACCCAGGGAGAACTCAGCATCACAACGCCGGCCAAAAAAACCTATGACCTGAAGACAGCCACCATAGAGGCGATCCCTACCCAGACGTTTACCGGAAAACAGATCAAACCGGCACTCAACATTAAAGTTGGAAGCAGAGTACTAACCGCAGGAAAGCATTACACTGCTGTTTATACAAATAATACCAATCCAGGCAAGGCTACAGTTACAATCTCAGGCAAGGGAAGCTATATCGGTACACGAAGCATAACCTTTAAGATTAAACCGGCCGCTGTTACCGCTCTAACAGCCGAAACAACTGCTTCCAAAATCGCACTGGAATGGAAAGGAAGCGCCGCCTATTCCGGCTATGAGATTTACCGCCGAACCACCTACAATGGCGATTACAGCAAAATAAAGACAATAAATAAGGGCGACACTATGGAATGGACCAATAAAAAGCTATCCAAGGAACGGGAATATACGTACAAAATCCGTGCATTTGCCAAAGTTGAAACTGCCATTTACTATGGTCCGTTTGTCAAAATTACAGCCAGCGCCTTGTCTGGCACAAAAGCGGCATTAAACAAAAAATACCGCACAATATTAAAGAAACCAGCCGCCAATTCCAAGAAACTGGTTGCTGTGCCATATGGCGCCACAATCCGTTACCTGGGCAAAACCGTATTGCAAAATAAAAAGAAATTCTATCATGTACAATACAAAAAAGGAGGGAAGCTCTATGATGGCTACCTTTCCTCCAAAAAGGGCCTGACGTTTCGCAAAGCCATGGTCACAACTGCCAAAGTGAAATTACGTTACGGTGCAGGCACGAATACCAAAATCCTGGCACAGGTGCCAAAAAACCAGGCAGTCATCACCTTATCTTCCAAGAAAAAGAAAGGAACGGTTTGGTATCGGACGTATTATCTCAAGGGAAAACGACTACTGACAGGATATATTTCTTCGGATTATTTGGAGTAAATGGTACACCGAACACAATTGAAAGGAGAATATGAAACAATGATGTATATGATGACGATTGAGAAAAGTAAAACCTATAATAAATTGACGAAAAAGGTAGTAATGGAACATGTTGAAAATATAAGAAAACTGGACGATGAAGGAAAGCTGGAAATTTGCGGTGTCTTTCATGGCTATCCGGGAATGGCAGGTATGTATATCCTGAAAACAGAAAGTCGCGAAGAAGCGGAAGAAATTTGCAAGGCGGAGCCGTTGGTAATAGGAGGATATGCAACCTATAAATTAGTTGGCTTTCAAATTGCAAACAGGGAAAACAATTATTTGCTTTAACTTGTAAAAAACTATCTTTGGCTAGTATCATCCAGCATTTACAGAGAGAAATCTAAAACCGAGACTGTTACAAAACTGGGGTTTGTTACATCGGTTTTAGATTTCTATTAAGCCTGTCCACCATCCAAGCGATTCGCTTTTCCCGTCCGGCTTCCGTCTTTGCGTCAAAATACGCCTTTGTGTAAGTCTTCTTTACCGATAAAGACATGGCCTCAAAATTTGTACAGGCAGGCTCATATCCTTGCAGCAATGCAGATACACAGGCAATTTGGTCCTCCGTAATCGGCATCGGTTTTGGAGCATCCCATTGACCATTCTTTTTGGCTTCCCCTATTTTCTTTCTGCCGTAATCCGTCATAAGCCCTTGTTCTTCCAGTCTTTTTACCAACGCCTTATTCTTCTCTGACCATTTACTTTTTTCCCTTCGCATAGAAAAATATTTCTTGTAAGTTTTATCATCAATGCTCTGCATTTTTCCGTCTATCCACCCAAAGCACAGAGCTTCTTCCAGAGCTTCGCCTGCTTTTATCGTTTTCGGCCCGCCAGCTTTGCCAAATAAAAGCCAAACGCCAGCATTTGACAGACAATGCTGATCAAGCCATTTCCTAAATTCTTCTCTGTTTGCAAATTCCAAGACATCACTCATTATGTACTTCCCCTTTCCTTCAAATAGCATTGAAATTTCCTATCAGGGTTAGGGTGTCAAAAGAATCATTTCCATACAGAGCAAAGGAATCTAACCCTTTTGACATCCTAATTTGAACATCCTTTTAGTCATCTATGGTGTCCTGCTGGTATTCCAAAATAATTCCATTGTGTGCGTTAATCTCAAACTCATATTCTTTATTCCCACTCACAAACTCTAATTCATATACAAGCAAGCCATCTTCCCGGTCTCTTTTTTCTTCTTTCCAGGATCCATCCTGTTCCGTCAGTCCCGCTTTTGCCAGGGCTATTTTTTTGGCAGCCTCCATACCAATTTCTTCTTTATCCGTATCCGTGCTTTTTTGATTTACTTTCTTATTATTGTTTTGTTTGGATGTCGCTGGCTTTTTGGTTGCAGAAACATTCGTCACCCCAGAAGCAACCTCATCCTTTTTGGTGGTTGTCCCTGTTCCTGCGGTATCATTTCTGTCTTCTTCCGCAGAATCCTGCGTTTCTCCAGTGGCAGAATCCTCTGCTCCATCATCCACAGAATCTTTTATTCCATCACCGGCAGGATCCTCTGAATTTCCAGAATCTATCGTCCCTTCTCCGGTTTCCTGCCCCGCCACATCAGCAGCCCCCTCTGTAATGCCTGTCTCCTCTGTAACCGCCGGAGTATCCGGGTCATTTGCTTTGTCCTTTACCTGATTCGAACATCCGAGCATACAGAGCGTACACCCGGCAACCAGCGCCAAAAGATACGTTTTCTTCATGATATCATCCTTTCTTCGTGCTTTTTCTATTGCTGTCCATAGTATTCGTCGTCACAAGGCATAATATACATGAATAAATTCACTCATTCCATCCTGGAATTCTGCTCCGTTTTCTCTAACAAGATTTCCCGAACAGTCTGCCCAATATGCTTCTTTTCTGCCCGTTCCATCTGATCCATATAGATCGGTTCACAATATTCGATAATAATATGTGTGCTATGTACCCATGGTAAATGTTTTTCAAACGCTTCATCCGTATTGTTCAGGGCGACCGGGATAATCGGGCGTTTCGACTTATCTGCCAGTTTGAAACTGGCTTCATGGAATGGCAGCAACCCCTCCCCGGTATTTCTGGTTCCCTCCGGTGCAATATACACAGAAGTTCCATTTTTCAACAGCTCAATCCCTTCTAAGATCGTCTTCATCCCCTGTTTCATATCGTCCCGATCCAGGAACAGACAATTCATATATTTCATCCACCGGGAAACCAATGGTACTTTTGCAATTTCTTTCTTAGAAACATAAGACGATGGCACCGGCGCCGTCATATAACCGACGATAATATCAAAAAAACTCCGGTGATTAAACACATACAAAGCGCTCCCATCCCGCAAAATATTCTCTTTTCCTTTGATGGTAACCCGAATCCCCGAGATCCATAGAATCACCCGAAATCCCCAGGCAACAAACGGTTGTGAAAAGCGATGTTTGCGAACCGGATCCTTTTTCCCCAGGAAAAATCCAATCAAAAACATCGGCAGACTAATCAGCCAATAAATTAATAAAAATACTCCAATTAAAACTGTTCTCATTTTTTCCCTCACTCATCTTCCTATTTGTAACCATTTCAGCGGAAAGTCCCTCTGTTTCTATCCAGAAGGACTTTCCCCCCAACTACTCTCTATTTTCCCCTCCATACACATCCTCGGTCTCCGCAGGAGGGGCTGTCGGTACCGACGTCGGAGCTGGTTTTTCAACCTGTGGCGTCGGCGCAGGTGTCTTGACCGGTGCGGCGGTGGCTTTAGGCTTCTCTGTTGCCTTCGTGTTTGGCTCTGGTTTTGGCGCCTTGGTCTTTTTTGGTTTCACCGGTTTTTTGGTCGCCTTCGGTTTTTTGGTCGCCTTCGGCGTCGGTGATGGACTTTTTTTCGGACGATAGGATGGATTGCTAGTAGGAGCTCCTGTCATCTGCGCGCCATCCGGCATCCCCTCATCCGTATCCTGTACCACTTTATCTGGCGCCACCTTATGATCTACAGTTGTAGTCTGATAATACTCCTCTAACGTTAGATTTTTTTTGTGTAAATATTTCGCCAAATTTTTCCCCACATAGCGGATATGCCATGGTTCGTAGGAATATCCCGTGATATCGGACTTATCCTCTGGATAACGGATGATAAAACCGTATTTATGGCAATGATCTGCCAGCCATTTCCCTTCCTCCGTTTCTCCAAAGTTCTCCTCTAATGCACATCCAATCCGGCTGCAGGACACATCTATCGTCAGTCCGGTTTGGTGCTCACTAGATCCGGGCATCGCTGACACGGAATCAGCCTGCTTCTTACCTTTGACAGCTACATTGCGGTCATAAATCTGTTTTTGGCGCAGATAGGAACGGTACGCCGATACCGCCTTGAGATAATACCCTTTCTCTGCAGCCGCTGCAAATAATTCCTCCAGGGCAGTTGCTGCAATCTTTCGCATATAACTTTTTTCATAAATCCCATAATAACTGAATGAAACATTTGGCCTGACCAAATCCGGTGGAATATAGTCCTCCGGCAGCAAGTATTCATGATTAACCAGAACCGTTATGCTTTCCGGGTCCGTGTCAACCTCAATCAATGGTTTTGCTATTTTGGGCTGGTTTTCTGACTGGATCACCGTGCCATCCTCCGGGCGTTCATCCTCTTTTTCATTATAATAATATTCATAATGTTCCTTGGGTGTGTCTTTCGTTTTTTTATGTTTCATACGATACACGGCGCCAACAACCCCTGCAAGCACCATTACAGCCAGAAGTCCTTTGAAAATAATTCTCTTTCCCATCATATCCCCTTCTTTGGTATCATGCTTGATTCCAGAGACAGAAAGTCCCTGTTTCCCCTGTAAAATGAAATACTCTCTCATATCATTGCCAGAACTCCCTCGTACCTCCCATTATTCTGGGCTGCTATATGCTAGAGACTGGTTTCACTGTGAACAGTATAGCAATATTATGTCAAAAATTCTACCGTCTATCCTGGATATTTTCTTGAAATTTGTATTAAGATTTTGTAACATATTGGTTACAAAGCATCCCACAGTGCAAGCAAATCCAATAAACTATTTGTTTCCGGGCGAAAGCAAATAGCTTTGTTCCGACATGAAATTTCTTCGGGGTTTCTCGTTCGGTTCTTCGCAATCAATCGCTCAGAAATGAGGATGAATATGAATCATATCTTAACAAAAGCACCCGCAAAAATCAATCTGACTCTGGACATTCTAGGGAAACTGGACAACGGCTATCACAAGTTACGAATGATAATGCAGACCATTGACCTCTGCGATGAATTAACTTTTGAAACCACGAGAGAGCCTGGTATCCATCTTCAAATGAATCAGCCTCTCCCGGACCACTGCCCAACAGAACAAAATCTGGTTTATCAGGCCGCTGACCTGATACGAAAAAAAATGCAGAGATCCGATGGCCTGCATATTTATTTAGACAAAAAAATTCCTGCTGCCGCTGGATTGGCAGGAGGCAGCACCGACTGTGCCGCCACCCTGATCGCATTAAATGAGCTCTATCAACTGAACCTATCCCGGCAGGAATTATGCGAAATCGGAGTAACCCTAGGCGCAGACGTCCCTTTTTGCATCTGCCAGGGCACCATGTTATCTGAGGGGATTGGGGAAATCTTGACGCCATTACCCGCACTGCCACCACTATGGGCCTTGCTGATCAAACCAGATATCTCTGTCAGCACTGGTTATGTATACAGCCATTTTGATCAGGAACACCTAGCCTACCATCCCGACACAGAGCGAATCATAGATGCAATCCGCTGCAAGGATCCCGCCACAGTCGCCCGTCATCTGTCCAATGTCCTGGAAACAGTGACGATTCCTGCCTTCCCAGTGATTCAGGAGATCAAAGATTTTCTGATCCAGGAAGAAGCAATCGGCGCCCTGATGAGCGGAAGCGGGCCGACCACATACGGATTGTACCAGGATGAAATCCGTGCCCGTATGGCTTATCAAAAAGCCCAGAATCGCTATCCAGACTATGATGTGATTCTGTGTCAAACCCAGATTCCAAAAAATAACTAAAGTTTTCCAGAAAACTGCCGATACAGATAGTACAATATCGTATCGTAACATTTGTGACCCACGGATGGATCACACCAGAAAAAGGAGGTTCAATTATGGATGTATCAGTAACCAAAGGCGTTTCAAGCGCATATACCAATGCTACACAGGATAAGACAACAGCAGAAAAGACTGCTGCTGCAAACGCTGAGGACAAAACAAAAAAAGAAGAGGAAGCAGTCGTATTTGAAAAGAGCGAGGAAAAGAACAAAGTTTCTACCAACAAAATTTATAACAAAGATGCCGTCGTTGCAAAATTAAAGGCAGATCAGCAGTCCCGTCTTGATTCTTTGCAGAGTCTGGTTTCCAAATTATTAAATAAACAGGGATCAACCTTTGATCTGGCTAACGGCAAAGGTCTGGCTGCACAGTTCCGTGAGGCTGCTAAAAATGCAGATCCAGATACCATCAAAGCTGCACAGGAATCCATCGGCGAGGACGGTTACTGGGGTGTAAATCAGACCTCCGATCGTTTGGTCAGCATGGCGATCGCATTATCTGGTGGAGACACCTCTAAAGCAGATGAAATGATGGCTGCTATTGAAAAAGGTTACAAACAGGCAACCAATGCCTGGGGTGAGAAACTTCCTCAGATTTGCCAGGATACGATGGAAGCTACCCGTCAGAAAATGGCTGATTGGAAGAATGGCACAACTTCTGCTGCTGATTATTCCAACTATCTTTCTTAAGGAAAGAAAAATCGAATGAAGTCTCAGATACTGCTGGGACTACATACCACTATAAGTTGGTACAAAGACAGACAAAACTACCAGAGAAACGATATGTCTCTGGTAGTTTTTTTCATCCATTATCCCAATCGGATGGCCTCCCGCTGGTCTCCTAAATACACAACCGTTCCCGGATGTACCACCATATAACTGCCCGAAGTAACTTTTCTTCCATTGGATAACATGGTTCCCGTTACCGAATAATCAATGACCTGATAACATCCGGTTACCTCGTCATAACGGATTCCACAATGCCGCCTGCTGATCTGAGGGGAGGTAAAAGTCACCTCACAGAATTCCTCATCCCGGCCAAGTACAATTTCCTGTCCCGGTTCCATTTCAAAATCAAATCCCGCGTATTGCCCCTGTACCCCATGTAAATATCCTTTGACTTCCATCTGCATTGGAAAAACCGGCGCACTTTCCTCGACAGGCTGTCTCTGTGGCTTCTCTCCCGGCGGGCGCACCTGTATCTGCTTCTCCGGCAGAGGATTTGCCCCAAAAATCTCCCACTGCTCAACCTCCTCCGCTTCGGATGCCGCATCCAGAAACAATTCTTCCTGTCTCTCTGCTTTGCTGTATGGACGCCATATCGTCCAGAACAACAATGCGGTCACAATCAGGATACCTCCTGCTGCAAAGCTCATATAATATCCCTGTGCAGCGAATTGCTGTAGAATCATGCGAATGGAATATTCCCCTACCTCATTAATCTGTAAAATCTCTGCAGGAATGAGATCAAAAGATACCACATAGTTCGAAACCCGTTCCCAGATCAATTCCGGCAAAATTTCCAACCACGCCATATTTAATCCAATCGTAACTACCCCGGTAAAAAACATCAGAAAGCGCTGTGTCTTGCGGCGCAGCAACATTACCAGGATGGTAATGATCGCCATCAAAGAGGGAAGGAGAAGAAGAATTCCCATGATCCGAAAGGTTTCCTCCAAATGTGCCCATTCGATTTGTTCTCCCGTCCGATACTCTATTCCACGGAAATTTAACGTTCCATCGTTTGTCAAACACCAGAGGGCCAGTTCTGCTCCCGTGATAGAATGGCTCCGTCCCTGCAGTGCAGCATCAATTTCTTCCTGATATTGATAGGATTTCTCTGCCCTTCTTGAAGTTCCCCGTTCATAAGTGTCCACAATATCTGTCGTACCAGAATTTCTTGCAACTTCCATATTTTTGCGTTCTGCCATCCGATTCACTTCCATGATCATCGACAGATAACCGTCACCTGAAATCGACATGCGAGGCAGGAACAGGCAGCCGACCACTCCCACTAATAAAATAATTCCCAAAAATATTTGCCATTTCCATCTTTTCTTTTCCATGATGTTACTCTCCTACCCCATGGTTAATGGATCTTTTGGCTTCTTTGCCGGTTTCCGGGTTACCTTTGGTTTGGCCGCCGGTTTTTTCGTCGGCTTAATCTTCTGCATGGGATCTTTTTCTTTTGGTTTCTTGGTTGGTTTTCGGGTTACCTTCGGTTTCTTTGCCGGTTTTGGTGTCTTTTTGGGCGGTTCCGTAGCCTTCGGTTCTTCGGTCGGGGCCTGTTCTGCACGAACCTCAACCTTGACCTCGGTATTCTTATCAAAACAGCTATGGTCCACACTGGTAACCACATCCGTAGATTTCATGTCCTTAGGTCCTTTTACCTTACAATATTTCCTCAACTGTGCCACGGTAATTGTTCCTAACGGAATCGGAATCTGTTCTTTTACCGTACTAAAAATGATAGGAGGATCCGTCCTGCCGTCATAACCTTTTCCTTTTTTGAGACCCTCCGCATTGACTTTTGCAATCGTTCCTGCCTTCTCCTTAAAACTAAAGTAGGTTGCACTATAATTACGGTCAGACAAAGCACTATCCTCAAATTGTCCATTTTTTCCATAAGGCATGCGCACCTGATCAATATCCATGCCAACATAATCCGACTGTGCTGCGTCTGCACCAAGCAGATAGTAGTTGCCTGTATAAACGTGAATATTCAATTTAAACACTTCCACCGGATTCTGTGCTATCAGATCTTCTACCGATACCTCTGTCTCTTTATAGGTAATACTGCTAATCTTCCCCCAAGGTTCTCCTTCACCGCCATCCTCCGAAACACTTTTTCCGGGAAGGGCGTTCTGATCGTAAGTAATCTTAGCTTCGGCCTCTTTGTTATAAGGGAGTCCATGGATCCAGGCTGGATCAAAATCTGTGCGGTATGGACTGGCAATGACCAGTCGCATCAGTTTTCTAGTGGGATCATAGGCTTTGACATCCTGTTGAAAATTAGACAATGCATTTCCATTGGTAAAACATCCTTGGTTGGGAAAATCCTCTAAACCTGCATCCGGATCGGTAGTCAAATCAGAATATTCCTGGATGGTATCCGATGACACCGTATTATCATAATGATAGATCAATTCCAGCTGGTCCTTTGAAAACCCATAGTTATTCGTCCAGATTCTCTTAAATTCATCATAGCTCTGCCCTGCACGAATATTGAATTTATCGGCTACATTCACTTCAACAGACTGATCGGATCGATGCATATTTCGAACTACCGTGCTAACCACAGCGCATAAAATAATAATGGCTAAGATCCCTCCGACGATCATCGCTTTTTTGGCATTGGAGATATCCCGGATTTTCTGCATCACCGTCTGCGGCGGCTCCTCCTCCTGAGGCAGAATCCATTCAGGTTCGTACACTGGCTGAAAATCCTTTCCATCCAACGCTTCCATAAATTCATCCACTGTCTGCAAACGGTATTCTGGATCTAGATATAAACACATGGTAATTGCCATCTCCGCTGACTCTGGTATCTGAACGCCCCTTGCCGCCAGAGTTTCCATACGGTCCAGTCTCATCCGATCCGTTGCAGATGGCGGCTTAATCCCTGTCAGCATCCGATAGAACAGCGCAGATACTGCATACAAATCCGTATATGGGCCCTGTTCCATTGTCCTTGTATATTGCTCAATCGGAGCATAGCCCGATTTTAATACTATCGCACGCTGTCGATCCCCCGCTGCCGCTGATTTTGCAGCGCCAAAATCAATCAACTTAATGACACCTTCATTCGTAACAAAAATGTTATCCGGTGCAATATCCCGGTGAAGAATCCCTCTGTTATGAACTTCCCGCAAAGTGTGCAGGACCGTAAGGATCACACGTCTGGCCCATTCATAATCCACACGGTTCCCCCGCTCCCGAAGGATTTGCTTGACATCCATTCCCTCCAGAAATTCCATAATAATATAACCCGTGCCGTTTTCTTCAAAAAAACTGTAGATCTGCACAACTCCCTTGACGTCTTGCAAGCTCGCAACATTTCTTGCCTCTTCCAAAAACTGTTCCAGGCCAGAACGGAAATATCCCTGTGTATCACCGGCAGTCACCGTTACCGTTACCCCATCCGTTCCCCTTGCTGTCAGATTGGTAGGGAAATACTCTTTGATCGCAACCTTGCACTGCAATACCTCATTCCAACCCACATAGGTATTACCAAATCCACCTTTTCCAATTGCATTTCCTACAAAGAATTTATTTTGTAGTAGAGTACCTGGCTTTAGATAACGCCTCGCATCCCATTCCATTCGTTTTAATGGTGTCCCACAATGCGGACAAGCATCGGCACTTTTGTCCGGCAACGTTTCAAAGCAATGATAACAACGGTTCATTTCACTACCTCACATTTCTATTTCGTCACATCCTGATCCTGTATGTTTTGATATTCGTCGCAATAGGTGCGCAATACGGCTTCTGTATCCGCAGGCGAAACATCTAACTGTGATATCCCTGTTGCAAAACGATGGATATTACCGCTTCCCCTGCCAAGTAAAATACAGGGGAATGACCACTGTTGCACCAGATTTTTGACTACTTTCTGCGACGGGTTGACCTCAAAGAAAGAGGTAAAACTGTCCCCCTGCGCTGTCTCTGTCATAGAAAGTGGATATGTCGTTTGATGATTACTATTACTATGTTGCTGCTCTAATGCGAAATAGACCAGACGCATCCCGGCAACTCGTTTATTTTCAGAGGTGAGTGCGGACACCGCCAGTTTGCCAGTATGCATCGCAAGCATCTTCCCTTCTACCGTTGGCACATATACCTCATAAGGAATGTTGCTGTTACCAATCCGGGCCTCCGCCAGTACACTGCGGTATCCCGAACCGGCCAGAATACTACTGCCATATAGAACATCTTCCGATTTCTTGTCGTCTGTCAATTTCCACCTGCAGTTCTTTTTGGTATGTTCGCTCATTCCAAGATATTGCACCATGGTTCGAAGATACTCGGAACCGAACAGAAATTTCCCTGCCTGTAGATTAAATGCATCGCTGTCTGCCAGAATCGCCAACTGTGCCGCTGTCTGCCACCCCCGCTGTGTGGTTTCCAGAATTGCCACTTTACCTTTTTCATTCTCCTTCTGATCCACTACAATTTCATTGCCCAGATAGGTATATTCCCGCCCCTCTGTATTTGCCTGTAATACTTTTTGTAAATCAATCGTACCGTCTTTGTTCTGCTGTCCCAACATACTGCTGGTAAGCATCTTTCCCTCCTGCATCGCCGCTGGATCAGCGACCAAAATCTCTGCCTTACTGCTTCCCTCCTGCCGCCATATGCTTTTGGTATCCGTCGTTCCAATCGCATACAGCAAAAGAATATCAAAGGAAGTCGGCATTTCCGTCTGCGAGCGATATTTGTCCTCATATTGGGACAGATAAACATGAGTCCGGTCATCCACACTGGCTGCTACGTTATCCCGATAGGATATCAGGGAATAATTGTCGGGATCCGCTACCCGGTCAGATACAAACACATCGGGAAACGCATCACTTCCTTTCGCCTCCTGCAATGCCTCTTCCATGGTTCTGCCATCCTGTGCTATATTGACGATCTCATATTTCACTTTCTGATTCTCTTCTTTGATTCGACGAATCACCTTAGAATCGCCCTCGGAAACTTCCTGCATTTCAGCCGCTACTTCCTGCAAAGTCCCCTGCATCCCTGGCGTATCCACCCAGACTGTCAAAGTATCTTCGGTCACTTTGGTATCAAACATGATATTTTTTGCCCCGCGGACAGCATGGTACACCAGAGTTCCGCTCACGCCGATGGCAATGAGCAACAAAATGGAAACCATCGCAATCCAACCCCGGGTCCGCCTTTGGCGACGGATCTTTTCCTGTGGGTATTCGGCACGTCTACGCCCAAGTAATGCATCGCTGAACTGGTTCATATTCTGACAGCGTAATTCCGTCTGCACCGCCATCGCTTCCATAATCACGCGGTCAAGGGAGGAATCTATCCGTGCACCGGCCTCCACCGGGGTCGGGAGCGTATCATTCCGCCAACGCTCCAAAGCCTCCTGAGGACGTATTCCCGTAACCATATGATATAGCATGGCGCCAATCGAATAGATATCTGTATAAAACCCCTGGCTGCCCTCCACCCCGGGGTACTGTTCCGGCGCCGTATAACCGGGCTTGATTACTTTTTCCTCTATGACCTGGGAATCTTCCAGACTGGCAGAACCAAAATCAAATAATTTTATAGAAAGATCGGATGCAATAAAGATGTTATCCGGGCTGACATCACGATGAATGATCCCCTTGGCATGCAGTTTCTTGACCGCCTCCACAATAGAACCAGTAATTTTCAACGCCGTTTCCACAGAAATCCGACCGTTTTGTTCCATATAATCCTGCAGCAGCGGATCATCTACATATTCCATGATAATATAAGCCGTATTATTCTCTTCAAAAAAATCGTAGACGTGAACAATATCTTTTGCTTTCCCAAACCTGGCTATACTGCGTGCCTCCATTAAAAAACGCTGCACCTTGTCCCGATACCGATGCCCCTGGTTCTGCGTTAAAAGCCAAACCCTTTTCTCCCCCGCCGCCCTGGAAACAAAACCGGTTGGAAAAAATTCTTTGACGGCAACTACAACACCAAGCGTCGTATCATAGCAGCGATATGTGATTCCGTAATTTCCCACTCCAATCACTGTTCCAACAATAAAATGTTCACCTAACACTGTGCCGGGGGCCAGATAGTATGGCTGTGCCGGATCAGCGCCCTCTGCAAAACCGCAATTTGGGCAGATCCGTGACTGTCCCTTGATCTGAAAACAATTCAAACACAAATCAGCCATTCCGCTTCTCCTCCTCACTCAAACAGGCAAAACAACTCATTCTCTCCCATACTATTTCACCCGGTTTTATTCCAGGCGGAATCGGTTCGACCGATCACCAATATCAATTGTCGTTCCTGGATCCAAAGCAATTTCTACATTTTGGGGTAACCGGACAGGGGCTCCATTGATATAACACCCATTGCTGGAGTGATCCTCTACATAAAATTTCTGTTTCTGTGCATACCAGGTAATCAGACAATGGTTCCTGCTAATATGCGAAGCATTGGTAAAAACCAGATCGTTAGATAAATCTCTCCCCAAGTGCAGGGTTTCCTTATCTCGAAATGAAATCTCTTTTCCAGCAAAGACACCTGATATCCCCACCATAACACCTCTAGGCGACAATATAGTATCCGCTTTTTCCCCATTTGGCTCCATGGTTGCCGTTTCCAGTGCCACATTGATTTCCGTCTGGGTCTGAGACAGGATCGGATTCTCCACTTTATTTCCCGGAACCCTCATAACATCTGTCTGGGTATAGGACACAGAATCCTCCTCCTGCCGTCGTTCCCCTGACAGAGGAGACATCCCTGGTATTCTGCCCTGCTGCCGCTCGGGTCTCTCAGAAGGGATCTCCGTATCCGTCCGCACATAAGAAAAGTCCCTAGATCCCGTAGAATTTTCTTCTGTCTGATGCATTGTTATCCACAGAGATCTTCCCTGGATGGCCAGTGTAACACAAGCAGATGCCAACACAAACCACCAACCGATTCCCTGAACGTATTCCTGGGCATCGTTCAACCTGCCCGGCCACAAACTTCTGCTCAATAGTATTTGGCATAAATAAAGAGTCCCTGCCGCCAGCCCTCCTAGAACTGCATATCCTCTGTTTAATTTCCCGATAAAGCTACAGATACCGGCAAAAATAGATAAAAGCAATGGCAACAGAATCAATATAACCGCCAGAAAACGGGCGCCGCCGGATGCGGATAATGCATCCGCCCCATTTCCTGGCATCAGATATCCCATAATCAAAGAAAATTGTGAATAGACCTGTTCCGGATAGTTCTCCTGCCTGATAGACAATACCGGCAAAAAGACAGCCAACACATTTGACAGCAGGAACAGACCTCCTATCATCCGAAGCTTATCCAAAGAACGATTCATTCTAATCCTCCATTAATGTACATTCGGATTCATTTGTTCCTGTAATTTCCGAATGACTTCTGACCAATTATGCTGATCATCGCAAAGCGGCATGAACCACAATTCAATATCTCCGATTACAATTAAATCATAAGGTTTTAAAGGCATCGGTAATAATACCACTTCATCATTGACATAGACCAGCTCATTGGACTCTCCCGGCTGAATAAAATATTTATGGTGTTTTGGCTCATAGACTACAATCGCATGTTTATTTCTGGACACGCTCTTATCCCCAGTCAAAGCAATATCCATACCTGTGTCTCGGCCAATATAATTTTTACCTACTCTCAAATGGAAATCCTGTCCAATGTGGGAACCGTTTAGTGCGATTAACCATCCCACACAAGGCGTCGGAAGTGCCTGTGCTGGCTGTAACGGAGGTGCTGTGAAAACATCCGGCTCTGCCACTCTGTCTTCCTTCCCAGTACTCTCCACAGCCGGCTCAGATACAGGTGTGCCCACAGGCGATGCTATATCCGCTACAGGTGTTGCTTCTGGAGCTTCCGGTGTTGTTTCTATAGCCTGTGGCACAACCGGTGCTGAAGGCGCTTTGGATACAAAAATTTCATCATAAAATGCAACTGTATGCTCATCATCGTCATCATCTGTGGAGGCGCCAAACATAGCGACCGCAGGAGATGGCGCCGTAGGAGATGGCGCTTCCGCAGTCGGAGCTGTTTCGGGTACTCCGAACTCTGGCACAAATGGCCCCGGCGTTCCCAGCTCTGCCGCTGGTTCTGGTGTTACAAACGGACCTGGTGTTTCCACTCCTGGCATGTTTACCGGCTCTGCCGCTACAAATGGATCTGGTGTTTCCACTCCCGGCATGTTTACCGGCTCTGTCGCTACAAATGGATCTGGTGCTTCCACTCCTGGCATGTTTACCGGCTCTGCCGCTACAAACGGATCTGGTGTTTTCACGCTTGGTTCCTCTGCTGATTCTGTCGCCACAAACGGACTTGGTGCTACCTCTCCTGGCTCATCTGGCGCTACAAACGGATCCAGCTCTCCCCCATCTACAATTTCTGTCGGCTGATCTTCTAATGCCGGATCTGCCATATCTGGCATTTCCCGATAATCCCCTACTGGAATTTCCTCTACACTTGGCTGCGGTATCTCCCAGGCTGCCGGTATCCCTACGGACGGATTCGGTTCTGTCGATGCCAACGGCTGCTGTTCCGTGGTCTCCTCTATCTCTGTGGATACGAATGGTTCCGGTTGTTTAACAGTCTCAAAACCTGCCAATTCAAACGGCTCTGGTTCTCCCGTCACTTCATTATCCAGCGATTCAAACGATTCTGTTTCTCCAGTCGCTCCGACATCCGGCATCACAAACGGTTCCGGTTCTCCGGTTACTACCGAATCCTCAGAAACGGTCTGGTCCGTTTCAAGATCCTGCGGAGTTTCTGTCGGCGTCCACTCCAATGGGACCGTCATATCATCATCACGTTCAATTTTTGACATCGCCGGTTTTGGAGCGGATGGAGCACCACCAAAAATCGCATTGACATCCAGCTTTGAACCACCTGCACAATGAGGACAGCTTTCAAACTTTTCTTCATCATAAAAGTGCCCATTCACACATTTTGTTAATTTCATTTCATCACTCCTCCATTATATAGTTTCCTGATACTGTAACAATGCGACGGTCGTATTATCCTGAGACCGCAAGTTTTGTTCTACGGCAGTCTCAACCAGCTTTTTTGCCTTATCCTCAACCGAAGAATTTTCACTTAATATATCCTTGATCTGCTCTGCAGACAGCACCTTTGTCATGCCGTCGCTCGTCAGCAGAATGATATCGCCTGACTGCAAGGTAAACGGATCCATATTGACATCCATCAAACTCACATTACCTATCCCCAAAAAACTGATCAACGCTTCTCTTTGCCGGTTTGTATCTGCCTCTTCCTGCGTCATCTGGCCCTGCTCGACCAGGCTCTGCAGCCGCAGCATATAGTTGTGATCCCTCGTCACCTGTGTCAGCGTATCACCCCGAAGAATATAAATTCTACTGTCGCCTACCGAGGCCCAGTAGAGATGATCCCCTTCTACCAACACAGCCACTATGGTAGTACCAGAGCCTCTGCCCCCTTCTTTCGGAAATTCATGGATCGTTTTATCAATGGTTTTGATTCCACTGATCAAAAAATTCGGGACGTTGACTTCCCTGTCCTCCTGGATCTGCTCAAAGGTATCCTTAATCATTTGTATGGCAGTAGCACTGGCCTGTCCCCCGTTTGCCATACCGCCCATGCCGTCACAGACAGCAGCTAATATCCTGCTTTTCTGCATCGCAGATGCATGTCCTTCCGTAGAAATATACACTGCATCCTCCTGCGTCATCCGATCTCCTATAATGCTATAGGAAGCAGTAAGAAGTCCCGGTCCCTGCCTTTTTTCCATCGAATTATGTATTTGCTTTGAAGCCTGTGCAGCCTTTCCAGACCGTTTCTTTTTATTATGACGCAACCGCTATTTCACCTCCAAATACAGTTCATACCGCTTTGACACCAAGTACAATTTCCCACCAGGTTTTACGTTAGTGGACCTTCCTTTGCCAATTAGCCCATTTTCTGTAAAAGTACCGTTAGCTGATTTATCCGTAACTACAAAATGTCCCTTATGACTGTCATATCGGATCATGCAATGAATCCGGCTGACATCAGGCCCACAGACACAGATCTCACAATCGTTCGATGACCTGCCCATATGAATATCCCGATCCGCCTCAAATTTCCATTTCCGGCTCTCTCCCTCCACATTTAACTGGAGATACGGCACCGGAATTGCAATTCCCTCTGCTTTCTTGATCTCTTTGACAAACTCCGTCATGCTCTGAATACGGTTATGGCAATTCAGAACCATCGCATGCTCCATTACCTGGCTGATCTTTTCGGATAACGCAGAATTCCTCTCATGCAGCGGAATCAGTGTATCCTCCTTCAATCGGTTCATTGATGGCACCGGCTGTTTCCCTGTGACCAGATAATAATAGGTTGCTGCCAGAGCGTAGACATCTGTCCAAGGACCCTGCCTGCCTTTATCATCATACTGCTCCGGGGGGGCAAAGCCCGGTTTTACCAGTACAGACATGCTCTTCTGGTCATGCCCCGAATACTGACGAATCGCTCCAAAATCAATTAATTTTAGGGAATTATCATGCATAATCATAATATTATCTGGACTGATATCGCGATGCAGCAACCCTAACCCATGCAGTTCCTGTAGCGGATTAGCGATCGCTTTTACAATAGATAAGGCATGTTTTTCATCAAACAGTCTGCCCTTTTTGTTCATATATTCTGCCAATGTCATGCCCTGCAGAAATTCCATCACTATGTATGCCGTATTATTCTCACGAAAGAAATCAGATACGTTGACAATAACCGGATCTGTACTCATCGTCCCTAACACTCTCGCCTCATTGACAAAAACTTCCAATCCCCTGTGGTACATTTCTGCCTTGTCGGAATCCTTGAACTTCACACGCATATGATCATCCATCCGCTTGACCCATTCCCGCGGATAAAATTCTTTTACCGCTCGAACTTTGGTTGTCTTATCATCATATGCGAGATAGGTAATACCAAAACCACCGCTGCCCAATACTCGTCCAACATAATACCGGTCCTTCAGGATATGTCCCAAAAGGAGGGCAGATTCATTCCGTGGTTTCTTCTCCACATAACCACATTCTCTGCATGTGCTTCCCGGTTCATACCCGACCGGCCGAAAGCAATTCGGACATAAATTATCCTCCAACACTACCCATACTCCTCCATTCACTAAGTAAAGAGTTCTCCCTACTCTTTACCGGTTATGCTTAAATTCTGTCATTGGTAAGAACCGTTCCCCATTCCTCTCATTTCATTTCCATTAATGCGGAAATGACCATTCTATTCACGACAAATACCCAATATTAATTATATCAACAGCGGCGCACTTTGTAAACATAAAAGAGCACCCCGTTTCCGATTTTTCCGAAGCCGGGATGCTCTCAAATATACGTTTACTTGATTCTATTATTTCTTTTTATACTTGGCCTTTTTGCTAATGCCAGACTTCTTGAAAAGCTTAGTATACGCTTTCGCTTTTTTCTTTGGTACCGTTACGGTAATCTTTTTAGAACCCTTTGCAAACGCTTTTGCACCAATGGATTTTAATACAGTGGACATGACAGTTACTTTGGTCAGTTTCTTGCAGCCATTGAATGCATTTTTTCCAATGGACTTCACATTCTTTCCAATGGTAACCGATGTTAGCTTCTTGCTTCCTTTGAATGCATTCGCCTTGATGCTGGTTACTTTATATTTCTTTCCGCTCACAGTCACAGTATCTGGAACCTTGACGGACTTAGCATTTTTTGCTTTGGAAAGGGCTACCTCTCCCTTGGAAGCAGAAGGATTAGTTACTACATAGGTAGAACCGCCATTCGTTACTTTGGAATTCTTGGCAGGCACATCTGCTACTGGTGTCTGCTGTACCGGTGGCTGTGCGGATGGAGGTGCCATTGTTGGAGTGGCATTTCCCGGTGTCCGGTCATTTTCTCCTTTGACGGTCACACTAACCGTTTTGGAGACAGACGGTGTCAGTTCCGAAGTAACCTTGATGGTTGCTGTACCAGCTTTTAATGCAGTAACAACACCTGCTTCGGTCACAGAAACGATGTCTTTGCCTTCAACTACTTCAAAACGAACCGCTTTATTGGATACGCTTTCCGGTAACACTTTAACCGTAAGAGTCTGTTTATCATCAACACGGGTCAATACAATCTGATCTACACAGGAAATTCCCGTTACCTGCTCATGAAATCCTTTTACGGTCAGATTAAAGGTTGTTGTCTCATTTGCGGTATTGGAACTATACTTTGCTTCAATTTTAACCGCTCCCTCTGCCAGGGTAGTCACTTTCCCCTCCGCATTGACAGTTGCAATATTCTCATCACTGGAAGACCAGGTAATGCTTCCGTTTAAGCTGGTCGCATTTTTAGGCTCATGCTCCTTGCTTTCTAACATGAACTGCTGACCAACCTTTGCTGTTCCTGCATTGGTCTTGACGTCTGTCATGATAGCTTCTTTTCCGGCATCCACTTTCTCGCCCAATTCCAGAATCTTGGTAATATACACATCCTTGATTTCAATACGCTTTTCGGCATATACCTCAGGATCATACAAAGTGGTTGCACGAACAGTAATATAACTATTTCCTGTAGATTTCATGGTAGTTAAAATACCGGTTTCCTCATCAATAGATGCAAATTCTCCGGCATCGTCCCCGATGATAGACCATTTTACTTCCGGCACACCTGCATTCGGTGCATTATTGACCCGGACCTTCAACGGAATATCCGTCCAATGTCCCTCAACTACACCGCTCGGTGTAATCCTCTGCAATTTCTCAGCATCGGTAGTATCAATTTCCAACTGATCCTTGGTCAACTGGAATGTCTCATCATTGACATACAGGATATAGCTGACAGACTCGGTCAAATCTACAACGCTGGTAGCCGTGACAACTACTTTTCCTTCTTGCAGACCATTAATCTTAACACTGCCGTCTGTACCTGTATAAGGTTTTGCAACCTTTCCTTTGGTTCCTTTGATCGTATCTGTAATTTCAAACTCCAGGAATGGATCCGTCAATTTCAGTGTAAAGACCTCGTCATTGAGATATACTGCCGGTATATCAGCCTCTCCCTGCCGAATATGAATAACTGCTCTGTTATAGTATTCCTGATCTGTGACATCATAATTATCGGTATGGCGCATTGTCAAATTTTCTGCACTGCTCACAAAACGAATGATGCAATCTGTTTTCGCCTCATTTTTACCGGTCATTTCTACAGCCAGACGGAAATAACCGATCCCCTGTTTTGTCAGGGTTTTACCTGGCGTCGTAACAAATTTATTCGCTTCGTTGATCTCTGTATTCTTGGAGGCATCCAGGAGATCTTCATTGCGGTAAATTTTATCTACTTCGGTCAATTCCTTCAGGTAATATTTAATCATATATTTACAGTCGTCCTGGAAATTTTTATACTTGGACTCTTTAAAATCACGGACACCGGAAAAGTCAGATTTGGTAGCTTCCGCCAGATCCAGGATGTTTTCCTGTCCCGTCTCCCCGGCTTCAAAGTAATACACATCTTTCTGCTCATTACCGATCTTCTCCGACTTCACAGAGTAATCTAACCCTTCTATCAGTCCCGCCTGTGCAAAATCCATGCTAATCGTAGAGAAGTTGTTTTCATCCTTGGTAAAGTTCAGAATAATGCGTGGCAGATCAAAAATCTTTTTGCCGTCTTTACCGTATACCTTGGCATCCATCGTAATCTCTTTCGCAGCAGCCGCAGATTCAATCTGTTGAATATAATCTTTATATTCCTGACTGCTTTCGTCTTTGAACGGAGTCACAAGGTTTACTTTTCTACCATTATTATAGAACAGAAATTTACCTACCTTGGTAGATACTTCTCCATTGCCGGCTGCATCCTGAGTAAGGCCAATCGCCTCATCTGTCCCATATCGCATTTCCCATTTTACATGGTCAACATCTACCAGATCCAAGGCATATGGCGCATTGTCGGTAATTTTAAAGTTAATATCCTCATTTAAGCGGATTGTGTACTGGTTCTTCTCAGAATCTTTATCCGTCACACGAATATCGTCACAGTTTACTCTCGCCTTATAATCTCGTTCCTTGACGATCAACTTCACAGAACTGCTAGGGCGTCCACCACAGGTGGTATCCAGGGTAATTCCATTTTCACTGGTTGCCGCCAGGGTAGTCAGCCTGTTACCAGAGGTAATCTTCGCCTGCTCTGTGGATGCGCTGACAAAGCCCACGGTATCATCTGCCAGGTATTCCGGCGAAACGGTGGTATACAGTCTCATATTTTCCACATGGCCATTGACAGTCAGGCTCTTGCCATTCTCTGCAACATTGACTACAGGCGTATTATCAATTGCCATATCGTAATCGTCAAACTGTGCTTCAATGCTTTCCTTGTCCAAAACTACCGCACCGGTAACCGGATCTTCTGCTTTTACCTTAATATCGCAGGTTGCTTTCTTTTTATCATTTTTGATATTCTTTCCGGTTGCTGCGATCGTATAAGTACCTTCCGGTGTTCCAGCCTGTACTGTAACCACGCCAAAGGCGTCAATCGTAATTTTTGTCTTGGCTAATTCTACTTTATCAGCCTGTTTCGTACCGTATTCATCAATTGCCCAGGTACAGTCCACATTACAATCCAGGGTAAACTTTACATTGCTCCTGGCCGTAATCACAGATGTTCCATCACTCTGGGCTACCGAAATATTTTCATCTTCCGGAACTAAATCTGTGCTTATGTAGACTTTCTTGGTCTCATACGGTGTCTGTGCACTGGCTGGTTGTCCGACATAAAGGCCAGACACCAACATAGCAGCCGATAATGCCACCGCTGCCATTCTTTTCGCTAATCGCATAAACTTCCTCCTTTAAAAAATAAGTACAATAATAGACTCCCGGGATCACTCACTGCATATCCCTCACCATGTTTTCCTGAATACTGATAACACGGCCTATCTATCATTGTACCACACATTTTGACAGAATAAAAGAAGTTTTTAAATAATAATGTATCATTTTCCGTTAGGATCTGGATTCCAACGCTATTTCATATTTCTTCTTTTTGACTTCCCGAACCATATGGGTTCGGTCAACGGAAAGCGCAATCCCCATTTCAATCATGGTAAACAGCACCGCAGAACCACCGTAACTGATGAATGGGAGAGAAACACCCGTATTGGGAATTACTGTCAGCACAACCCCTATATTTATCAAAGCTTGCAATACGATATGGAAAGCTATTCCCATCACCAGAATCTTTCCAAACAAATTATCACTGTTGACTGCAATACGGATCAGATGATAGATCAGATATACAAATAATGCAATTAAAACGACTGCACCCACCAAACCCAGTTCTTCACAAATGACAGAAAAAATCATATCATTTTGCGCTTCCGGAATTTTTCCAAGTTTCTGGATACTTCGTCCCAGGCCCTTGCCAAACAGACCTCCATTCCCTACTGCATATAACCCCTGCAAAGGCTGGTGTCCCTGTTTCTCATACCGTTCTGGTGCAATCCAGGCATAAAAACGTCCAAAACGGAAAGGCATGTTATTGAGTTCTGCCTGTGTGGGCAGGGTATTCTTTAGATACATCCGCAGTACCACCACCGCTGTCACTGCAAGCGCAATAATTCCCGTATGTAGCTTCCATTGTTCCGTAAATACAAAGGTAAGTAAAAACGCAATCCCTAACAAAATGATAGCGGAAGACAGGTTATCACTGATAATATAAATCAACACTGCAGGTACCCCCGCCAAAAAGATCCAAATCTCCCAAATCAGGACGGGATAAATCATCCTCTCCCGAAATTTAGTAATAAATGCTGCAATTCCGATTGTCATGGTAATCTTAACGATCTCCGCAATCTGAATTCTGATCGGCCCTACTTCCACCCAACGAGTGGCGTTATGGGACTGCACCCCCAAAGGCGTCAACAGCAGAAAAATGCTGAATACCCCAAAAACATAGAGGGGCACTGCCCATTTGCGCAGGTAGTTATAATTAAAGCGGCGGACAATAAACATGGCAACGAAACCGGCTGCCACGAAAACAGCCTGCCTTGTTACCAGATACGTCGGATCATTATTATATTTGGGGCTCACACTGCAGCCATACGCAGAAGCACTGTAAATCATAATTAATCCATAGATATTTAACAGCACCAAACTGGCAATGACCTTAAAGTCCAAACGCTCCATTCCGTTGATAAAAGATGCGATGGAGGATCTCATATTCATTCCCTTTCTTCTGCCAATGCCTGTCGGCAGGAGTCCCTAAACATCCCCCGACAGGCTTTTTATTCAAGTTCTGGATGATCATTAATCTACCACTGTGATTTTTTTAATCTTTGGCTGATTCTCTGCCAGTACAGTACCGTTCCCATCTTCTACCTTGGTATCTTTGCAGATCTGATCTACGACTTCCATGCCTTTAGTCACAGTACCAAACGCCGCATAATCTCCATCCAAAAAATCAGAATCTTCATGCACAATGAAGAACTGGCTGCTGGCACTGTCAGGTTGGGAAGACCGTGCCATAGAAAGCACGCCCCTCTTATGGGAAAGTGTATTTTCTACACCGTTGTTCTTAAATTCCCCTTTGATCGTCTGATCTGAGCCTCCGGTTCCATTTCCGTCGGGATCTCCACCCTGAATCATAAATCCACTGATAATACGGTGAAAGGTCAACCCGTCATAAAATTGTTTTTTTGCCAAGCTGATAAAGTTTTCCACCGTAATCGGCGCTACATCTGCATCCAGCTCCGCTTCTATCGTACCGTATTTCTCAACTTCAATGGTAATATGATGCTTGCCACCAGAAGCGGTATCAGATTTTTCACCGTCAGCGGTATTGTCCACTGCCTGGTTATCTTCCGGCTTCTCTGTCGTTTGGCTGTCCTGTTCCTGGCGTTCTGTCTTTTGCTGTCCCTCATTTTTTCCCTCCGGCTTTTGGCTATCCTTGCCACATGCCGTAATACATAGTACCAATAAAGAGAGAATGATAATACTGATCCATCTTTTTTCATCTACCCTAACCTCCATTGTTTTATTTCCTATTTATAGTTAAGATGCTGTCAAAAATAATATTTCTGATCTGCAACCCTACTATCTTACTTTTATTTTCGTTTTCGCCGACTTGCCCCCCATTGTTACCTTGAGGGAAGCACTGCCTTTTTTGATGCCCTTGACAGTAACTGTCAATTTCGTTCCCGAGACCTTGACCGAAGACACGGATGCCTTTTTGCCGGACAATTTGATGGCTGGCAGATCGGTTGCCGCCTTGGATTTATTCTGCGTCGTGAGCTGAAAAACAATCTTTGCTTTCTTTTTCCGTTTGATTTTGTTTGACTTTTTGGCGGCTTTGATCTTGGTTACAGAATTTTTGACCGTTACCTTGATTGCTGCCGCACTACTTCCAAAGCGCAGCGTCACTGTGGTACTGCTGCCAGCGGCAGCGTTTCCCGGCACCTGGATACGAATCTTTCCGTCATTTTGTAACACCGGCGAAGCAATCCCTGAATTCCCGGATGATGCTAATACCTGCGTGCCGGACGATGCACTCCGCAACAAAGCAAATGTGACTGTGCTGCTTCCTCCTGCCGGAATAATGACAGAATTGGTTTGTACCAAAATTTTTTCCGCACCCGTATAGGTCGAGTTGGAAACCAGGCCGGATCCTCCTGAAGTCGAGCCATTGGCAGAACCCGGATCAGATGTTATTCCAGGACCTGGAATATTGCCTGGATTTAATGTTGTGCTTGGAGTATTGCCCGGATTCGGCGTTGGCGTCACTCCAGGGGCCAACGTGGTGCCGGGTTCCGGAGTATTGCCCGGATTCGGCGTTGTGCCGGGTTCCGGCGTCATTCCGGGTTCCGGGGTATTTCCCGGGTTCGGCGTGGTTCCTGGGTCTGGAGTATTGCCTGGATTCGGGGTATTTCCAGGATCCTCGGTAGGTTCTGTCCCCGCATTGACTTCAAACTTAAAGTCAATTTCTAAGGTTTCTATATTGGTAATTCCAAAATCTGCAAATGGATTAAAATCTTTGGTGGTTCTCTCTGCCCCTTCCTCACGGTCAGCCGTAATATTCCCGAGATTTGCACTGGAATCAAACAGATAGAACACGGTATCCTGTTTCTGCACATTATCTTGATAGATTGGCTCGCCTGCGGTAAATCCCGCATGTGCAGCCGTGCGTTCTATCCCATTGATACGGAGAGACTGGACCGTAATGATACTTTTTGTCCCAAATACAAGATCGCCATCTGCAATACAGATTTTTGCCCTCGTAGTTTGATTGGAATGTTGGCTCTCTGTTTGCCGGAAATCCAACGCAAGATGATAGATTCCATCTCCAGTTACTAAAGCTTCCTGCCCAATGGTTTTCGTCTGTGCCTCACCACCCGGTCTATGGTAATTGACATCGCTGGCCCACCATCCATCGGTAAAATAGATATATGCGGTTGCTGCTTTGTTTCCATCCGCCGCCTTTGCCATATCCAGATGGAACAGGCCAATTACGAGCACCGTAATCAATCCCAGGGACAGCCATTTTTTCCAATTCATAGAAACCCTCCAATCCATTGTAGAACATCCGAGAAAAATACAAAAATACCTAATATTACTATATTAGCTGATTTTGCACGGCTTGTCTACATCCATTCCTAGGTTTCTGTTTGCTTTTTCTATCCCTCTCTCCAGATTTCCTGCAGTTTTTCTGTATCAACTTTGCCACTCTCTTTCCTTGGAATATTGGGCAATGAAACGATTCGGGCAGGCATTTCATAATTTGCCAGGTCTTTACGCAAATCGGCCATAAAACCGGGCGAGAGTTCTTGTTGCTCATGCAGTACCACAAAGGCAACCCGTCTCTCATTCCCCCGGCTATCCATTAAATTCAACACCACTGCCGACTGAATTTCCGGCTGTGACATCAATTTGTTTTCTATATGCCAAAGAGATACTTTGCGTCCATGTACCTGAACAACCGAATCACTTCGCCCAATAAAATGCAGACGGTTTTCCTGGTCCAAATATCCACGGTCAGATACGGTATAGGGACAGTTTATCCCCTGAAGAGAATAAGGTGTAGTTACATAGATCTGCTGATCTTGCACCTGAACCTGCACACCCGGAAAAGGCTTTCCCACTAATCCTCTATCTTCCGTCATTTCCGTATCTCTGATATAAGTGATATAACTTAGTTCACTTGCACCGTAATATAAGGTAATACCCGCATCTGGAAAGCATTGTTTCAACTTTTGGACATCTTCCCGGTTCATTCCCTGGGAACCGGACAGAATGGTTCGGATGGCTGCATGTTCCCTCTGCAAGACGCGTGGAATACACATTAATTTCGATGGAATCAGATAGATCGTATTCACATGATTCTGTTCTATGAGGCCTTCCCATTCCCTGGGACAAAATTTATTTTCTGCAATAATCGTACCTCCCACAGAAAACACCGCCAGGTACATATTGAGATTCCCAGTAAAAGCCAGGCTGCCCTGCGCAAACAGACAGGTATTCCGATCAATCCCGAATATATGGTTTTGCGTCTCAAAAAATCCAGCCCAGCTTTCGTAGGTGCGATACCAGATTTTAGGCTCTCCGGTTGAGCCGGATGTCATCACCCCCATACAGGCATCCCCATCTCTACAGAATGTTTCCGATCGTTCCCACTCCGTATCTGGTAGGATCACTGGAATCTCTCTCCGCTCTATTGTCGCTAAAAACTCGATCAACTGCTCTGCTATGTTTTTCCGACAGATCCCATGCGTCCTACCAGGGTAACATTTTGATGGAAAAACAGTGGAATCTCTACTCATTTTCTGAGAAAGCATTACAATCTGCCCATAGCTGTATTCCACTCCCTCCTCCACCAATGCAATCCTGGCGCTTTCTTGTTTTTTCATCATTTCCAAGTAATTCATGTTCCGCCCATCTCCTGTTTAGACCCCGTCCATTTCCATTTTACCGTTTCTCCTGTTCGGCAGGAACGAATCAGGATCGCCGTACCCACTCCACCCGCTGCTGCCACACTGCAAACCGCCAGTTTCCCGCCAACGGATTCCAGCGCCTTCATTGCATGGAGAGTAATGATTCCACCGGAAGCGCCATAGGGATGTCCGTAAGCTAACGCTCCTCCTAGAATATTATAGCGATCTATTGCTTGTGGATAATTCCTGGCAAATAATTCATCAATCACTGCAAATGCCTCATTACATTCAAAAAGATCAATCTCCTCTACGGTATAGGAATACTTCTGTAATAATTTTCGAATGGCAGTAATGGCAGTTTTCGGGCTTTCCTGTGGCTCACCTCCCGCTTCGGCAACTCCCAGAAACTCTGCCCACGGGTGCCAGTCCCACAGATGCACAAGACGCTCCGAGCAAAGCACTACAAAAGCCGCACCATCATTCGTCAGGCAGGCATTTCCTGCTGTAATTACCTGTCCTTTTTTAAGGACACATGGTAATCGGTCTAATAAGCGTTGATTCATCCGGTCACGAATTCCTTCATCCCGGTTGCATCCCTCGACGACCTCAACCAAAATATCCTGTAATATCCCGTCTTCCCTCGCCTGGCCTGCAAGCCGATGACTTCTTAGGACCCAGGGATCCAGATCCCGCCTGGTAATTCCCGCCCCACAAGCCGTTCTTTCTGCCCCGTCCAACATCGCCGTTTGTACATGCTCCCCAGGCATAAACTGCGCCACGGAATACCAGGCGTCCTGTCCTCCATGTTTTTCAAAATCAGGATGATTCGCATGGTTTCTTCTAAGCGGAGCTGTTGAACTACTGTCAAATCCACCAGCAATTACCAAATCAGCTTGTCCCGCTTGGATCTTGGCCGCCGCTATGGCAATACTTTCCAGACCGGATCCACATTGTAAATCTATGGTAACCGCCGGAATACCTGATGGGAGACCTGCTTCCAAGGATGCCAGCCTGGCAATGTTTCCCCCGCCCCCTACTGCATTACCAGCAATTACCAAATCGATCCCTGCGTCCAGATATGGTTCTGCCACTCGTCGCAACACTGCTGCACCAAGCTTTTCTGCTGGTACATGGCGATACATTCCGTTTTCTGTCCCAAGATAGCTTCTCGCTCCATTGACAATAAATACCTTTTCCATATTTATCCCCTCTTCTGCGCTGCCTTTCCCGCATAATGCAATGTTTGTGTTACCAGGATGGTTTTGCAGTTCTTATGTTTTTTCTACGCAGCAATCCCAAAGAAGTTCTCCCGTTTCTGCCAAAATACATTGATATCCCCCGCTGCATGAACAAAGACACAACTCCTGTCCCGCCAAAGCTGGTCCATGAAAACGAATCTCCCATGTATGCCAATCCTCGGCAGAAAGGAATGTCAGGAACCATTCCATCATCTGAAATCCCGGCACCACCGGATCCGCAGTTCGATGAATCTCATTCGTATCCTCTATAGATATCACAAAATTGAGAATCTCCTCCGCCGTAAAAACATGCCTGCCAATCTCTGTCTGTTGCAGATCCTTCCATTCCGAAGCCTGCAATCTCTTTGTCCTCTCTCCTGTCTGTGAGGATCTAGCGCTCTGTTTCGTTCGAAATAGCGTTACCGTAAGGGTATACTCTTCTCCCGGCAATTCCAAAATGACATAATTTTTTCGGCACATTCGAACCATTACCTTACCATAAGTGGAAACAGAGACGGCTCGCACAGCTCGCTGACAGTAAATCTTTCCCATCCAATAACCAACATATTTTTTCATCGTAGAAAAACGACGAAAATCCTCCCTGTTGGGCCCGTATTTTGATTTCATTCCCCTGATTCCCTTCCCTGTTCTAATCTTTTTTCTGACGAATACCACCCTATTTTTCCTATTTTAATGGATCCCGCCATATTTTATGTTCTGTCTCCTATTCTAAAGAATATCCAACAATTGTCAACCGCAATGTATTTTTGGTTGACAATTAATTTCTCTTCCGCTATGATATTATCTGATCTTTACAATTACTTTTAGGAGGAATCCAATGAAAAACAAATTATTTACAACGCAAAATCTTGTAATAATGGCAATGTTCTCTGCCATTCTATGTGTCTCTGCCTATTTAACTATTACTCTACCGAATGGTTCCCATATTACACTATTGAATTTTACCATTCTGTTAATTGCTCTGATTTTTCCTGCCAGACAAGGTTTCTGCATTACATTGACCTGGCTGCTGCTGGGAGCCGTTGGCGTCCCTGTTTTTGCCGGTGGTAATGCGGGACTGGGATATCTCTTTGGAAATTATGGCGGTTACATTCTGGGGCTTCTAATCACACCTCTGGTTGTCCCACTTCTATCCGGCCCAAAATACCAACGGTTCCGCGCTACCCTGGCTACCATTTTCTCTGTTATCATGGTCGATGCCATCGGCATGGTCCAATGGATGCTGTTAGCGCATCTCGGACTCCGGGAAGCCTTTGCTGCAGGTTTCCTTTCCTTCATTATCCTGGATCTGGTCAAAGCATGCCTGGCGCCACAAATCGCTCCGGTATTACGCCTTGTCATCCATTCCAATAGCCCTGTTGAATGATCTTGTTTTTTATATGATTGGAATAGTCCAGTATGGACTACTTTCCTATCATATAAAAAAGCTGTGACATGGCGCTTCTGCTCCATGTCACAGCTTTTTTCACTGGGCTAGCGGGATTCGAACCCACGAGTGCAGGAGTCAAAGTCCTGTGCCTTACCGCTTGGCGATAGCCCACTATATTGCAAAGAATTCTCTGCTTTTCCTGCTACTAAGTCTGACTTCTCCATTTCATTCATTATCTTAAAGCGTTGGATCCATCGTACCAGTGGAGAAAAAAATCCCTGCTATCTTGATATAACAAGGATGAAAAGGTGGATACTGGGATTCGAACCCAGGGCCTCCAGAGCCACAATCTGGCGCGCTAACCAACTGCGCTATACCCACCATGAAGCGTGCCAAGAGGGATTCGAACCCCCGACAACCGGCTTAGAAGGCCGGTGCTCTATCCAGCTGAGCTATTGGCACGAATAAGAGCGGGTGATGGGAATCGAACCCACGTATCCAGCTTGGAAGGCTGGTGTTCTACC
>CANRZB010000020.1 GCA_947644195.1 uncultured Clostridium sp.
TCAATTGGCAGAGCAGCTGATTTGTAATCAGCAGGTTATCGGTTCGAGTCCGATCGTCGGCTTTATGGATGGATTCCCGAGTGGCCAAAGGGGGCAGACTGTAAATCTGTTAGCTACGCTTTCGAAGGTTCGAATCCTTCTCCATCCATTTAACCTAAAATGTAGGTGTTATCAGTTCTAAGAATGGAGTAGTTGGGATATAATCTACAATAGGTTTTACTTTTGCCGCGGGGTGGAGCAGTTAGGAAGCTCGTCGGGCTCATAACCCGAAGGTCATAGGTTCAAATCCTGTCCCCGCTACTTAGATATGATGACATATCTGTATGCCCAGATAGCTCAGTTGGTAGAGCAGAGGACTGAAAATCCTCGTGTCACTGGTTCGATTCCGGTTCTGGGCATTTAAGGGAAGAAACCCTTATAATTACTACATTTGTGGTGGTTATAAGGGTTTTTTATTTCGTAGGATTTTCACTTACTTTCAACGTAATCCTAGTGTCGCAAAAAGAGCGCAGAAAGTGAGGTTCCTATGGAAAAAATTACAATGTCTAAGAAGTCCAATCTGTCAATTCAAGAAGCGTTTGACCTGTTCATCAGGAAATGCAAAATCAAAAATCTTACTGACCTATCCATTAGTTCCTACGAGAAGAAGATGGTACACTTTTATGAGTTTATTGATAAGAGTGAGCCGATCACAGTCGTTACAAAAGATACAGTGGATGATTATATCCTGTGGCTGAGAGAGAATACAGAAGCAAATGATATTACTATCAATTCCTATTTGCGGAGCGTGAGGGCATTTCTGTATTTCTGTATGGAAGATAGGTATATCCCTACATTCAAGATTCAATTGATAAAGGCAGAGAAGAAAATTAAGGAAACCTATACAGATGATGAACTGGTGCGCCTGTTGGAGAAGCCAGATGTGGATAACTGCTCATTCAGTTGTTACAAGACATGGGTATTTGAAAATTATTTGCTTGGTACTGGAAATCGTATCTCCACAGCCCTTGATCTGCACATAGGGGATATTAACTTTCAGAGCGGTGTAATTATCCTGAGAAAGACGAAGAACCGCAAACAGCAGATAATTCCATTGAGTGCGACACTGGCAGAGATTTTACAGGGTTATTTGCAGATTAGGGGTGGTGAAGCAGATGATTATGTGTTCTGCAATGAGTATGGCGAGCAGGCATCTTGTAGGACGTATCAGCAGTTAGTACGCAGGTACAATAGAAAAAGGGGTGTTGAAAAAACTTCATGCCATACCTTCAGACATACATTTGCGAAAAATTGGATTCTCAACAGCGGTGATATGTTCCGTCTCCAAAAGATATTAGGGCATAGTGATCTGACCGTCACAAAGGAATATGTTAATATGTTCGGTCAGGATTTACAGATGGATTTTGAAAAGTTTAATCCGCTTGACAATCTGAAAAGCAGGAGCAAAGGCACTATAAAAATGTAATGAATTTCTAGGGTGACAACTACCCTTAAAAAATGGGTATTGTTGTCCAAAATTAGGTGACAGCGATACAGATAGAATTGATACTGTTGGCATACTTATAAGTAAGAGAGAAGAATTAAGTAAGAAAAATAGATATAGGAACTCATTACATGAGTTTCCATCTTGGATTTACTTATTCTTTTCTCTTCTTTGTGGTTACAGGGAAGGAGTGATAATTTGAATTTTAGTAATATATTTAACACGAACAAAAGACAATTTAATTCCGTTATGAAAAGAGAAGGTATAACTGTATCTGATTATTACGACAGCAACAAAACATACAGAGTGTTCTTCCGTAGGAATGGCAAGGGTACTAATCCACAGGGCAAATTAAGATTCTATTATGCACAGGACACACAGATAAATGTAGGTACTGTATTTGTATTAAAAGGTACTACATATCTTGTAGTTAGTCAGGATGGCATTGAAAGTGATGTATATTATACTTCTATGGCAGTTAAATGTGATACTTCTTTCAGTGTATGGATAAATGCAGAAAATAGATATGTGAATGTTCCTTGTGCTGTTATATCAGATAAATATACACTCACACATAACAGTATAATCACTATGGTTTCTGGTAGCGTTACTGTCTATACTGGTTTAAATCCATATTCAGAGCAGATGGAAATAGGTAATGCTTATTACAATTTTGGCGGTTATTATAAAGTAGGTAATACTTTTCAGAATAATGGACTTGCTTATGTGTATATGACCAGAGAAGCAATGCCAAGTACAGATACATATTCACTAACATATGATGGTATAACTTCTTTAGACTTAACTACTGGTACATATCAGTTGACATATACGGCAGTCAAAAATGGAAATGTTGTAAACAATCCGTCTCTTTCGTATGCGGTTAATGATAGCAATATTGCTACTGTTTCAGACACAGGACTATTGACAATGATTGCTGCAGGTAATGTTACTGTAACTGCAACATGGATAGATGGTAATAATACGACTTGTGTATCTGCTATCACTATTGCGGATTCAAGTGATCCTGATGTTCCTAATCCACCTGTTGCTACTGGCACAACAGTTATTAGTGGAAACACAAATTTGAAAAATGGATATTATCGTACTTATTCTGCAATATTTTATGATAGTACAAAGAATGTGGTAGATGGGATTACTGCTGTTTGGAATATAACAGATTGTTCTTTTATAAATGAACTTCAGCAGACGGTATTGGATGGTAATAAATTTAAGATAAAGGTTAATAATGAAGATTTGATCGGACAGTCATTTACACTCAATGCTTCTGACACAGACGGAAACTATACACAGGCATCTATCACCGTAAACATTGTAGAATAGCCTTAATTTGCCCATAGAGCAGTTTAAATGAGTTATATAGAGATTTATGTATCTATAAATTTAAACGGCTTTAAAGGGGCTAATAGGCACTTTAGAAAAAGTTTATGATTTTACCCTTGAAAATTTTGGCATTGCCGCATATAATATCAATGTAGGCAACACAGAATGTAAGTTCTGGAGATAATTCATAAGAATATTTCAAATTGCTATTAAGAATTTTGTGAATTATGCCGATATATATTAGTGAAGGGTTAAATCTGAAAGCCAAAATAAGCAACAAATATAAAACAGAAAGTGAGGAATTTAATGAGTAAAGGCTTAAAGATTATGACACTGGACGCTACTGATTTATTGCAGTACGACCAAAAAACAAAACAGGTTGTTCCAAGTAACCTAACACAGTTTTACGATTATTATGATGAAGAAAATGATAAAACGCTAAAACTTCGCAAGAGAAATTTATTTAAGATGAAACTTGAATGTTCAATGGGATTAGACGAACTACAACGGCTAATTATACAAAACAGGATGGTTGAACAAGCAATTTTCAAAGTAGGTTTCAAAGAAGCAACCGACCAAGTAATTCATGTAACTTTTAAATATTCAAAACTTAGAAGCACTGATCCTGAAGATAAGGATGAAAAAACTGGTAAAATCAATAAGTATAAAATTAAAGGTTATACCAAAAAATCAATCAAAGATAAAATATATGATGATGGCTTCGATTTAGATGGAATACACTATGTTAGGTGGATTAGAAGTGGCAATACAGCAAGAGTAGGTAACTGCTTATTTATCAACGAGAAATTTCTTAATGGTATGAACGCATTTACAGATTGTGGTATCAAGCCAAAGAAAAGAAAACTCAATCTAGCATCATTTGAAGCATACAGGGCATTGGTATTATCAAGTAAGATTGGTGATTTAGAAATCAAACCAGAAAATATATTATTGATTGATGATGTGAAATCTACATTTACTGAAAAAGTAATGTACACTGGTGCTACAAAAGATGGAAAACTTTTCACTCAGGAAAAAGAACAGACAATCACAAACAAAATCCATGATGGGCAGTCGCTTATCGACAAATCCCTAATGGGTGAGTATAAAGACAAAGGTATGTTGCTTCTAAGGCACAAATTCTTCAAATCTTGTTGTTTCAACACGAATCTCCAACAATGGTTTAAAGACAATAGAATAACAGAGATTTCGCAATTAAATGGACAAACAGTTGCAACCAAAATTGAGGATATTAAACTCATTACCACTCCGAGCAGTATCAAATATTGCAAGTTTGGTAAGAAAGATAAATGGTTCAATGATTGGTTGGCACAGATTACCAAACACAACAAGCCATTTGGAATTGTCAAATATGAAAAACCTACAAAATATTTTGGCGGCAGATTAGTAAGAACGCACTATCAAATTTTAAATACCCTTCAGATTGCAAAAGAAAAAATCAAAAAATTATTAGAGCCAACACTTGAATATCTCGAACTGCTAAGGACAGACCCAATAGCAATGTATCACTATTGTGAAGTGCATTCAGATGATGAAGATAACGACTTGATGATGAATGTAAAAGCCGATATTATTCATAAGATGATGAAACTGAATGAGAATTTTAAGAATACAGAGATGTATCAGGTGCTTGCAAAGCGAATACTTGAAGATATAAGGTCAGATATAAAATGTGGAAGAATACTTGTTAATGGCACATATGCTACTGTACTTGGAAATCCAATAGAGATGCTCCAGGCAGCGATTGGTAAATATGAACCAGAGACAACGGTAGTAGGAGAAAAAACAATAATTTCCACAGCATTTGATGAAAAACAATTACTGGCTTGCAGAAGTCCGCACATTTGCGCAGGAAATATTTATCTTCCAAATAATCTGCATGATGTGGAACTATCAAACGGAAAACATCTCACAGACTATATCAACTTGACAGATAATATTGTGGTAATCAATTCTGTAGGAGAGAACACATTGCAGAGATGTTCGGGAATGGATATGGATTCAGACCAGATTATGTTGGTAGATAATGACATAATGTTGGATGCAGCAAAAGATAATTATGATAAATTCCTCGTTCCCACAACAGATATTGAACCTGATCCACTGGAACAGGACTATACAAGCGAGAACTTATCAGACCTAGATTATAAGACAAGCGAAAATCTCATAGGAGAAATTGTTAATCTCTCACAGGTGCTTAACAGTAAGTTATGGAATGAGATGAATCAAGCGAAATCAAATGAGATTTATATTAAAAAGTTATACAAGGACATCTGCCAGTTGAGTGTTATGTCAGGTCTTGAAATTGATAAAGCAAAGAAAAGTCTAAAGGTTGATAACAAAACAGAGTTAGAGAAGATCAGAAAGAAATACAGGAATAAACAAGGCAAAATAGAATATCCAAAGTTCTTTAGAGAACTGAGTAGAAAAAGTAGACATGATAGCAAAAAGACATATAGATATTATAACACTACGTTGGATATGATTGGAGACGAAATTGCCTATAAAGAACTGGTCATAGAGAATGATAAACCATTAGCATTAGAGAGCATCTTAAACAAGCCAGATATTAAGAAAAGAGATATTGATTGGGAGAAAATCAAGGCAATTACAAAGGTATGTGAAGATAGGGCAAAAGAAGATGCTAAATTAAGTGAAGTGAAAAAGACGCAAGGCAAGAGCCAGTATATTAAGAAGCGTCAGTTGATAATCGAAAATTTTATAGATGATATGGAACAATATAAAAAGATGAATCAGCCGACATTGTATACGCTGCTTACAGGTAAAGATACGCAGAAATACATAGATTACATCTTACAAGGATTGTTGGAAGTAAAATGTACTACGTTGAATAAACTGGTACGAATTAGTGAGAAAACACCTACCCTCATAGAAGATAAAAATGGTGACTATAACTTATATGGGATTAAACATAAAAAAGAAGTGGCGTAAAAACCACTTCTTTTTGTTTGTCCAAATTTTGCATTTTAGATACAAAAAACACACCAACAAATCCCTGTACTGTTGATGTTTCCTATATTTTTATTTTGTACTATGAGAAAGATAGAAACACTTTTATACATTAGATTATACAGGAGTGTATGTGTGTTGTCAACTACTTTTTCAAAAAAATTTTCAACTCAACAAAGTTGAGTAAATGTTATTTTGGGGCAGAGTGACTAACTAAGACTTAGGGAGAAATATCTGCAACAAAGGAAGGAGATACATGGATATTAAAGAATTGAATTTATCAGAGGAGCAGATGGCTCTTGTTCAGAAATATGTTCAGTCAGAGACAGATAAGGTAAGGACTGATTACAGCCAGAAACTTAAAACTGCTAATGATGAACTTGCTAAACTGAAGCCAGTTGAAAAATCTGATGCGGAAAAAGCATTAGAGGAACGCATTACTGCCCTCGAAAACAAAGAGAAAGAACTTGCTAACAAAGAAAAGACAATGAGTGTGGCGGCGAAATTAAAGGAAAAGGAATTGCCAGAAGGATTAGCAAAGTATCTTAGTGTTGGTGATGATATGGATAAAACCATTGAGGAAGTAGGGGCTTTGTTTGGTAACTACTTTCTCAGTGGAAGTAATAAGCCAGGGAATCACAAAACCAACAAAGGGGTTAGTAAAGAGGATTTTCGGAAAATGTCATATTCTGAAAGAGCAAAACTTTATCAGGAAAATCCTACATTGTATCAGGCACTTTCTAAGTAGAAAGGATGGTGTAAATGGACGCTAATACAATTCAGACGTTGATAAGTTCATTGGGATTTCCGATTGTGTGTGTCCTGTTTTTGGGGTGGTTCATATGGAAGATATGGACAAGGCAACAGGAACAGAACGAAAAACGAGAGGATAAATTATATTCTGTCGTTGCAGACGCACAGGCAACCAATGAAAAGTTAGTAAAAACCAATAGTGAATTTGTAGAGGTATTACACTCTTATAAATCAGATTTGGATGAAATTAAAAATGATGTTTCAGAAATCAAAGAAAATATGAAAGGTTAAATTAGGTGATAATTTATGGCAAGTGTAACAAATACAAGTACAACTGCAATCAATAAAAATCTTATATTGCCTGATGTTTATGCGCAGTTAGTCAGGGAAAAGATTGCAGGAAAATGTAAGGTGGCACAGTTCCTTGTTCATCTTGGAGATTTACATGGAAAAATCGGGGAAACGCTGACAATGCCCAAATGGGCTTATTTAGGGGATAGTAAGGACTGGGATATTTCTAAGCCAATGGACGTAACTCAGATGAAGCAGACAAGCACAACTGCTACTATCAAGGCGATTCAGGCACCGGCAGTCAAAGTGGCTGACTATGATGATGAGACAGAACTTGGAAACGCTATTGATGAAGCGGCAAGCCAACAGGCGATAAGTGTTGCAAGAAAATATGATACAGATGCTATTGCTTGTGCGCTTGAATCTCCATTAAAGTATAAACTTGCAGCAAAGAATACAGTAACACAGGATGAACTTATTGCCATTCTGGGAATGTATGGTGATGATCGGGATTCCAGCGATTTTGATGCAATCGTAGTACATAGTTCCTTTGCGCCTTCCTTCTATAAAATGGATATGTTCGTAAAACTTGATTTGTCTATGACAAAACAGGGTAACGGTATTGCGGTAAATGGTTGCATTGGTACGTTTTTGAACATCCCTGTGATTTTGTCAGATCGTCTTTACGATAGCACAAATCAGGAAGGATTTCTTCTTATGATGAAGAAAAACGCTATTTCTATCATTCCTAAAGAGAATCCGTTTGCGGAAGCGGCTCGTGATGCGTCTCTTAGGCAGACTACAATCTATTTATCTCAGTTCTATGCTATGGCTCTTACTGATGATGAAGCGATTGTTTTTGCAAAAACGGTACTGCCAACAGCCAGTGGTGGTGAATAAACACAGAAAAAGTTAAAATGAAAATTACCCGATGAAACGACAGATTTATTGGGTAAAAATATAAAGGTGGGGTGACTTTTCTGTGTGAAAGGTTGCCCCATTTTTTGTAGGAAAGCGAGGACTGAATATGTTATCAGGAGATAGATTAAAATTTTTAAGATACACACATGAGAAAACGCAGAAGGATATTGCAGATTGGTGTAATGTTTCTACTCGATATGTCGGCATGGTAGAATCTGGTGAGGAAATTCCAACTAAACAGGTATATCATGGTTGGCTGAATTGTTGCTACAACATTGGAAAACCATTGCCAAAGACACCTAAAGCAAACGCAAAAAAGAAAATTACTGAAAAGTAGGTGAGTGCATGGGAAAACTATCACAAGTATTTACCAATATAGGTCATGGAATTACTGGCAAAGGCAGGACTGGATATTTTAAAGCCACCCAAAAGTGGAACAGAAGCCACCAAAAAAGGGGTGGCTATGCAGGTGGCTATGGTGCGATTACATTTGGAAACATTATCAATGCACATTCATCTGCTGAAGATATTGTTGATACGTTTTCACTTGATAAGGAAGAAAACAATTATGATTGTGATGCTTATGAACGTGCTTATAAGGAGCAGTATGATATTGCAGAGCAAATTTATCAGGAATGGGTTGACTATTATCTTGGTATCATTGATATGCTTACAGCAGAAATGAATGAGTGTTTGAACGAAGCGGAGCAATTAGAGCAGACAGCACAGGAACTACAGGAAGAAGCCGAAAATTTAAGGGATGAAGCAGAGTGGGCAGAAGATCCAGAAGAAGCAGAAGAATTGATTGCAGAAGCGGAGGCATTAGAGCAAGAAGCGCAGGAACTATTGGAACAAGCAGAAGCATTGAGGGCAACAGCAACAGAATTACAAGCAGAAATTGATGGGTATTACAGTGAAATGGATATGCTTAATATAGAAGAATTTATTGACTATGATACAGTGGAAAGTAATGCTTTTCTGTATGCTACTGAATTTGCCCAACAATGGATAGATGGCTCGGTGTGGATTCCTATGGATGTTTTGTCTTGGGCATATTACGAAGTATCAGATCACAACGGATAGGAGAGAAAAAGTGACAGGTTCAGAGTTTCGCAGTTGGCGAAGAAGTCAAGAAATTTCTCAACAAAAGGTGGCTGATAATGTCAAATGTAGCAAATCTGCAATCTGTCGTTGGGAAAAGGGGGAGTTTAATCTGATTCCCCCATTATATGAGAAAATATTAAAATTTTATAATTCTTATGCTCGTAAAGAGCGATCTTACATTCCACAAAATCTTGTGGAAAGTTCCATCTTAAAGCAATAAAGAAAGGAAAGGGGTGGAATATTCTATACAAGCAAATTATTTTATTGAATCATATCACTTTTGGGACTTCCATCTCTTTAGTGGTACAAAAAATGAACGAAAGTTACAGGAACAAAATTACAGATAAAAACAGTTGGATTGACAGTAAAGAAAAATATGGACTTATTTTGACAGATGATATTGATTCACTCTTGGGATGTGCAATTTTGAAGCAAGTAAAAGATTGGGATATAGAACAAATATTTTTATTTAAGGCAAATCCACATAAGACTATGGATTATTTGGGAACAGTAAAAGGAAATTTACATGAAGCCATTGGAGTAGATTTCGCCAGAGCAGAAGGAAAATGCTTTGACAATCATTTATGCAAATTTATGGGTGGTGATGCACCAAATCCAGAAAGTGTAAATTTTAATAATCTTTGTGGAATCCATAGAGGAATATATACAAATAAATATAATTTATCAACGGTATTACTGTTGTGGTCATTATATGATTTACCCAAAACAGGGTTATCAGAAGAATTGATGATGTTTTTACTTGCAATAGATAGCAGTTATTATAGTTACTTTCATGGTTTTCATAATCAGAATAGGAAATGGATGGTTGATGTATTGGATTTGCCTGAGTTTTTTGAATGTCAACAGAACCATGAAGAACAGGAATTTGAAGATATAGCGATTAAATATGGTATTCATAAAAAGTCTAAAGGTCATGGAAAAATTACGTCCAAAGAAGGTTACTTGTCAACACAGATAGATATTGATGGTATCAATGAATTATTAGCATGGGAAACAGATATTGAAATAGAATTGCCAAAAGAAAAATTTTATAGAAAAGCAGTATTTCAAGATATTGCAAAAGAAATCAAAGGCTTTCCAAGTAGTATAAAAACTATTTGTGAGAAGCCTTTTTGCTATGCGCTTACAAATAAAAGATATGTAAATTATTCGGTACAAGTTGAATTTTAAAAAGAGAATATAGAAGTAGTTACTATGCTTTTCAGTGTGGTAACTACTATATCAGATAGAAAGGACACAAAAAGATGAATGAATATTTAATGGAACTTCTTCTCCAAATGGAGAAAGAGTTATCAGATGAAGAAATGATTTATGTAACAGCAAATGAAAAATTGCATACCAACAGAAAGAAAAAATTTCAAAAGGAGATATTGGAACATGGAAAAGAAAGCGATTACGATTTTTACCGCTAAAACAGCGAGAGAATTATTAAAAGATGGATTTACTTTGATTGATATTAAACCAGACAAGAATGATCCTGATGGAAAAAGAAGTGTATTCATCTTTAGAAATGATGAAAATTTATTGGAGAAAATCAAAGAATATAAAGAGAAGTAGTATATGTAAACAGAGATGAAAACTCATTGCAAATGAGTTCCTATATCTATTTTTCTTACTTACTAACATCTCATACTTATAAGTGTGACAGCAACAGCAATTCTATCTGTCCTGTTGTCACTATATTTTGGACAACAACAGTCATTTTACGGTGGTTGTTGTCACCCTAGAAAAACACAACAAAAAATACGCAAAAAGGAGTACAAAAAATGGATAAATTATTTTTAAACAAAGGGCTAGTTACAGGAACAGCGTTGACACAAGATGGTGTATTGGCTTATATGGCACTGAGGACAATTATTGATGAAAGTATTCCACTATACAATAAAACTTCATCAGTAGATTGTGTATCTTTGAACAGAATGGCATTTGCGCTTGTAGGTTCTCAGGAGAAGTATGAGAAGGTATTACTTGATTCATTGCAAAGAGGTATCTATGAGTTGAAACTTGCGAATGTGATTGATATATTGCAGGATTTCAGCACTAAAACTTCATATGAGTATCTTCTTGATATGGCGAATATGCGCTTGGACACAGAGAAGGATAACTTTATGTTCGTCTATCCAGAGGAAGTACATAAAATTCTGACCTGTAATGAAATTATGAAGAAAAAGATTTCAATGCTGAGATATTTTGTCGCTCTTATCAGCACATTTAACTGGTCTAAAAGCATGAGATATTGCATGGAAAATCTACAAGGGAAGATCAGCACTATGTCAATAGAGTATATTGCTACACAAGCAGGTATGATGTCGCAGAGGACTTGTATTAGGTATAATGAAATCTTATCTGAAATGAAGATTATTTATGTATACAAGAGCAATGATAAAGAGCGTGTTGGAGATAAATTAAAACAGATTAAGAACTGTTACAGTAGATATGCTGATAAAGATGCTTGCGAGGAATATGCGTCAAATTACGAAAACTGGTATGGTTCTCAGCACATTATTGTGCGTACACAGAAGAACAAGGAACAGGCAGACAATAATAGACGCTTGGCACAGATTTATAATCGTATCTGTGATGGATATGGTGATACATATGATGAAGAAACGATTAGAAAAGTACAGAAGTATATTGTCAATAAGAATAAGACTCTACAAGAGGAAATTGATGCAAAACACGCACAAGAGTATATGACAGACAGCGATAGGAGATGGGTTGAAAAACTGGAATCCCAAATTAAAGATGAAAGTATCTTTGAGCAGTTTGATTTCTTGAAAGATGATGATAATTGGGGAGAACCTATTGATTTTTCTGTAGAGGAAATGTTAGATATGCCTGTTTTGGGTGAGGTTCAGCCAGACCTATGCAAAAAATCGCTTACGGAAAATTTACCACAACCGAAAACAGAAGAATCCTATGTTACTGAAAATGACTTAGATTTGATTGATATAGCCAGTTTGTTTACTGATGAAGAATATGCAGATTTATATTAGGGAGGACACAAAAAATGTATGTATCAGTGCAAAAGATTTATGGAAAATCAAAAGTATATGGATATGCTAAAGATGTAGTTACCACGACATTAAACATAGGTACTACAATCCGCTATGGGTGGCGATATTCAGAAGAAAAATTTGAACGTGAAAATTATTCCTATAAGATTGTTGTAAAAGAATCATATCGTGAAGGTGGGAAGGTAAGACAACGACAAGTAGTCATGGGAACTTTTCACTGGTTTGACTTTATAGATCATTATGTTTATGGTGATGAGATTTTTGATGAAAAACTGATTGATATGTTTCCAGACAGGCAAGAAGAACTTGATGCAATCTATGATGAGATTGATAAAAAGATAAATATAATTGAGCGAGAAGAATCTGATAAGTGGCATAGTTCAAAGGAATATAAAGTACATAATAAACATCTGGAATTGATACGAAAATATGAACTTGAGAAAAAGACCTTTGATATGCTTTATGGGGAGGATATTTTTGAACAGGTTTACGATATTCACCTGAAAGTGATGAATCAAGACCTGTATAAGCAACTCTCCAAATTGAGGGCTGAGAAGAAAAAAGCAGATGAAGCGAAGCGAGAATATGAGCGTAGGAGCCGTGAAGAACAACAGAAGCAGTGGGAAAAATATTTTAAGGGTTTTGGAGATGGTAGTTACTTAATTAGTTCAAGCAGTAACTACACTGATAAAGAGAAGGAATATTTGAAAAAGTTTTATCGTGCATTGGCGGCTAAGTTCCATCCTGATGTTTTGGGTGGAGATAATGAGCCGATGTTGCTTGTAAATAAATTGAAGGAACAGTGGGGAGTGTGATACACATTCCCCAACTTTATGTAGAAATAGAGTGTGGCGAATCCGCCACAGGGTTTGAAGAATTCTGCGAACCCTTTAAAATGTTTGGAAAGTGAGGACAATCATGTTTTTATATAGAAAGAATCCGTCTGAGGAACAGCAGTTAATGGAACAAATCAAAGAGAACAATTATAAATTGGAGATTGCAAGCCGTGACAGGGAAATCAGTATGTTGCAACTTCAACTTGCGGTAAAAGATTGTATGCTTGCTGCGAAGGAACTACGGGAGGTGACAGAATCTTGGCGAAGATGAAAGATAGAACATTGCTGCAGAAGTTACAGGACGTAATGAAGCCATATTTAGCATCATATCTATGCTGGTATTACTCTGATCCTGAGACAAGAATCTCCTGGGATGATTTATGCAAGCAAGATATGAATTTTAGAACTACAAGCGGAGAGAACAAGACAGAAGATTTTTGCGAACAGAACTGGTTGATTCGTGAAGATGTGCAAAAAGGCATGATTATATATATGCAACACATGAAAACGTATAACCAGATGAAAGTGTATCAATCCATGTTGGCGAAAGCGTTGACTGGTGATGTGAACAGCGCAAAATATCTTGATGATTTTAACAGTAGATTGGATAAGATGGCTATGGACAATAAACAGGAACAATCAGAAATTGATGAACTTCTGAAGGGGGTGCAAATAAACAGTGGAGATTAGTTTAGAAAACGCAAAGAAATTAAATTGGTTATGGAGAGACGAAAATCAGATAGAATGGATAGAGACATTTATAAAGATTGCAGATAAGAGTGGTAATATTGTTCCGTTCATTCTCACTGATGAACAGAAAACATTTGTTAATGGATTGGAGCATAAGAACATTGTGAGCAAGAGCCGCCAGTTGGGTTTATCCGTTTGTTGCGCTGCGTTATCCATTAGAAAATGTGTTTGCCATCCAAATACCACTTGCGTACTAATCTCCCACTCACAGGAATCCACAAATAAAGTTTTCGGCAAATTAAAGCAACAATTCAATTCATTGCCAGAGTTTATCAGACCACCATTATTGACGAATAACAGGCAGGAATTGACATTCACGAATGGCAGTAGGATTTCATGCCAGACAGCAGGTAATAAAGATTTGTGCCGTGGAGATACAATAAATGGTGTGCTGCATATGTCAGAATATGCCATGTGGAAGAATCAGGAAGGTCAATTACAGTCGCTTATGCAAGCGTCAACAGAATCGGCAAATATTATTATAGAGAGTACCACAAAGGGATTCAATAAATTTACAGAACTGTATATGCAGGCACGAAGCAGAGAGAACGACTTTAAGCCGTTCTTTTTCAATTTCATCAATGGCAGGGCATTGTTTGAAAAGCAGTATGAGCAGAGTGTTAAATCTTATATGGCTAGGCACAACGGTAAGATGATTACAGAGAGCGAATATGACGAAGAAGAAAAATACCTTGCCAAATTGGGAATGACACCAGATCAGGCAGTATGGAGAAGGGCAAAGATAGCAGAATCTTCCATTGATGCTTTCCATGAAGAATTTCCGTCTACATTTGAGGAATCTTGTATTGTTACTGGTTCAAGTGTATTTGATAATTCTAAGGTTATCAGATTGCAACAGGCGATTGCAGAGAAGAAGATTGTTCCATTGGCACTTGATAAGATTGTTGGACTTCCTAATATATTGCATTCTCATGTGCAGAATAGGAATTTTATGGTATGGTCGATTCCGAAAAAGGGAATGAAATACTATTTGGGTGTGGACGTTGCTGAAGGACTTGGTGGGAAACGTGACTACTCTACAATATTTGTCATGGATAAAGAGGGTAAACAGGTAGCACAATTCAAGTCCAATAAGATTAAACCATATCAATTTGCAGATATTGTGGATGCTGTGGGGAGATGGTACAACAAAGGACTGCTTACAGTGGAAAAGGCAAGCGGTGGGCATAGTGTGATTGAGAGATTAAGATACGAGAAACATTATATGAATATGACAAAGTACAAAACTTATGATGAGTTCAAAAGGACGATATGGCAGGTAGGTTTTGACACAAATAATAAGACCAAATCCATTGCAGTAAATGACGCTAGAGAGTGGTTTGACAAGGGCTTGGTGGATATAGTGAGCAATGATTTGTTGGAGGAAATGAAGGTTTTCGTGGCTGAGGATAACGGTGCATTTAATGCCGTATCTGGTTCACATGATGACTTGGTTTCCTCTTTTTGGTTGTGTTTACAAGGGTTTAAGAATGGATTCTGGTATCCGTTCTAGGAAGGAGATATATGGACAGATTAAGTTACTACATTGAAAAACAGTATGGGAACAATCCCAGATGGTTTCAAGAGGAAGTTATACAGGGCAATCATGCTAAAAGAATAAATGACGTTATCAACAATAGGGATTATTTAGCAGGTAGGCATAAGGTTCTGTTGCGTCAGGACAGCCAGTATAAGGGAAAGACATTGATTGTTAGAAAGACGATATTGAACTATGCAAAGACAGTTATAAGATTCCATAATACATATCTGTTAGGCAAGCCAGTACAGTTATCGTGTAAAGATGAAAACACTGCCAATACGTTTGCTGATATATACAGATTAGGTCATTATGATACAGTTGATTATCAGATCATAGACAGAGTAAATAAGTTTGGTGACGCTTATGAAGCAATCTATGTTGACAATGGCGTTATCAGGAGCAAGGTATTAGACAATGCTTGCAGTTATCCAGTATATGATGATATTGGCGAGTATATATCATTCATTGAGCATTGGACAGATGCTTATACTGCAATCACTTATTGGGATGTGTATTATCCTAATTATGTGGAGCATTGGAACAATGAGGATGGTGTAGAGCATTTGGTATCTACAGAGAGAAGTGTCGGACTGCCAATACATTATCACAATTTTAATGATGAAGATTATAATTTTGGATTGTCTATGCTTGTGGATATCAAGCCAATCATGGACGATTTAGAGGATATTATGAGCAAGTTGGGGGATGCAATCTATGTAAATACGCTTAATCCTATGCCTGTGGCTACTGGACAGCGTATAGAGAGTAGTATTCCTGCTGATGCTACTGGATATGTGCTTAACTTGGATGTGGGCGATTTTAAGTATGCAAACTGTAATATTGATTACAATACCATTAAACTGTATCTGGATAACATGAAGCAGTTCTTAAATGATGTATCAAATATTCCTAGTGTGTTGGGAAGTAATACCAACATTGCGAATATCAGTGAAGTTTCCATGCAGATATTACTTATGATGGCTAATCTAAATGCTGATGAAACAAAGAAATGGTTGAATCTTGGCTTTAAAGAGAGATTCAAGAGATTCCAGAAGATATTGAATATGCAAGGTATTAGCGTAGAGAGTGATGTTGATGTGATTTATAATGTATCTATGCCTGTGGCAAGTACAGAAATGATTGCAAATCTGAAAGCGTTGCAGGAAATGGGTGCAATTAGTAGGGAAACTATCATGGAAAAGAGCGAGATAATCACGGATGTAGATGTTGAAAAGAAGCGTCTGGAGGGTGAAGAACAGGTTACACAAAATCTTGTGGAAGGTGCTGATAATAAGACAAAACCTAGCAATGAAGTAGGAAATAAGTAAACTTTGTTGAGTGGTGGAAGTGTGTAGTGGATATGTGGTGATGATTCCATGCTAAAAATACACACTTCTGCTACTAATATCGGTCATGCTTGTGGTAAATTTGCCGTAAGCATAGGACAAAGGACATACAATATATAGTATATACACGTTATAATACATACAATATATGGTATATAATAAATTGTTCCTAAATTGCAAACAATTCAACTAATTGCAAGCCAATCAGACACAATTTACTGGTAACAGTGGAATTCCGTCAAATTTGGCGGAAGTCCAAAGTACCATAATACAACACTATTATGGTATGTTTTCAGGAGCAAAGTTACAAGTTCTGCATTTCTGCAACTTTTATAGTGGTGAAATGCGGATTTCATAGGGTAATATTCGTAGGATTCGGAGTCCTATAAGCGATTTAGAGCCAAAATAGGGGTATTTAGGGGTGTTTGAGGGGTAAAATCCAGTAAATCCAGTGGGAATATCCTATTATTGGTACTGTTATGCAATATGCACAAAAATATTAAATAGCAAAATGCACAAAAAACAGGTGTATTTAGAGCGCATTTTGGCTGATATTTGTGCAATATGACGAACGTATATCGCTTGTTATTTTAACACAATTTTCAAAATTATCAGACAATTTAATTATTAAAATTTTATAAACTTTGTAAATTTTTTGCGTTACCCCTTGACGTTTTTATTTTTTTACCTTGATTCAAAAAATCCCCACCAAGAAAAAATCCGTGAGAAAATACAAGGCATTACAAAGTAATACAAAAAAACAGTTGAATAATGTAGAATTTTGTGGTAAAATTTTTTCCATATATATTATATGGAAAGTGGGGATTGTATAATGGATAAATTAGTAGAGTTTTTACTAAGAGAAACACCCTCTCACGCCAAAGAATTAAAATCCGATATAGGGTTATTACTGAGCAGTTTGGAAAATACCCAAAGTGCAGTAGAAGGAATGTTAAGAAAAATAGATAAATCTGATTATGCTAAGATAGGTGAATACTATTCTATGGCAGATCAGTTACGCAATATAAAAGAAAAAGTCAATGAGTTGGAACAATCAATGACTATTGTGGATTCAGTAGAGCAAGAAGATGAAGAAGAATTACAAGGAGTTTCTAGTAGCAGTAAATTAAACTATGGCGACTATACAGTTGACAGTAGCGTTCCACATGGACTGTTTGAGAATTTTACACATAAACGTCCTAGCGGTTTTTCGCTTGAAGGAAATAGATATTCTGCTAGAGATTGGAAACAAATACTGCGTATAATATGTGAGGTTTTAAATCAAAGAGATAAGAAGATATTTGATTCATTTGTTAGAGATAAAAATATGCAAGGTAATACGAGAGTATATTTTGCATATACTGATGATAGGATGTATAATGGAAGAAAAGTATCGGGAAGTGATATTTATGTAGAAACCAACCATAATGCAAATGGTATATGTTCCATTATAGGAAATATGCTTGAAAGATATGAAATACCAGTTGCTTCTATAGAAATATATCTGAGGTCAGATTATACGCCTTTGCATGATGAAGATGAAAACGAAAAAAAAAAGTAGAAACAGAGCAAGGAAAAGGACAAGAAGCAGATATTAGAATAGGTAAATATGCAAGAGAATATTTTACGGAATATTTTTCTGACAATACAAAGAAGTATGATTTGAAGAATTTTTTGAATAAATATTGGTGTAATGAAAATTTTGGTATCTGTTATCCGCTTTTGAAAGAAATTGATATGTCTATCCCTATATCGCAACAAAAGGGGTATAATAATGAGTATGGGCGTTATTGGACAAAACCGATTTTAATGATTAACGAAAAGCATTATATTATATGTAGCCAGTGGTTTTCGGGGTTTTGGAATAAATTAAATAAGTGGATTGAAAGCCAAAATCAAGTTCCTTTTATTGCATATATTGTTCCTAAATCATTAAGTAAGAAGAAGATTTGTCCATGCTGTAAAGGTACAACAAAAAATGAGTATTTAATCGTTACATATAATAATGGAAAAGAAGATATTGTAAATCATCTTGCTACTGGACGCTGTGAAAAGTGTGAAAATAATTATATTTCAGATTCTATTTATAATACATATACAAGGAATAAGAATCTTGAAAATATAAATGTTCAATTTGTACCTATTACATTATTGAAAAGTCCTACGCAGTAGGCAGAAAGGAAAATATATGGAAACTTTAATTGGGCTGATTGTGTTAGGGTTGATTTTTGGACTGCCTGCTTTAATTAGAGAACATACATTTAATAATCGAGTATCTCCGCCAGGATATAGAACGGACTATGGTAAGATGAACCATGATTTGACGATGGGAATGTCTAAAAATGATGTGAAGAATAAGTTTAATCGGGGCGGTTATGATGTTCCCGATAAGAAATGAATATAAAGAAGTAAGAGCCGTTGGAGTTCAAAATTCTGGCGGCTTTTTTAATGCCTATTTTATATAGAAAAATCATCCTGCGTCCATTTGGACGCAAGATGATTTATAGAAAGGAGTTCAACAATGCAAATATTAAACAGATTAAAGATGGAACTATCCAATCAGGAATATTTTACAGATGAACAGTACATCCAGTTCCTCACGGAGAACAATCTATCTCCCACAGAGGAATATGATAAGCCAACAATGCAGAAACAATTATTGTTCACTGTAATAGATGTGCTTGAAGCCGTTACCAACGACATAGACCTTATGACAGGCATCAGTACAGAATTTAGCGACATAGGACAGGCATATCAGTTCCTAGAAGCAAGAATTGGGCAGGTAAAGGATAAGATTGCTGCTATTCCTGATCCAGAGGAAGATTACAGTTGCTTTTCTCTGATGTATACAAGAGAGCCAGTTCCGAAACACAGATACAAAGTTGTAGACAATAAGACGATTGATGATATGTTGAAGGAGGAATTTGGAGTATGAGATATACCTATGAACAGCCAGAATATATTGATTTAGCAGGTGCTAGGCATCTGGTACAAGAATTGAAGAAGTATATACAGCAGATAATGGACGGGAATTTAGATGTTTCTTCTTATATTAAAAGGGAAGATTTAGCGTCCTATGCTACAAAGTCATATGTTGATACTGCCGTTACAGAAGTAGCCACAGGTGGGGAAGTTGATTTGTCGAACTACTATAACAAACAGGAGGTTGATAATCTCATACCAGAACCTATTACAGAAGATGAAATCAGATCACTATTCGCTAATGAGGGATATGCCACAGAAACATATGTCAATAACGCTGTTTCCAATGTACCGGCAACTGATTTATCCAATTACTACACCAAGGATGAAACATACAGTAAAGCGGAGGTTGATGCATTGGTTGGCGGTTCTTCTGGTGGTGGCGGTGGAACAATAGAACCAACAGAGCCAGACACTCCTATAGGCAAATCATCTATTACAGGCAATACAAATCTAAAATGTAGTTATAGTAGGACATATGCAGGTAAATTCTTTGATGCAAATGATAATGAGGTCACAAATGTTATTGGTACATGGACAATTACCAGTACATTTGCTGAAAGTGAGTTTACCACAAAGATTATAACTGATAACAGTATTAAGTTGGGTGTAAATGATGAAAATCTGATTGGAGAATCATTTACACTGACATTCAGTGATCCAAATGGAAAATATACACCTTCCACAATAGAAATAACCGTGATAGAGTAGTTGAAAATCAGATTGAAAAAGTTCTTGATTTGGGATTGACTTTTAGGCGTTCTTATGGTAACATATAAAGCGTTCGTAAGCGAATCCTACGAATGAAAGAGGATTTAATCCTACGAATGTATGTAATATGTCCAGTGTTTATCGGACTTCACGAGGTCTGCCCTAGCAGTTGGTAGAGCAGAGGACTGAAAATCCTCGTGTCACTGGTTCGATTCCGGTTCTGGGCATTGTGTCTATTATTTATGATGGACAAGTTGGGACATTAGCTCAGGTGGTAGAGCACTTGACTTTTAATCAAGTTGTCCGGGGTTCGACTCCCCGATGTCTCATTTTTGAAAAACTGTAGCAGATGATGATCTGGATACAGTTTTTTTGTTGTTTAAAGTTGTCGGCAATTGGGAGTATTAATATGATTCATAATGAAAGGATACAGGTCAGTACACTAGTGTCTTGTTTTGTCAAATATCAATGAGTCAAGACACTAGTACAACGAATATTAAGTAATTGGCGGTTTGACTTGCCTGTTTTTCCGATAGCACGACTCCCCAAGCCTCGATGTAGCCACCGCTACACCTGTGTTTGTGAAGCCGCACTCTCAGAAAAACATTCTGCGTCAAACTATCCAAAACTTAATTTTCGTTGTACTAGTGATTCTTAATAAATAAAACGATTATTTGCTGACTTCTTTTAGGAGATCCATTTTCATTTCATAGTAATCTGGTGACATGTTTAGATAATGAATATGTGGATTTTCGAAACGCTGTTCTTCCTCCCAGATTTCATTGGAAAGCTGGTCTCGAACATAATCAGCGATCTCCTGAAGATTGTGTTCTGGCTCCACTACTTTTCCGGTAGAAACGACTTGACGCATTAGTAGTTTGGCAGTGCAATTTTCAAAATAACGTAATTTCCAAGGTTCTCCGGGATCTACGTAACGATAGCTTTTGCTCAAGTCTAATTCTTCGTCTGCTTTTGTAATTAAATCGGCGATTGCTTTCCCATTTTTATCATAGATCCGGTACACTTTCTTTAATCCCGGATTGGTAATTTTTTCAACGTTTTCAGAGATTTTAATGCGTGGTTTCATAACGCCGTCTTCCTGTACGCCCGCAATTTTATAGACTGCGCCAAATACTGGTTCTGATTTGGCTGTAATCATGCGCTCGCCGACGCCGAAACTGTCAATACGTGCGCCCTGGTTTATCAAGGAAGATATGGTATATTCATCCAAGCTGTTAGAGGCAATAATAATGCAATCCTGAAGTCCGGCTGCATCTAACATTTTGCGTGCTTTTTTAGATAAATATGCCAGATCGCCGCTGTCAAGGCGAACGCCCTTTAATCGTTTTCCCATAGGTTCGAGGATTTCTTTTGCAATGCGGATAGCATTTGGGATACCACTTTTTAAGACATCATAGGTATCTACTAATAATACAGTAGCATCCGGGTAAGTTTCTGCATATTTGCGGAAAGCGGTAAACTCATCTTTGTAATACATGATGAAACTGTGGGCCATGGTACCGCTGACCGGAATTTGGAACATCTGTCCGGCGATTACAGTGGCAGTAGAATCTACGCCACCAATATAGCAAGCACGGGATCCATAGATTGCTGCATCCATATTATGGGCGCGCCGGGCGCCAAAATCGCTGACAGACCGTCCTGCGGCGGCTTTGACAATTCGTCTGGCCTTTGTAGCAACCAGGGATTGGTGATTTATTTCGGTTAAAATAGCTGTTTCTATTAATTGAGCATCAATGAGAGGGGCAACGGCCGTCATGATGGGTTCGTTTGGATACATGATGGTTCCTTCTGGAAAGGAGTAGATATCTCCCTGAAATTTGAAATTTTCCAGGTAATTTAGGAACTCTTCGGCAAAGATATTTAGGCTACTCAGATAGTCAATATCTTCCTTGGTAAAATGCAGATCGCGAATATAATCTAATATTTGTTCCAGGCCGGCAAAAATAGCAAAGCCTCCTCCATCTGGATTTCTACGGTAAAATACATCAAAGGCTACCAGGCGGTCTTTATCTTGTTCCTGGAAGTAGCCATTACTCATAGTTAATTCATAAAAATCCATCATCATACTAAGGTTTCTCATGGTTATTCCTCCTTCTAATTTCATAATTTGTAAGGGTTCTGGCAATTATTCTTTTATTGTGATTTGGCACAACTTCATAGCGTCCAGTGCAGTCTGTTTGCTTTCCGGTGTGACACAGGCAGTCGCAGACGCTATTACAGAAATTCTTGTTTCTGGGTAGGCTGCTTTAAGGATCATAGCATTGCTGATCACACAGATACCTGTGCAGACGCCGACAAGCTCAATCTCTTCTATTTCTTTAAGCTGCTCAGGCAGTTCCAAACTGCCGAAAGTGATTTTATCAATAATGGTATGTTGGTGGGCAAGATCCGATAATTCATCAATGATATTCCAGCCTTGGGTGTCCCGGATACAATGCTCTACCGGAAGATTCTTTCCCTCCTGTGTCTGTAAATAATTTTTGTCATGAGTGTCCCGGGTAAAGATGATTTTATCGTAAGATTCCTGCTGGATGATCTGTACAATATTTGGGACAACACGCTGACAATCTGGATTACCTAGTGGACCTGTGATAAAATCATTCTGCATGTCAATAACAATTAATGCTTTGCTCATATTACTACCTCCTGTTTATAAATGGTTGGACTTGTCAGTTCTGTTGGCATGGTGAAAAGGATATCATTTGTACTAGATATGGGTATATAGTTTTGCGGGACGACCGCCGGTTCGCTTAGGTGGCCGTTCTCCGATTTGCCTGACATAATCGGTAGTCATCCGGTTAATTTGTTTCAGGTAGAGATTTGTACCTAAAATAAGGTCATAGACTGCCTTAACTTCTGGCATGGTAAATTCCGAGGGAAGAAGATTAAAGGCAATGTCTGTGTAGCGTACTTTATTGCGCAATCTCTGAATACCTTCATAGAGAATTTCTGCATGGTCAAATGCCAATGCGTCTTCGGACTCTAATACAGGTACTTGGTTGGTAATGGTAAGAATTCCATTTTTAAAATCCCTGTGCTCGAGGCGATACTGAATCGAGACTTTCTTTTCGGAATGTTCGATTTTCAAAAGGTCATCTGTCATAGTAACGTCAAACCATGCGGCATCCTGGGCATCATCTCCGGCAGTTACTGCAGCGACAGGAAGTAATGCCATATAAGCAATATCTATCACACGGGTACGAGGATCTCGATTTGGCTGACTGAACGTATAAAGCTGTTCCATGTAGACATCTGTCAGTCCCGTTTCTTCCTCCAGCTCCCGGCAAGCGGCAGTATAGGCAGATTCGTCTATATTGATAAATCCTCCGGGAAAGGCCCAACAGTCGATGTAGGGGTGGTCTTTGCGTTTGATGAGAAGAATTTTGAGTTTGTCTTTTTCCTGACTAATTCCAAAGATCAACATATCTACCGTGACCGAGGGATTGTCATAGTCTCCGGGTTGATAGGCAGCGAGAAATTCTTCTAAAGTCTGTCCTTTGCTATTTCTTTTCATAAGCTTCCTTTCTGATGAAGAGTTTGTTTTTCTCTTGTCACAATAAGTATCAGAGTAAAAAGATAAGTATGTCATTTTCTGGTTTGTGACAACTCGTCATTTATTATTTTTTGATAGTTTATGACAAATTGTCATAAATGTCAAGGTTTTTTATAAATTTTTGAAGAATTTTTTATTTGAACATCCAAAACGATCAATTTTGAAATAGTCTATGCGCTTTCCCATACTTTTTGCAGGATGATGATCGTACTCCAATTATGCTGCATCTGGGTCAATTTTTTTTGAGAAAACAAATCTGGAATTGTGTTATAATGTACAGGAATAATTGGGTGATTTCCATTTGTTGGAAAAACTATAAAGTGCAATTAAGAAATATAAAGGGGGCAAAAGTACATGAAGTTTAGTAAAAATTTATTTTGGTTAATATTATTTTCGGTTATTGTATGTTTGACCGGATGCGATAGCCCTGGACAGAATCTACAGAATAGTCTTTCTCAGAGGACAGAAGTCAACGGTTATGACCAGGAGCCATACGAAATAATTCATAACAATGAACCAGAATTTACAGAGAAAGAAAAGAAAAGCACGAAAGCCTTTGAGAATTATGCGTCATTGGATTCTCTGGGTAGATGTGGGGTGGCATTTGCAAATATCTGTGAGGAGATCATGCCGACAGAGAAGCGGGGCAGCATAGGAAAGATAAAACCAAGTGGCTGGCATACTGTTAAATATGATACGGTAGACGGAAAATATTTGTATAATCGCTGCCATTTAATTGGATACCAGCTTGCTGGAGAAAATGCAAATGAGAAGAATTTGATAACAGGAACACGTTATCTTAATATGGAAGGGATGTTGCCATTTGAAAATGAAGTGGCAGATTATGTACAAGATACCGGAAATCACGTATTATACCGGGTAACGCCGCAGTATGAAGGAGATAACCTGGTAGCAGAGGGAGTACAGATGGAGGGGTATTCTGTCGAGGATGAGGGAGAAGGAATTTGTTTTAATATTTTTGCATATAATGTGCAGCCTGGAATAAATATTGATTATAAAACTGGTGAAAGTGTACAAGAGGAAAATAGTGCACAGAGGGCTATTGAGGAAAAAGAGGACGAAGAATATAAAGAGAATCCGTCACAGGAAACTGACTATGAGAAATCATCGGGTTATAAACAGTCCCAGAAAGAGGACAGCAAGGGAAAATCTGTTACAGAAACAGGAACGGAATCGGCAAAGAAGGACTATGTTTTGAATATGAATACGAAAAAGATTCATGATCCATCCTGCTCTAGTGTACAAGAAATTTTGCCAAAGAATCGGAAAAAGGTAAAGGAAGATCGGAATAAGCTGATAGAGGAGGGATATGAACCGTGTCAGAGGTGTAAACCGTAAACAAGGCTTGCTTGAAGAATTTGTTTTCATTTGTTTAGGTTGGCCGGTAGCAATCATTACCTTTTTATAATTTGAAAATGCCGGAAGTTTCCAGATGGTATTTTTGATAATAATTACTATTGACAGAAGTCTTGGGCATGATATAATGTAGTTATTGAAACTATGTTTATTGTGATTTTGTGGTGCGATTTTAGTGGAAGATGTTTTGTGCCTTTCTAGCGATTTTGGCGAGAGATGTTTTTTGCCTTTATTGTTTTTTGGCGGAAACGGATTATGATTTTTTGTGCCTGCATTGCGAAATCAGAAAAGAGGTGTCCTATGGAATATCAGGTAATGAGTGACGGTGCATGCGATCTGACAATGGATTTGCGTGAGAAGTATCATATACAGGTAGTGCCTTTTTATGTATCTTTTGACGGTGATCATTATTATAAGGAGATTGATGAAATCGGTATCCGTGAAGTATATGAGAGGATGGTACAGGAGCCAAAGAATTATCCGAAGACTTCCCTTCCGTCTGTCCAAAATTATTTAGATGCATTTTTGCCACACGTGGAAGCCGGACGTGGTGTAATTTGTTTTACGATTACAACTTCTCTGAGTGGTTCTTATAATTCGGCAGTGAATGCCAAAGAGATCATTGAGGAGGATCATCCCGATGCCAAGATTACGGTAATTAATTCCATGGGTGCTACGGTAATGCAGGAGATTCATGTGATTGAAGCGGCAAAAATGCAGATGGACGGTTACACTTATGAAGAAGTGGTTGAAACGGCAACAGGTCAGATGAGGGAAAGTGGCCGGATATTTTTTACCGTGGGAGATTTGGACTATTTGCAGCATGGTGGACGGATCGGTAAATTGGCGGGGATGGCAGGAACGGTGTTAAAGCTTAAGCCGATGATTACATTAAAGGATGGTGAGATTGAGTCGTCAGGCGTGGCTCGCAGCCGGAAAAAATCCATGTTAAAAGTTATCGAGATTATGAAGAACCATTTTGAAAATAGTGGGGAGGATCCAAAAGATTACTATTACTATTTGGGATTCGGTTATGATGAAGATGAGGGAAAAGAGTTCCAGGCATTGGTGGATGCGCAGTTAAAAGAGATGGGAGTAACGGAACCATCCCGTTTGATGCAGATTGGTGCTACTATTTGTGTACACACAGGTCCATATGCGCTGGGCATCGGCCTGATGAAGAAATATTCTGCCTGTGCTGAGGCTAAGGCGAAGCAGAGATGCACCGCATAATGGTAGTGAGAAATCAATAAAAACAATGAGACAGGAAAATCCTTTTCCAGGGTAGAGTAATGAGGAAAGGGATTTTCTTTGTCTATGATGTTTGGTATCTTGAAAAAGATAGGTAGCAAAAGGGCAAATTTTTGTTTCGCGAGAAAGAGGTAGAGTATGATACAACATCCGATAGAGCCAGTCTATGATGCTGCCAGCAGAGTATTAATCCTTGGGAGTTTTCCGTCTGTGAAATCTAGGGAAGCAGGTTTTTTCTACGGGCATCCCCAGAACCGTTTTTGGAAGGTGTTGGCGGCGGTTACCGGGCAGGAAGTTCCCATTACGATCCCGGACAAGAGAACATTTTTGCTGCGCAATCATATTGCAGTTTGGGATGTGATTCAGTCTTGTGATATCGTTGGTTCTTCGGACAGTAGTATTAAAAATGTCGTGGCAAATGATTTATCTCCTATTTTGAATCAGTCAGAAATTCACAGAATATATGTCAATGGGAAGAAAGCGGAACAGTTATATCAAAAATACATATATCCGCAGACGAAAATGGAAGCGGTTTGCCTGCCGTCGACTAGTCCGGCAAATGCGGCTTGGAATATGGAACGATTAAAGACTGCCTGGCTGGAGATCCAGGATTTCTGTAAAGAATGAAATACAAAGGTTTATGGAAAAAATGTGGTAATGATTCCATGCATAGCAAATTTCTGATTGTTGATACTAAGATAAAATGAGACGTCAGGAGGTAATGGAATGATTACAGATGGTGGTGTCAATGCATTTGGACTTAGTATCGCATTAACGAATAAGACAGAAATTGCAAATAGTGAAATGGATGCAGAGGAAGAAGCGAAATTTCTTGAGGAGGAGAAGAAAGATAAGCTTCAACAGGAAGTGAATCTGATGGTCAATCAGATTGGTAAGATCAACCAGCCCTTGGGATAAGGCAGCAGTGTTCTTCCGGCATCCTTTTACAGATATAAAAATAATCTGGAAAAGATCTGGGAGGGCAAATATGAATCTCTTGTTATTCTTATTATTGCTGGCTGCCATAGTGGTATTATATCTATTATGTATTAAGCCAAACAATACCAGAACGGAAAAGATGAAAGTATTTGAAAAGGTCTTTATAGCGCATCGGGGATTATTTGATCAGACAGAGGCGCCGGAAAATTCTATGGAAGCGTTTCGTCGGGCGGTCGATGGCGGTTATGGGATTGAACTGGATGTACAGCTGACAGCGGACGGTAAGTTGGTGGTATTTCATGATGAGTCGTTAAAACGGATGTGCGGTGTAGCACGGAAACTATGGAAATGCAATTACCGGGAAATAAGTCAGTACCATTTGTTGGATACAAAGGAGAAGATTCCTTTGCTGCAAGATGTTTTGCAAATGGTGGGAGGCAGAGTTCCATTGATCATCGAGATTAAACGAGAGGGAAATGGGATTCGTACAGCCGAAGCATTGTCCCATCATTTGAAAAAATATCAGGGAGATTGCTGTGTGGAATCTTTTGACCCCAGAATACTGTATTGGTTTCGGAAACATGATCCCCAGATTTTGCGTGGTCAGCTCTCCACGAATTTTTGGTTGCATGATAAGAAAAGACCCTGGTATGTGAAAATGTTTATGACAAATTTATTGACGAATTTTTATGCTAAACCGGATTTTATTGCCTACAATTATAAATATGCCAGCCAGTTATCATTACAGATATGTCGCTGTCTCTATCATACAGAATTGGTGGCATGGACGGTTCGAAGTCCAGAGGAGTTAGAACAGGCGAGAGATTCCTTTCGTGTTTTTATCTTTGACGGATTTATTCCATCCGAACGGACATGACAGAGCTTTTTGATTGTGGTAGAATAATAGATATCCTACCTGCCAGGGACGAATAATGCCTGATGTTAGTAGTGCGGGAACCATATTCCAGCCGAACGACACAGACAGGGATTGTATAGGAAAAATGATGGCGAGGGAGGGTGGAAACAATTATTTATGCAAAAGAACCGTTGGTAAGCAATGCAAGGAGAGGTAACAAACGAATGGCAGAATATCAGAGAAGCCCAGAGGAGGAAGAGTTTTTAAGTCATTATGATATGGCAAAGTATGACAGGCCGTCGATTGCAGCGGATATCGCTGTATTTTCCATTATGGGAAAAAGAAATCGGTCGGATAAGGAACTGGTACAGGATGAAGACAATTATCGGAAATCGCCGGAGAAAAAATTAAAACTTCTGTTGATTAAACGGGCAGAATATCCCTATCGTGAACAATGGGCGCTGCCGGGTGGATTTTGTCAGAGCAAGGAAGAGGTGTATCAAGCGGCGAGAAGGGAATTGTATGAAGAAACCCATGTGAAGGACGTATACTTAAGGCTGGCTGGAATTTACAGTGATATGGGGAGAGATCCCAGAGGCTGGATAATTTCTAATACGTTTCTGGCATTGATTGATGGAGAGCAATGTAGCCTGAAAGCGGACACGGATGCCTGGGAAGCCAGATGGTTTGATGTGGAATTTGAGAGCAGGCAAAAAAACAAACAGATCCAGGGATCTACTGCTTTGATTGAGAATGAACATAAATTGACGTTGAAGAGTACGGATTTGGGTGCAACTAATTTGGAACCGAGCCTGTCAGACACGGAAACAGTTACACGTTCTGCGAAGCAGTCCCTACATAAAGAGGAAGAAGTATCTGTCTCTGCGATAATTCAAGAGAAAAGGGAGTTTAAGAATTATCATGAAACAGTGCAGTATGAAGTGACTCAAAATAATGGTTTTGCTTTTGATCATGCAAAAATTATAACTTGCACGTTGTTGTCACTACGTCAGCAGACAGAATTTAATGGAAATATTGTGTTTGATTTTTTGCCGGAATTATTTACGATGGCGGATTTACAAAGGGCATTTGAAATTATTTTAGACCGGAAATTGCTTGTCGCTAATTTTCGCAGAAAAATGGCGCCGTTGGTGAAAGAGACAGACCAGATTTTAGAGGGGGCGGGACACCGGCCTGCTAAATTATTCCGGCGTAACGTAGAAATGTTTTATCGTTAAGGCAAGATAGAGGAAGCAATTATTTAAATATAAGAAAAAGACAGGTATTGCCAGGGGGATTTCACTTGAAAATCCCCCTGATGCGTGTTATGCTATCCAATATAATATTTTTTCACAGGCTCATTGGCGTAGAAACGAGGGAATTATGAAACAGAGAGGAAAATGGAATTACCTGCAGATTTTGCTGGCGATCGTGATTGCATTTTCGGGAATATGTACCTATTCTTCGGATACATACTCTCTGTTTTGCCATACCAATGATTCTGCGCCCAATACAATAACGCAGGCTCTGGATGCCACGCAGTTGCAGCCGGATGTTTGTGGGACAGAGCAGTTAAATTCATTTAATATGCGCAGCATGTTAAAACAGATTGCGCAGAAAAGTCAATCCCGTATCAGGTCGATACGGCAGCGCAGCCATTCTCGGTGTGTGCTATCTTTATTAACCGGAGCATTTCTGCCCGGTTCTTTCCAGCGTAATGATCAGGAAATATGGATGCATGAAGGCTGTAGCATTATGTGCAGTGCTCGGCTGATTATTGAGTACATCCATCATCAGGACGGTTCCAAAGGTTAAATCGTGTTACAGGTTTTTGTGGAGAAAGGATTCTTTTTTAGAACTTTTTTCAGACGGTACGGAACGAAAAATTAGATCTGGCAGGCAGGTCTTTCTTTTGCGTACCATAATTTTAGAAGAATATGGAACATAACATGATTTAATGATAAGGAGAGTTATTATGATGACAACTATTTTATTAATTGGCGTAGGTGTAGTTATTCTTGGCGTGGCTGCTTTTAGCTGGTGGTTTGAGAACGTGGGAGAAAGCCAGACGGAGCAGAATCAGGAAGAGGAAAAACATTGATTGGCGCCAGTCAAAATTAGATCAGCAGATGAAATTTTAGATGGAGATAGAAGTATAAAATAGTACAGAAATGAGGATATTATGAATATTGGAATGTGGATATTGATGATTGTTGGAGGGATTTTTGGAGTTGGCCCGGTGGGGGGAATGGTAGTAGGAATCATTGGTGTGATTATCTATAAAATCTACCGCTCCTGCAAATATCATATTTCTTTATATGATTAAACGAGGATGGAAGATTAAGTTCTTGTAAAAGGAATCATAAATACCAGAGAATCTGTCGGAAGCCGTATTGTTTCGAATTGTTAAGAAGATCAAAGCGTTACATACGTTAAAGTTAGATTTCCGATAGCGCTCTGGTATTTTTTGTTCTCGCATGAGAGTTTCGAACTGCGAATCCTTTTGTTCTTGGGTACGGTATTCAGACCGGTTCTGTGACAATTCACAAACTTTGTGACGAATGATAAGATGATCGCCCTATTACCAAGCTGTTTGTAAAATATTGTATTTAATTAAGCTCCTTGTTAATATAATTCTACCAGAAGATATCATTTAAGAATTCATTTATGAATTATATCCCGGGAGAATGATATCGGGTGAGAGTGAAAGAATAAAAAAATGAAGGGAGTGTTGCAACAATGATGCAAAAAATTCAAAAGTTCGGTGGCGCAATGTTTACACCGGTACTTCTATTTTCTTTTGCAGGTGTCATGGTTGGTATCGGTACCTTGTGCACGACGGAAGCAGTGCTGGGTTCCCTGGCTGCTCCGACGAGCATGTGGTACCTGATCTGGAACGTCATCCTGCAGGGCGCCTGGTGTGTGTTTAACCAATTGCCGTTGCTGTTTGTGGTCGGACTGCCTATTGGTCTGGCAAAGAAGCAGGCTGCTCGTTGCTGTATGGAGGCGTTGGTTCTGTATCTGACGTTCCAATATTTTGTCAGTACCATTCTGGCACAGTGGGGAAATGTATTTGGGGTTGATTTTGCGACAGAAGTTGGTGGTTCCAGTGGTTTGACCATGATAGCCAATATCAAGACGCTGGATATGGGTATGTTTGGAGCGCTGTTGGTTTCGGGCATCGTGATCTATCTGCATAACAAATTCTTTGATACGGAGCTGCCGGATTGGCTGGGATCATTTAATGGATCCACCTTTATCTTTATGATCGGTTTCTTCGTGATGCTGCCGGTTGCCTTGCTTTCCGTGCTGATCTGGCCAAATATTCAGCATGGCATGCAGATTTTCCAAAATTTTGTGATGACAAGTGGTCCTTTGGGAGTTTGGGTATTTATCTTCCTGGAACGGTTGTTGATTCCATTTGGTTTACATCATCTAATGTACAGCCCGTTCTATTATGACAATCTGGTATGTCCAGGTGGTATTTATTCCTATTGGGCAACGCAGCTGCCGGATTTGGCTGCATCAACGGCTTCTTTGAAGTCCTTGTGTCCGGAGGCATCCTTCACAGCTACCAGTTTTTCAAAGGTCTTTGGATGTCCTGGTATTGCCCTGGCGTTCTACGCAACGGCAAAACCGGAGAAGAAGAAACAGTTGATGGGTCTGCTGGTTCCGATCACATTGACCGCCATTGTCTGTGGTGTAACGGAGCCGATTGAGTTTACCTTCCTGTTTATGGCGCCAGCGTTGTTCGTTGTGCATGCATTCCTGGCAGCTTGTATTTCTACAACAATGAATCTGTTTGGAATTGTCGGGGTATTTGCCGGCGGGTTAATTGAGATGAGTTCTCTGAACTTTATTCCATTGATGACCTCGCACTGGAAAGAATATCTGTTGATGTTGGTAATCGGATTGATTTATACCGGAATCTGGTTCCTGGTATTCCGCTTCCTGATTTTGAAATTTGATTTTAAGACACCGGGACGTGAAGATACGGACGAGACAAAGTTTTATTCCAAGGCAGAGTTTCGGGCGAAACAGGCCGGCGGTGCTGAGATGGATAAGAAGACGATGCTGGCAGCGCTGATTCTGGAAGGTCTGGGCGGCGCCGACAATATTGTGGATGTGACGAACTGTGCCACCCGTCTTCGTGTCAATGTCAAAGATCCTGCTCCGGTTAAAGATGATGCTTACTTTAAGGGAATTGGTTCCCATGGTATTTCTAAAAACGGGAAAGCAATGCAGATCATAGTGGGTATGAGTGTGGCAAGTGTCCGTGAAAGATTTGAAAATATCATGGCAAATCCATCCGCATATGTGTTGGATGCCGGCTCCCAGGATGCAGATCAGCCGGAAGGAAGCACGACAGCATCCTCTGACAGTGGTGCAAAAACGGCGACTTCGGATCTCCCGATACACGAGCTCAAAGCAGTTGCGAATGGGGAAGCAATGCCAGTAAGTGATGTGCCGGATGAGGTATTTGCTTCCAAAGCATTGGGCGATGGAGTGGCTGTCGTTGTGACAGACGGTAAAGTGTATGCTCCGGCAGCAGGAGAGATTTCCATGATTGCGGAAACCTTGCATGCTTATGGGATTACGACGGATGACGGCCTGGAATTGCTCGTGCATATCGGTATTAATACCGTGGAGTTGAAGGGAGAAGGTTTTACACCGAAAGTGAAGGAAGGTGAACGGGTGGAAGCCGGACAGCTTTTGTGTGAAGTTGATATGAATCTAATGAAAGAGAAAGGGTATCCGATGCACACGCCGATTTTAATGACAAACGGAGATGAGTGTGAGGCGATCCAACTGCTTCCAGAAAAGAATGTCAAGGCTGGCCAGACCACGGTAATTACCTATCATAAATAGGCAGGCGATCTGTTGGAATATCTGTACAGTGAAACTCGTTGTTCTAAACAGAGTAGGAAAAGGAAACAGGGTTACAATTTTATAAGGTAGATTTGAAAATAAATAGGAATGGATAAGGAGGAACAAATTATGTCTAAGAAATCATATGCAGTTACAGTAGCCGGAGGCGGCAGCACTTTTACACCGGGTATCGCATTAATGTTGTTGGAGGAGCGGGGGCGTTTCCCGATTCACAAGATTATGTTTTATGACAATGATGCAGAACGTCAGGAAACCGTTGCTAAAGCCTGTGAGATTTATTTGAAGGAAAATGCGCCGGAAATCGAGTTTGGTTATACCACAGATCCAGAAACGGCTTTTACAGGAATTGATTTTGTGCTGGCTCATATCCGTGTTGGAAAATATGCCATGCGTGAATTGGATGAAAAAATTCCGTTGAAGTATGGCGTGGTAGGACAGGAGACATGCGGACCAGGAGGAATTGCCTATGGGATGCGTTCCATCGGAGGTGTTTTGGAAATCCTGGATTATATGGAGAAATATTCTCCTAATGCATGGATGTTAAATTATTCCAATCCGGCTGCGATTGTGGCAGAGGCAACCCGTCGCCTGCGCCCGAATTCCAAGATCTTAAATATCTGTGATATGCCGATTGATCTGGAAGAAAAGATGGCAAATATGGTAGGGCTGAAATCCCGCAAAGAGATGCAGGTTGGATATTATGGCTTGAATCATTTTGGATGGTGGTATAAGATTTATGATAATGAAGGAAATGATCTGATGCCGGAAATCAAGAAGCATATGGCTGTGAATGGTTTTGCAGACGGAATCTCAGAGACAAATCAGCATGTGGATGATAGCTGGAAAGCGACTTTTGCCAAGGCAAAGGATGTGTATGCGGTAGATCCGACCACGATTCCGAATACGTATCTCAAGTATTATCTGTATCCTGATTATGTAGTTGAACATTCTAATGCAGAGTACACCCGTGCCAACGAGGTAATTGATGGCCGTGAGAAGACGGTATTTGGTGCATGTCGTGAAATTATTGAGAAAGGGACGGCAAAGGATTGCGGTTTTGAAGCTGATGCACATGCAACTTATATTGTGGATCTTGCCTGTGCGATTGCAGAAAATACGAAGGAGAGATTCCTGCTGATCGTACCGAATGAGGGGGCAGTGGAAAATTTTGACCGGACGGCCATGGTTGAGATCCCATGTATTGTAGGATCTAACGGTTATGAACGGATTTGCCAAGGAGCGATCCCACAGTTCCAGAAAGGCTTGATGGAGCAGCAGGTCAGTGTGGAGAAACTGGTAGTAGAAGCATGGATAGAGGGAAGCTATCAGAAGATGTGGCAGGCGATGACGCTATCCAAAATTGTTCCAAGTGCTCATGTGGCAAAGCAGATCCTGGATGATATGATTGAGGCAAACAAAGAGTATTGGCCGGAGCTGAAATAGGATAGATTTCGCATACGGTTCTGTTTGGGGCATGCCTGGAAATCAATCTGCACGATTGGCGGAGAGTAGTTTTCAGGCGTGTCCTGAAAAAACATAGGAGGGTTCGGATATGGCTGAGAAAAAGAGAGGGCAGGTTAAGACCTTGCCGGATTATCATAAGAAAGACCGTTGGTTTACCATTGCAAAAGTACTTTTAACGCTTTCGCCATTCGTGGCAATCGGATATTTGCAGATGTTCATAGGTGGTGGTGATATATCAACTGTGCTGCAGAAGAATCCACAGATTACACTTACCTTTCTGGTTTCTATGGCGGGACCGTTTACAGCGTATCTGATGGGGTTTGCACAGAACCATCTCTACGAGGGGGATGTAGCGTACATGATGTCACATCTGGTATTGATTTTTGTGGCAGAAGCAATATTGCGCAATGCGGTATTTATGGTTATTATGACTTTTCTAATGTATCTCGTCTACCAGATGACAGGAATGTCCCCGCTGGCTTCCTTGCGGATAAAGTGGAAAGATCATTTCTGGAGGGACTTATCCGGCTGTATCGTGTTGATCGTATTTAGTATTTTCTGTTTGTTTGTATCCGTTCGCCTGGGGACAGTATTTTAATCTTAACTTAGGTAGATTTCTTTGTTCCAAGTACGTTTTATCCTGTCGGGTCCCAATTAGACAACTCAAATTTAGGTTTAGACAATGTCTCGAAAGCGTGTTATGATGTTTTTATTAAATCGGTACAATGGCAAGGGCATGATGGCAATGGTGTTGTACTGGCGGGAGGTTACGTCCTATGAGCGTCGAGGCATTGGTTAATGGAACGTATCAGCAGTTTAGCGAGAGTGACCGTGCGGTATGGGAATATTTATCGCAGCATCAGGCAGAGTGTGCGAATATGTCGATCGAAAAGGTGGCACAGAAATGTTGTGTTTCCCGTTCTGCCGTGATGAGGTTCGCTCAGAGGCTGGGATTTGAAGGTTTTGCAGAGTTAAAGTTATACATCAAAATGGATGGACAAAAAATGCCGGTGCAGAATGAGCTGGAACATATTTGTTCTCTCTATCAGAACGTTATGAACGGGATTTGTGAGAAAAATTGTGATCCTCTGTTTGAGGCATTTGATCTGGCAAAGCGGTATTTTATTTTTGGGGAAGGGATGGTTCAAACTTCCATCAAAAAGGAATTCAAGCGTATATTCATGAGTGCAGGCCATATGTTTTATGATGCACCCAGTGGACAGGAAATGTATAATTTAGTACCGTTACTTGGGAGTGATGATTTCTGTATTCTCGTATCTGTCTCCGGAAATAATAAAAAAATAGTGGAAATTGCCAGAAAGCTTCAGGTTCGGGGCGTTACCTTGATGTCGATTACCAAAAACCGTGAGAATACCCTTGCACATATCTGTGATTTTCGGCTCTATGTGGATGAGAGTGGTCATTTTGAAACGCCGATCCATTGGCAGTATGAATCTACGACGTCGTATTTTATCCTGATTGATATCTTATTTTTAAAATACCTGGATTATCATCAGAGAAAGGGGGGGGGCAGATGAGGTTAGAGGATCTGGTTCAGGAAAACTATGATCGCATGTGTGCGAATGATCTTCGGATCTGGAAGTATGTCTGTAGACATCAGGAAGAATGTAGGAAATTATCCCTGCATCAGCTCGCGGATGCCTGTCAGGTATCCCATGCAACGGTACAGCGTTTTCTTAAATTAATTGGCATGGATGGATATAGTGAATTTAAAGCGTTTTTGAAATGGAATAGTTTAAGTCAACCCGTATTTGACCAACGCAGTATTGAGGAAAATGGTTTTAATCTGAATCGGACGATTAGTCTGGTGCAGCAAGCGGACTGTTCAGATCTGTTTCGATCGATGAGCCAGGCGGAAAGCGTTTATGCCTACGGGAGCGGCGCTGTCCAGAAAGCCGCAGCTAAGGTGTTAAAGAATTATTTGATATTAGCGGAACAGTTACTGCATGTGATCGAGGGAAAAGAAGAACGGATGATGGCGATCCAGCAGATGCAGCCCGGAGATGTTGTATTCTTGTTTTCGCTATCCGGCAATAATCCGGTTATGAATGAATATGCCAGAGAACTACATGACAAGGGGATGATTTTGGTTGCAATTTGTCAGGACGGGGCAAATGATTTATCAAAACTTTGCCAGTATTATTTTCCTTTTTTTACACAGAAAATAGATATTGGCCGGCATGGGAAGAATTACTACAGCTCCGCCGGCATGTTTTTAATTGCAGAGATTATTATGTTGAAATACACTGCCTATTTGTCAATGCAGTAAAGTTTAATCTACGAGTTACTTGCAGGTAAGGTGTTTGTTGATGTTTGATGATTGAAATAAATCCGAATGAGATTTTTTGTTGGCAGTGAACAGATATATAAGAATGGGAAATACAGGGAGGACGTTATGGAACAATTACATGGGAATTGCCTACATGAGCCGGGGACGGATATGCCGTTGCCTGGTCTTTTTTTGGAAAAGAACCAAACGATCAGGTTAATAGCAACGGATATGGATGGAACACTTTTGGATGATCCGCGGGTGGTTCCAGTGGATTTTATGGATTGGGTAGCGCAGCATCCTCAGATGTGCATTGTTATTGCCAGCGGGCGACAATACTACAACATGCGAAAATTGTTTGGAAAAATGGAAGACAATCTGGTGTTTATTGCGGAAAACGGCGGGATTGTCTTTGAGCATGGAACTGCCGTTTATGTGGATGAAATGAGAAAAGAAGATGTGACGGACTGTCTCCGCCGGTTAGGGAATCAGGAGAAACAGGCCGTGATTTTATGTGGTGCAAAAAGCACTTATATGCAGCACCATTGCCAGGAAACAGAAAGAAATGCAAAGAATTATTATGAAAATCTGATTTTTGTGGATGATCTGGCTAGTTGTATCCAGCAGGATCAGATTGTGAAAATTGCGGTATTTTATGAGGCGCATAATGCAGAAGAGAACTATGCCCGTTTGAGTGGTTGGAACCGCCGTTTGCAGGCTTCTTTATCGGGGGAAAGCTGGATTGATCTGGCGAATGTGACTGCGAATAAGGGAAATGCTTTGGCAATGATTCAGGATAAATATCAAATTTCTAAGGAGGAAAGTATGGCGTTTGGCGATTACCTCAATGATGTCGGGTTGTTGCAATGTTGTGAAATGAGTTTTGCGATGGAAAATGCACATCCGGATTTAAAAAAGATTGCAAAGTATATCGCGCCATCTAATCGGGAAGGTGGGGTACAAAAGGTGTTGCGTGCAGCGCTTTCGTGATGGGGAGATAGATTTTAAAAATGTAGATTTTCTATGATTAATAAAAAATAATTGACAATAAAATAAACCTGTGATATATTGTTATGGTAACGATAGATTCTAAAGAAAATAGGAGATTTACATGAGAAATTATTTTAAAGAAATGACAAAGGCCACAAAATGGATATTATTTGTTTTGTTGGGATTTCTTGTATTGGGAAAGATTGCCAGCGCTAGTATTAGTCAAAATGGGTCTGATGTCAAATTTACCAAACAATATGTAAAACAGTATAGTGACCGTGATGGTTATACCGATTATTCATTGATTTCGGTTGGAAAGAAGAGGAACGAAGGTAAAACCTTGTATGTAACTGTTACACACATGTATGATAAAAATGGTAATAATAAAGACAATGATTGGACATATACCCGTTGGCGGGTTGATAAAGCATATAATGGCCGAAAAATTGAAATGGCGCATAATGTTAAATTAAAGAGAACAGTATATACAGGAATTTCTTTAAATTCTAAAGTGATGAATAATGAGTTTTTGTATGTGTCAGCAAGAGGAAATAGTTCAAAATATACTGCTCAGATTTCTGGATATATTCATAATTTTAATTTATACTCCTGATCGGTAAATGAGATATAACTCACTTGGTTTGAGAAATGTTTTAAAGATTTTTAGTACAAATGCGTTATGGTGTATTTTAATTTTGTGAGAGGAAATATCATTTCATGTTGAGATATCTTAAATACAATTTGATCATCATGTCACAGAAAAAGACTTTTCGGTTTGTGTTTTTTGGAATGGTAATTTTATGTGTCAGCCTGCCTTTGTTTCAGTTAATGAAACATTGGGGGGAGTATGAGTATGCTTTACCCTCTGCGGATGTTTTATTTGTGGCAAATGGGGAAAGTGAGTGGTGGTCATATCTGAGTTTTTTGTTTCCATTTCTGATAATTCTACCCTATGGATTTTCATTTATGGATGAACATAAAAATGGTGTGATTCTATATGTCCTGACGAGAGGGGAGCGTCGAACCTATTATTATGCGCAGATGGCAACCTGTTTTATTGGGACGGCGATAACAATTTTAATTCCATTCCTCCTTAATATCCTGATGAATGGAATACTTTTTCCTATGACTGGCAACGATGCGGTTATGGGATATCAGAAATATGATGTGAACTGGTGCATGCGGATTATGGGGCAGGGTTTTTATAAAAATACCTTATCTGAAGGCGCTATTTTAAAACACCTGGCGATAGACTTGCCTCAAGTGCGTAATATCTTAATTTCGCTTTGGACTGCTATTGTCAGTGGAGTAATTAGTTGTTTTTTTTATGGGGTCTCTTTGCTGGTTAAAAGAGGTAGTATTTGGATTTTGATAATTAGTTATTTGTTTTTTCAGTTTTTTGTCATGCTGGACAACCTTTGGGAAGAAGCGGAATTCTTTGGAATGTATGTTAATTTGGACCTCTTGGATTATCTTTCAGGGGGATATCCGGAATATGGATTAATATATCCATTATATCTCTTAATTCTTTTAGTACTGTTAGCCTTGACATGTGGTATGATACAGCATCGTGTAAGAAATGATGAGAGGTAGAGAGTTGATATTCTTCCGAAAAAAATATATTGCCATTTTTTTATTGCTGCCATTGATTTTACTTTATCGTTTTGATCTGGTTTTGTATGCCGAACCGATGGAAAATGCTGTAGGTGAGGTTTTTTTAATGCATTTTTTTGGTGGAAGTTATCGTTTAGATCAGTTAGATTTATCCGTTTCCGTTTTGGGTTTATTTGGCCTTGTTTTTATAAATATATTGTTTACAGATTATTTGACACAAGATGTTTTTATTAATACAGAATATATTTTTACGAGATTCCAGAACAGATGGTGTTGGTATTACCGAAAGATCATCGGAGTCATTTTGTATAGTAGTCTGGGAATTCTGTTATATATGTCCTTGTACGTGGTAAATGCAGTTTGGACATCGGAATATCCTTTGACAAAAAAGGATTTGGGAATAATGATATCTGTTTTTGTCATACTGACATTATTTACTTATTTTAGTGTTATTTTAATTAATTTGTTAGCATTGCGTTTTGGCAATACGATTGGTTTTATCATTACTTACTCTTTTTTGATTATAAGTACAATAATTACAATGCATTTGCAGGAAGATCCAGATAAAGTTATGACACAGGTTTTGCATCGTTTGAATCCAATGTCAAATATTCTGGTAAGCTGGAATTTTAGTAATGCCTATGTTTTATGGGGAATCGGGTATTACTTTGTTGCCTGTATTATCTTTTCCTGGCTGCTATGGAGGAAGTTTCGAAGAATGGAAATAGGAATAAATGTGCGGACAGAGGTATCTTAGCAAAGGAAAACTGTTGGAAGGTGCGCAGAAATGAGGATTTTTTATGATAAATAGGTTAGAAGTAAAACAGGTATCAAAAATAATTGATAAGAACACGATTCTACAAGATGTTTCGTTTTCTTTAACTCAGGGGAAAATTTATGGGTTTATTGGAAAAAATGGATCCGGGAAGACGATGTTGTTACGGACAATGGCGGGGCTGGTAAAGTGTAGTTCTGGAGAAATTAATTTTAATCAGAAGAAAGTTATCTTTGGAAAGGAAATGCCCTATTCCGCAGGAATAATAATAGAAAATGCAGGAATGTATCCCAATTTTTCGGGGATGGAAAACTTAAATTTTTTGGCTTCCATTCGAAAAAAAATTACGAAAGATCAGATTCGAGATACTATCGTAAGGGTTGGTTTAGATCCCGATGATAAGAGAAAAATTAAAAAATATTCCTTAGGCATGAGACAGCGTATTACGATTGCACAGGCAATTATGGAGAGACCACAAGTATTATTGTTGGATGAACCAACCAATTCACTAGATGAAAATGGAGTGGAGCAGATTAGACGGATCTTGATGGAGGAAAAGGAGCGAGGAGCTATTGTTTGTCTGGCCAGTCATAATATGGAAGATATTCGTAAGATTTGTGACGAGGTGTTTGTGGTAAAGGCAGGAAAGGTGCAACTGGTAAAAAAGGATGAAAATGAGTAGATTAGTACGAAACATTGGGTTATTTTTTCTGGTTTTTTTGATGGGAATTTTATTATTAAAAGCGGTAGCATTTCGGAAAGCACCTTGTGAAAATGAAATGACCCTGGGAGATTTGCAAAGTCAATCCATTGTGGTGGAATATGTCGAAACCGACGAAGGTTGGTCAGAGGAAAGTCTTTCTGGATTTTGCCAGCGACAGATAGAATTGTCAGAAGATTGTACCACTATTTTGAGAGTAAAACCTACTGAAAATATTTATTTTAATCAAAGTATTATTCTACAGGAAGTGTCTGTGGAAGAAGTGGTACGTGGGGATTGTCCAGATAAGAAAATATGGATTGACCACGGCCTGGCATCTACAATTACATATCGTGACAAAAAAATAGTTTTATCGGGAATGGAACGATCTTTTATGCAGCTAGATTGTGAATATTTGTTGTTTTGTGATCCTGTGGCGACCAATCGGTATTCCGACCGTAAAGTTTACCGAGAGATGGATGAACTATGGATCGGCTGTTATAACATTACCAGGGATTGTGTAGATACCGTCCAGAAAAATGATCCGCCATATGATGATAAAATTGAGTTTTATTGTACAAGCAAGAGCTTGCTGGAATGTTATATGGATACAAAAAAGGCGCTAAAGGAGAAATATTTGTAAGACAAAGGCAGTCTGCTTTGATAAAGCTGAAACTAGAAAAGCTGTCGAAATAAAATAAGGATTGACAGTGAACCACTGAACCGATATGATAGAGGCAAGATATTATGTAACAAATTTATTGATATCTTTCAATATTATATGAGGATGATTATTGAAAGGTGTCTCCAGAAAGGATGTGTGCAATGAGAAAAAATTGGAAAAAAAGTATTAGTATCATCGTATCTGCTTGCCTGATTGTATCATCTTCGGTATTTTCCGGGGATTTTGGTACGGGATCTACGGTTCGTGTGGCGTGCGCAGAGACAAATGTGGATACGACTACGGAGTATACGGACGAAGCCACCGAGTGTAAGTACAAATTATTCAAAGTTGGCACTGACACTGTAAAAGCAGAAATTATTGGATATGCTGGAACAGATAAGGCAGTGGTTATCCCGACAACAGTAGGAACAGAGCCGGCGTATAAGGTGGCAAGAATTCAAAAAGAGGCATTTAAGGATAGTGACATAACCAGCGTAGAAATTTCAGAAGGTGTTGAGGAAATTGGCGAGTCTTCCTTTGCCGGATGTTTATCGCTTGTAAGCGTAAAGATTCCCTCTACGGTTACAAAATGGAAAGAGGGTGACAATTATTTCAATGGTGCGTTCAAAGATTGTACAGCATTGACAGAGCTGGAATTGGCAGAGGGGCTGACGACGCTCGGCCAGGAGGCATTTCGTGGCTGTACGTCACTTACCACTGTAAAAATTCCTTCGACGATAACGTTTTTCCCAAGTTATGTTTTTTGGGGATGTAATAAGCTTGTCAATTTGGAATTGACCGAGGGTCTTACACAGATGGGATATCAAGCGTTTCGGGAGTGTAATGCTCTGAAGGAGGTACGAATTCCTTCGACAATTAAAAATTGGAATATCATACGATCAAACGGAGTTCCGCAAGCAGTATATGACTGTGCTCCATTTTTTTCATGTTCTTCCTTAGAGAAAGTAACGTTTGCGGACGGGCTGACCACGTTATCTGGTTTTCAGGGAATCAGGGGATGCCCGTTGGTCAAGGAGCTTGATATTCCAGCTTCCGTGATGGATATTGACCGAGCATTTACCAATTGTACTTATCTGGAAAAGGTAACGATGCATGATGGCTTGGAATCTATTGGTACCAATGCCTTTGATGGCTGCAGTTCTTTGCAGGAGGTGAAAATTCCAGGCACTGTTACTTCATTAGGATATCGGGCATTTTATAAATGTTCTTCTTTGGAAAGCTTGATGCTGCCTTCTAGACTAAATAGTATGGAGAATCAAATTACAAGGGGATGCAGTAAACTGAAAGAAGTTTATCTATTGGCACCATCTGTAGCGTATCAAGATTTTGGTTTGGCAGAGGGTGGAACGTATCATTGTATTGGTGGAAGTAGCACCTACAAAGCATATTATGCGAACCACCCAGATGCAACAGTAGAAATACCTGTCTTTTCCGGGATAACAGCAGAAGGATATTCCGGTGTCTATGACGGCGAAGATCATGATGTTTTGGTAAAAACCGAGGGGATGCAAGAGGGAGATTCGGTAGAATATTACGTTAGTGGAACAGATGGATTCCAGTCGGTTCTTCCAAAAATCAAGGAACCAGGAAAATATACCATTGATATTTTGGTGATGCGTCCTTCCCCGGATAGCATGATGCAGATGGGAGTTGTTAAAGCTGAGGCAGAGATTCAGAAAAAAGAGAGTAGTATTAAGCTGAAGGATATGGAGGTAACCGGCAGTGATTATACGATAGAACCAGAGAGTTATGTTGGTGATGAAGATGCAGAAATTACCTATTCATACTATAAAGATGAGGCGTTGTCTGTTTCTTGTGCCAAGCCAACGGAACCGGGAGTCTATTATGTAAAGGCAACACTTGCGGAAGGGAATCATTATCTGGCAAGTGAGAGTAATGTGGTAACACTTACCATTATTGCAACTCCCCAACCAAGTACCGAACCGAGTATGGAGCCAAGTGCAGAGCCAAGTACGGAACCAAGCACCGAGCCGAGTACAGAGCCAAGTACCGAGCCGAGTGCGGAACCAAGCACGGAACCAAGCACCGAGCCAAGTGCACAACCAAGTGCGAAACCAAGTGTGCAACCAAGTGCAGCACCGAGTACAGCGCCAAGCCAGAATCCAGGAATTAAAGCTACACAGGCACCTGCCGGGATAGCAAAAGGCAGTACAATGAAAGTAAGTGGCGCAGCATATAAAGTAACTGCGAATAATACGGTAGAGTATTCTGGAGCAGTCAAAAAGAATCCAGCGAATGTAACGATTCCTGATATAGTTCAGGTTCAGGGAAACACCTACAAGGTTACTAGTATTAAATCAAATGCCTTTCAGGGAAATAAGAAATTAAAGTCTGTAGTTATTGGCAAAAATGTTAAAACGATTGGAAAACAGGCATTTTATAAATGTACCAAGTTAAAGAAAGTAACTTTTAAGGGAACATCTGTAACCAAGATAAATAAAAAGGCATTTTCTAAAACAGCGAAAAAGATAACGGTTATTGTACCAAAGAAAGTACTGAAAAATTATAAAAAGTTGTTGAAGAAGGGCGGTATCAGTAAGAAAGCAAAATATAAAAAGAAATAGTTTTTTCGTAGTTAATATTTTTTTAAGTGGTTGCCTGATGATGAAGCGGTCAGGCAACCGCTTTTTGTTTTTAGAGTTCGGTATATGCATTTTGCGCGTGTGCAAGAGTTTCGTTCAGTGAAAACTCTTGGTTATGATTTTTAAGTTGTGGCTAGCCAACAATGGAAAACGGTGCTATAATACATAGTAGCACGACATTTTCATGTGTTTATTTTTGTTGGGCAAAAATATGTTTTAGAAGAAGGATGGGATAGCATGGATAATATTGTATGGAAGGACGATTACAAAATTGGTGTAGACTTTCTTGACAAAGAACATAAGCTGCTTTTCTCTACCATGGATAAGCTATTAAGGATTAGTGAAAATGAAGAAAAGAGCGAATGGGCATGTAGGGAGGGAGTGAAATATCTAAAAAACCATACCGTAGAACATTTTGAACATGAAGAAGAGTATATGCGTTCTGTGGATTATAAAGATTATGAGATACATAAGCGCCTGCATGATAACTTTCGGTATAAGACGCTTCCTGCGTTGGAAGAAGAGATGGTGGAGACAGAATATTCCATGGAATCTATTCGTCACTTTTTAGGTGTTTGCATTGGCTGGGTGGTTGCGCATACGCAGACAGAAGATCAGGCGATTTCTGGCAAAACAATTAGTAAATGGATTGATATTCCACATGAAAAAGAAAAGGATGCGCTGGAGCAGAGCATTGTCCAGCTTGTGGATGAAATGTTTCATCTCAATGCGAAATTAATTAGTGAGCAGTATACCGGTGAAGATTTTGGTTCTGTGATCTGTTCCCGTTATATTTATCGAGGCAGGCAAAAGGAAAAATGGGAAGTTACATTGGTTTTTGAGGAGCAATTATTGTTACAAATTATCAGTGGGATTTTGAAAACACAGTATCAAAAAGTCGATGATATGGTAATCAATGTGACCCGTTATATCTCAAGACAGTTTTTGGAGCAGGTCAGAGAGAGCTTATCATCTATTGATTTGTGTGAGCTTGAAAAAGAGTGTCTTCTGACGCATGATCAGCTCCTGGATATGTTTGAGCGTTCTCATCCGTCATGCAGTCTGTTATTTGATACCGGAGAGGGATATTTTGCTTTTTGTGCGGCATCCACGGATTCTATGCGAGGAAGAATAGGATCTTCTGTGGATCCAAGCCATGCGATGGATGCCATTAAAGATTACTTGAATCAAGAGGAGGATTCGGATACGGACAACAGTGATGATGTCTCAAAAAAGAAAATCCTGGTAGTAGACGACTCGGATTTTATGCGCAGTAGAATGATAAAGTTGTTGGAACAGGATTATGAGATGGCGGAAGCTGGTTCCAGCCTGTCTGCGATCAAAAGCCTGACGGTGGACAGACCAGATTTGATCTTGCTGGATTATGAAATGCCGGTTTGTGATGGCAGACAGACTTTGGAAATGATTCGTTCTGAGAAAGATACCGCAGATATTCCGGTGATTTTTCTGACGGGCAGAGGAGACCGGGAAAGTGTACAAAAGGTAATGGAATTAAAGCCAGAGAGATATCTGTTGAAAACCATGACGGATCAAGATGTGAAAAAGAACATTGATGCTTTTTTTGCAAAGAGAAGATAGGGCTTTGTATTCATTCTATTAGGAATAGAAATGGAGGTAGCATATGAAACGTTTTATTAAAAGAGTTTTGGCTGGCGGAATCTCCTTGGCAATGGTAGTTGCTTTGTCAGAGGGTTGTTTGGCTGGAAGAACGGCATCCGCAGCTTCCAAACCAAAATTGAACCTTAAAAAGGTTGTTCTGAAAGTTGGTCAGACCAAGAAACTAAAAGTGAAAAAGACAAAGAAAAAAGTTAAATGGAAATCGAGCAAAAAGAAAATTGCTACGGTATCCAAAAAAGGTGTCGTTAAGGCAAAAAAGGAAGGAAAAGCGGTAATTACTGCCCGAGTTGGTGGAAAAAAGTTAAAATGCAAGGTAACGGTTAAGCCGAAAACATCTGTACCGTCAAAAGCCACAGGTAGTAAGGCACCAGGGACAGGTAATGGAACCGGGGGGACGAATTTACCAGGCAATACCGCAGGACCAGGAAAAACGGATTTGCCGGCAGAACCAGCGAAGTCTGAACAGCCGAATGTGACGGTAGAACCGGGGGGATCTGCTCAGCCGGATAAGACGCAAGGGCCGGATGTGTCTCAGCAACCACAGGAGACAGCGAAACCCAATGCGTTTGTAGAGGCTTCCCACTCCAGTGGTACCTATGACGCTGCGTTTACGTTAACGCTGACCAGTAAGCCGGGAGCCGAAATTTATTACACAACGGATGGAAGCAATCCGGTTACGAGTGAAACTAGACAGGTCTATTCAAATGGTATTGCAATTACAGATCGGAAAAATGACCGTAATGTATTGGCGGCAGTGCCACAAGATAAAATTCAAACAATGAATAAAGAATGGGATTTGATCGTTCCTTCAGACAGTGCAGTGGATAAGTGTACGGTATTACGCGCAGTAGCAATTAATGCAGATGGTGAGCAGAGTGATATTGTGACGAATACCTATTTTGTCGGGAATATGTCACAGCATATTTCTGGCATACAGGATAGTGTGCAGGCAGCAGGACAAGATTTGGCGGTCATTTCGATTACGATGGACCAAGAAGATTTGTTTGATGAAACAAGAGGGATTTATGCAATTGGAAGTGACAGGAATCATCCAAATTTTAAAGAGAAAGGAAAAGATTGGGAACGGAACTGCCACATAGATTATTTTGAGAGCAACGGGACGGAGACTTCATTAGAACTGGCGCAGGATTGTGGAATTCGAATTCAGGGAAATTATTCCCGTGAAAATATCCAAAAAAGTTTCCGATTATTTGCCAGAGAGGATTATGGAACGAAAAATTTTAAGTATCCTTTCTTTCCTGATTTGACAAATGCAGAGGGAGAGACGATGAAGAAATTCAAGACGCTTGTCCTCCGCAATGGTGGAAATGATTCGTTCAATTATAAATATAAAGATAATTTCATACAGAGTTTTTTGCATGAACAGGGGTGCGAGACTCTGCATGGCAGACCATGTGTAGTTTATCTGGATGGAGAGTATTGGGGACATTATGTACTTCAGGATGATGTATCTGATAACTTCCTTCAGGAAAAGCGCGGCGTAGTTAAGGAAAATGTTGTGGTATACAAGGGCTCCGATGATCCAGAGTATGCGAAGTATAAATTTAAGCTGGACGAAGGGGAATTGCCAGAAGGGGTAACAGACGAGGATTATTATCTCCAGGAGACATTTCAGTTTTTGAACAGCCATGACTTGAGCAATGATGCAGATTACAGTGAATTTATGTCAAAATATATGGCGGAAGATTCGGCAGTTGGGTATTTTGCTTCTATGCTATATCTGAATAACCGTTATGATTGGCCGGAAAAGAACTGGTCTATATGGCGAACAACGGATGATACCAGAGAGACATGCGACTATGAAGACGGAAGATGGAGATTTAGTATTTATGATTTGGATTTAACGACAAATACGACATGGCTTACAGGCGGTAATTTGGAAGGGGTAAAAGAAGATCAGGTTGCTGCGTTGAATAAGCCGGGATCCGATTTGGTAATTCAGAACCTTTTTGGCAATATGATGAAGAATGAATCTTTTCGGGCTAAAGTGGCTGAAAAGGTAAAAGAATTGGCAACGACTGTGCTGACAGAACAGAAGGTGGATGCAAATGGGAAAAAATATTATGGTTCCTACCGCCCACTGCATGATCAGTTTAGAAAGCGTTTTCTATCAGCATCGGATGATTGGTTTGCGCAGAGCAACTATAACGATAATATAGATTGGCTGAAAGAGAGGGTATCATATGTTGATACATTGATGGATCATATTAAATATTTGACAGGTAATAATGGCAATGCTTTTGGAGATACGGACACAATCCTGCCATTACAGAATAATACATTAATCTGGCAGGGAAAATGGAGTAGGACGGATTCCTGGGAAAATAAAACGGAGGCAAAGACAGAGGGCTTTTCACTGCTTTCGTCGGATGGCAATTATATTGAGTTAAATATTGATTTCTCTATATGGGATCAATATCGAAAGCCAATGCTGCAACTTACTGTTGCGGAGGGGGCTAGTGACAATGCACGTTGCCATGTTTGGTCTTACAACAAGGAGATGGACAAATATTTCTATTTGCAAAACGGCGATGGTGAAGTGTATCCATGGACGACACAGGCGATTGATATTAGCGCAATTCAAACCAATAAAGTGTTTGTGAATGTTAATGACTCACAACTGATAGGAATTCAGATCTTTGAGGGAGATACTTCTGCGGGATCCTGATCGTTGTGTTATTTGGGAATAGGAAATTGTTGTTGGTCTTTGGCTAAATTTGAGAAACAGGATTCTCATATTTGGAAAAAATTTAAGTGAGACAGGCGCTAAAATGCATTAGAAGAGAAAAACCGTTTCATGCATTTTAGCGCCTGTTTGTATTTCTTTAGAAAAAATGAAATTATACCTGGCGGAGAAACATTCCTGAGGTATCTGTATGGTTAGTTAAAAAGTTATTTATTGTGAATCCTTGCAGCATAGATAGGCTGTTCTTCTGAGGGGATGTTTAAAACATCCATAGCTTGATTTAAGCTAAGTTTCATGTTATCCATGAGACTTCGGATTCCACTCTCGATGCCCTGTTGCCGTCCCTCTTCTAATGCGCCTTTCCGTTCTGCTTGGCGTAACAGGCGGAGTTCTTTCTCTTCATCATATTCAAATATACTCACTTGTATCGCCTCCCGTCTACATTTTTGTAAAAACTCAGTTAATATATTATTTTTAATAGCTTCTGTCACTGCAAGTTCAACAGCTTCCTCAATAGGAAGGGCTTTTGCATAGGTTCTGACCAGATCGACATATTGAATATACTCTGATAAAAGGTTGCATTGCTTTAAGATCTCATTATTATATCCTTTATTAATGTTTAACATGCAGACGGTCAACTCCAGTTCAGGAATTTCTTCAGGGTGGTTGTAAAGGTCTGAAAGTTTCAATATCGTTCGTTCCGCCTGTGAGAGGGTTCCATTATAAAATACAATAAAGTGTGGATTAGGAATCTGTATTTTAGTACTGGAATATAAGGATTGCTTTTCTATCAGTTTCTCGTATTCCCGACTGATGTAAAAAAGATTTCTCAGCGGCATGTTAGGGTTGAAAGTGGACTGGTGTTCATAGAGATTCAGTCTGTCAGCCAAGAGGAACGCCACATCATTTTTCATGTTCATGTAAATAGCATTTTCTAAGGTTATGACTTCCAGATTTGTGACATCCCTGTAATTAGTGTTATTTAGTGCGTTGTACAGTTGCAAAAGGTTTTTCTTCTCTCGGAAAATCATGCGAAACAGTGTGTCTTTGTATGTTCGATTAATGACAGGATGCTCCGGATCAGAGATGTTTTGCCTCTGTTCTAAGTTTTTCCGGTCTTGTTTCTGGATTCGTTTTTTCCCCAAATCTTACCCCCATTATATGAAATTTAATATTAAAATGCAACAATTATTTGTCATTAGTTAGGGCATATTTTACCTATTTAAGAGATATCAAGATTTTTTCGGAGAATACAGTAGAAAGAATCAAGGAAATGGCGAATAACAGAAGGTAATCATGTCAAAGCACATTACAAATGTTAACATGTAAATACTGTCGTTTTAGTCATTAGGAAATTGCCCACAGGTATTGCTATGAAAGTATAAATATTATTTTTGTTACACTGTTACTATATATTGAACAGATATTAAAAGCAATAGTAAATACATAAATGCCTGAATCATTCTGGCAAAATAGGTCAATGTTCTAAGAGAAAAAAGGCATAAAGTGAGGATCAGTTTAAGTCGAGAGAGCAGGACATAATAGTAAGAAAATGAAAAAAACGGAAAAGGGAGTAAATATAGGTACTGATATAATGAAAAACATAGATTTTGGAAGCAGGAAACCATGATGAATGAAAAAATTATTTAAAAAAGGAGGTAGAAATGAAAAAAATTAATGGTACAAAAAAAGTAAAAATATTAATCCCTGTAGCAATTGTAATGGTAGTTGTAACAATGATCACATCATTTAATTTTGTAAAGGCTGGTGCTCCGAATGGTATTGAAGGAAATGGGACTGGAGGCATTTATATAGATATTAATGCTACTCCTTATACAAATTATGCCCAGATAAAACCGTGGGGGGCTAATGCATATAGCAACACAGGATGTGCATGGTTTGCTTCTGCAAGAGTTAATCAATTGACAGGAGTAAATTGTACAATATGGTCTGGAAAAAGTTGGTATAATTCTGCATATTCACAGCATGGTTTTACTAGGGGAAGAGAATTGAGAGGACGAGCATTAGCATGTTATGAAAACCATGTAGCTGTAGTTGAAAGTGTAAGCGGCACTACAGCAGTAGTGAGTGAGGGAGGGACTGGTAAAGCTGCAAATGGTTATTGTATTATCCATACAATGTCTAAATCAACGCTAGAATCAAATAGGTCAGGAAATTTTTTAGGCTATGTCTATTTAACTGGCAGTACTCCCCCTGCCCATGATCCAATAGGCTATGTTGATATTGTAGAAGGAGTTTCTGGTGGAGTTAAGATTAAAGGATGGGCATTGGACGAGGATAATCCATCGGTTAATCTTGATATCCATGTGTATATAGGTGGAGAAGCGGGAAGTTCAACGGCAGTAGGATACTCAATAAAAGCAGACAAGTATCGGAGCGATGTTGGTTATGGTAACTATCATGGTTTTGAAGAAACCATTTATACTAATAAATATGGAAGACAAAGCATATATGTTTATGCTATCAATATCGGAGGTGGAAGCAATGTATGCTTAAAAGCGAGCAGTAATACCGTGGATATTAAAAAACCGGATTCCGAAGCACCGACATTGGTTGAATATGATGTTACAAATTTAAATGATCAGGGCTATACGATTACTTGTACTTGGCAAGATAATGTAGGCGTTACGAATGTGGAATTTCCTACCTGGGAAGCTGATGCTCAATCAGGGGGTGGCGCGATATGGTATAAAGGAACAAGTACAGAAGTGGGAAAGACAGAATCTACCTGGGAGTTTACCTTTTCTAAAGGAGTGGCTGGGAAAAAATACTTTACACATATCTATGCCTCAGATGCTGCGGGAAACCGGACTTGTTTTCCGCTAACGCGAACTACCCCGGTAGCAAGTCCTATAGAAGTAAAAAATGATACAAGGCCTCCTGTGTTTGAAAACGTGCTTGTGAGGCAGGATAAAGAGGGCGAAGTAACGCTTTCCATACAATTGTCAGACGATACGGGACTTGGGAAACTTTCAAGGCCGGGAGGCAGATATTTGTGGTTTTCGGCAGATAAAAACAGCAGTTCTATCTTGGATTATTATACAGGCATAAAGGGTAATATTGCTTGTTGGGACAATCAAAGGGGTTCTCAGCCTATTATGGATAAGCAATTTACAGGGGAAGTAACGGAATCTGTACAATGTGATTCTATTGTGGGATATGGCATTATGGCGCGAGATTTATCCGGGAATTATGCGGTTGGTAATTCGCTGTCAAATAATGAAAATAATTACTATCAAATTAGAAGCGGTTACATCAAGGGACAAAAAAACAAATCTATTGAGATTAGTTTAAATCAGGGAGAAGAAATAACCCTGGAAACGATTCGGCAAAAGTTATCACAAAACAATAACCTGGAGGGGGCGGATGTATATTTTGATGCAAAGAACGAACGGATCCTAAAAAAGTCTAATCATTCTGGCAAAAATATGATCAGCAATCAGGAAGAAGAAAAGAAAGTGGTATTAACAGCTAATACATCTGGAACGGAATATGTTTACTTTTTGAATGTATTAACCGGGGGGCTATGTTCCTGCAAAATTCAGGTTAAGGGTGCGATGCCGGGTGATGTTTATGAAGATGGAAAAATTGATGGAAAGGATGTAAGCCTGCTCTTACAATATCGTTTGAATAAATGTGATCTTACGGAAGAGCAGATTGCCGCTGGAGACGTCTACCAGGATGGAAAAATTGATGGGAAAGATGTAAGCAAATTGCTTCAGTATCGATTGGGGAAGATTAGTAGTCTGGAGTAAACCAGGAAAGGTAAAAATAAGTACGGATCTGTATTTTAGGCTTCCAGCAATTTTAATATGAGTGTTTAAATGGCCGGCATTATTTAAGCCATAAATAAAAGGAGGAAAAGCGATGAAACAAATGAGGGTAAAAATAATAGTGATGTTTATGCTCGTATTCATTGTTTCCAGTATTTATATGGGAATAAAAAGAGCAGAGGCAGAAAATCTGCCTACGGTATATGGGACAGAGATCAAAACGACAGCGGGAAAAGAAGTTAAGGTGCCTGTGTTGATAAAGGATAATCAGGGCATGGCTGGCTTCCGTATGCGCGTTACCTATGATGAAAGCATTATGAGACCGGTAAAAGTAGAAAAGGGAAAGATGCTGTCGGAGATGAATGGAGGTACCTTTGATAGCGATCTGGGAAATAATACGGGAAATTCTTTTGATGTATTGGCCGATAATGCTGAAAATTTTTGTAATGGGGAATTATTAATTTTGACCTTTGAAGTATTGGATTCGGTGAAAGCTGCCTCCTATAAATTGCAATTGCAAGTGACAGAAGGGTATCGTGTTGAAGCTGGAGCAGGTGCAAATTTTTCAGATGTCATGGTTAATAGTGAGGCGATTACTATCACTATAACTGGTGAAGATAATCCAGTGCCAACTCCGGATTCAACACCAGTATCAACACCTGACGTAAAAAATGGAAAATATGTTTGGGAGGGAGAAGTTACTGGCTGGGGTGGTTCGGATTCTTATCCATCTTCTGCTGGACATTTACAGGGAAGCGGGGAAGATAATTTTTACTATATTGATTTAACTAATATTAATTTTTATTTGCGAGGATATGGTTGTGGTATTGAATTTATGAATCCATATAATCATTTCTTTATTGGTGCGGAAAATGAGATGGCACAGTTTTTTAAGAAGATGAAAAATCCCCGCATTAA
>CANRZB010000021.1 GCA_947644195.1 uncultured Clostridium sp.
ATTGGAAAAGGAGGGCTTTGTTATGAAGATGAAAGCATCGAGAATTCTTCCAGTGTTGCTGTTCAATCTAATGTTTGCCAAGATTTATAACATTCCTATTTTAAGAGCCTGCTGATACTGCTGGATTACATCTTGAAAAGATACCTCCTCCACATGTGCAAAATATGCCTCCATGAGTTCATTCGCTTTATCACATTCGATTCGAAACAAATATTCATAATCTTCTTTTTTTATCATCTTCTTCAAAATTTCTATATAATTAAATGCATCTGATGTATCATTATGGTTCTCCTTATATTGTTTTACAATAGATACTACTATCACAACTGCAATCACCCAAAGATCTACTTTGTAATTACAGTATTCTGATTTTAATCCGAAAATATCATACAAGTATTGCTTGATTACACTATTTGTCCTCTCCCTTTTTTCATCATTTAGGATAAAGTAATCTACCAGGCCAGCGGCATTTTTTGTGATCCGCTCATTTCTTTTCATGTAATTGCCGTAGAATACACCTATGTATTGCAAAAACCAATACAGACGTTCTACCATCTGTCCTATATTTCCATTGGATTCTCTGTATTCTTTTTCCCAATATCTCGGAATACCCCGTTTTCCCCGGATGATTTTATTGATATTAGGACTAATTTCTCCAAAAGCCTCTGCCTTTAACTTCATATCCTTATGATAACTGGATTGTGTCAAATTTTGATAAATTTCTTTATGTAATGATTCAAAAAGTCTAGCATCCTCCCGATGATACCGGCATTTAAGGTAGCATCTGATTTGATTGACTAAGCTATCAGTCTGGACACCTGGAGAATTATATATTTCCGTACAAGTAAACCTAACTGCTAATTGAAATAAAACTGCCTGATTTTTCACAAGGCTTAACTCCCTACATATTACATTACATAAAACTGTAAGCGTTGTCATCACATTTCCCCTTTCTATGATTGGTTGAATGATACCACGCTTTGCGCAAAGCAGTTCGTTTATGTAATGTTATTATATATTTTTCAGAAATAATTTTCTATATAAAAAATAGTCATTAAACCCACAGATACTATCTGCAAAACAACAAATTTAGTCAGAAAATTAGCAAATCTTGTCAGAAAAGGTTTGTTCCTTCAAAAAGACACTGATAATACAATTGACAAATACCTTGTATCAATTAAAGATTTTTTGCCACCTGATAGGTATAGCGATTCAAAGTCTCTATATTGCATTTCAATGTATGTTGCATCAATAATAAATGAGATTCTACGGCCCCGGCTACCTCTGGCATATCCTCTATATCCGCAAAAAACACCAATGTATCCTCATCCTCTTTCATTATCTTTTTGATCGCATTATTCAAATATTTTAACTGCTCTATTACTGCTCCCGGCGCTGATTTGTATTCTCTAAAATCATAGACAGTCTCATTAACATTTTTCGGGAGAATCAAAACAGACTGTGTCAATGGAAATACTTGTCTGATAGCCTGCAACTCATCCAAATCCCCTAGGATACATACACATTTTCCATCCGCTAATGCGGCATTTATCAAAACTACAGAATATGCTTCTCTAAAAGAGGTTTCCATCTGATAGTTGCAAATATGGAATAGCTCTTTCCTATTCACTTTTTCATTAAATTCATCTCTGGATACAAATAAAGTGTCAGATTTCAACATCAATACATTATGATGAGAACTATAAACACGGTCTGTTACAATCTTACTTAGTTCAAACATATATTGCGTTTTCTTTAGCAATGTATGCAAAAAAGGTTGCGCCATCGTTCCCGCATATCCATATATAAATAAGGGTACAACATTTGGTATAAAGGGTTTCTTCTCCAATATCTGTGGAATATTCTCAGAATACTCCCGTTCTTCCCAACGTCTCAATACATCATTTGTATATGTATTTTCCATACATACGTATTTCATTTTCATAAAGATATCTCTCAACAAAGTAAATCGATTATTTTGAAACTGATTGAGCGGAACAAAAGCTTGATCAATAAACTTATCTACAACTTCTTTCCATAACATAAGCAGATATTCACACTTTTTTCTTCTCATTTCCTCTGTGTCATCACTATAAATTTGCAGAAATTCTATTTCCATATCCAGAAGATTGGCAAACTGCCTTGAAAACCTTTTGGTCAGCGGTACTAGCTCATAATTTGATTTACCCTCTAAGATAAATTTGTACAACACGTATAATTTCTCAGCTGCACGTTGATCAATTGGGCATCTCATTTTTAACCGATCTGCAACAAATGTCCTTCCCACGGGTGGATCTGTATAAAATAAAGGGAACTTATCCGGTTGCAAATAATATGTTCCAAAAACTCCTTTGATCATGCCACTCAAAAATTTTTGTGAAGAAATATCCTCAAATGAGTAGATTGTTGTTGTCATATGCTCGCCTCCTAATATTGTATCGTCATAGTATGGCATATCACAATACATTCAGCATAAAAATTTGTATATAAATAACCCATTAGAACATTATTTTAATGCCCCAATGGGTTATTATAAAAAACTATTCTCATAATTTTTCCAGTAGTACAATTCTATAAAAATAATTCTCTCCTTTTCTATCCATATTTTTTTATACGAAACATTTCTCCGTTTTCTATCTGCAATATACACTTTCATTCCATCTAAAATCCACCATCATAATAAGCTCTGGTAATCACATAGGACGGTTCATAATATGCACTACAGTTATAATTATCAATCGTTTCACAGATTCCATCATTATAAACCCGAATCATTCCATCCACATAATCCTCTTCCTGCCTCAGCGTTGCTAGAATCAATCTCATATACACCTTTCCCATCTGTGTGGCTGATGGGATCTGTTCCACCAATTCCCTGTCCACATCCATAATATCAAAATTACCATCCTGCAAATGGTATTCTTCTATCCATTCTGATTCTATTTTTAATGGATTCTCACAGTGTAACACATTCGCAAGGCTGATTATACGTCTCCACTCCTTTTCTGAAATATGATTGACTACATACTGGTTTCTCTGGTGCAGTTTTCTGGCAACACGCTCAAGCATATAGCAGACAAAATATAAATCATCTTCTTCAATCTGTTCATCCGGAAATAAAAGATTTGTCATAATTCATAGCTCCTCTCATATTTCAATGTCTGTAGCGCATCCATGGTACAGAAAACAATTTGATGGGTAGGATATTTAAATTTAACTAATTCCCAAAAAGCCATTTTTGTGATTTTTCCAGTCATATAATCCTCTACATAATCCCATATTGTATCATCCGCCATTGCCCCCTCAACAATATCATAATGGTGCATTTTTCCTCTACGGCAATCCACAACAAACTGAAGCCATTCTTCTGTCATTTCGGTAAATTTCTTACTTTTCAACTTAGGATTTTCTATATATGTATATTGATTTACAACATGGTGCTTTCTCTTGGATAAAGCCCATCTTTTTGCCTGTTTTTCTAAATTAGTACAGTAAAATCCATATCCAAAATCTTTATAAAATCCATTCTCCAGTATTTTGGGAGTTTTTACCACAACATTACTCCCATGAAATAAACAAATATCTTTCAAATTCAATCCCTCCATTTCTCTATTAGTCCCTATTATAAGTGCAAGCATCCCTTGTGACACTCCAACCCCTACCCTACTTGTGGTACGGTTCCCCCTGTATAATCCGATACGCCCGGTACACCTGCTCCAACAGCACCACCCGCATCAACTGATGCGGAAAGGTCATCTGGGAAAAACTCAATGTCTCGTCTGCCTCCTGCAATATTTCACGGTCCAGACCGATCGAGCCGCCAATCACAAACACAATATGGCTCTGTCCCGACACGCACAACTTCTGAAGCTTGTCTGCAAATCCCTCGGAAGAAGTCTGCCTACCATCAATAGCCAGTGCGATCACATACATTCCATCTCTTATGTAACGTCGCAGCCGCTCTCCCTCTTTGGCTCGGATCAAATCTTCCTCATGTTCACTGGCATGGTCCGGCGTTTTCTCGTCCGGGACTTCCAAGATTTCCAATTTACAATATCGACTCAACCGTTTACCATATTCCTGTATCGCCGAAGAAAAATATTTTTCTTTGATCTTTCCCACGGCCAATATCGTTATCTTCATGCTCATTCAACCTTTTCTTTCCCAGTGACACACTCCACTGCCTCTGTTTTTCTTTCGTTTCTGATCACTGCGCTGTCATCGAAGAAAATTTCACTAGGAAATTAATAATCATGGCCTCCGATTGCCAAACTGACACACAATGCACGATCAATCTTTTTTAGAATTTCATCATCCAGATGACAGACTTTCTCCCGCAGTCTGGATTTATCAATGGTTCGAATCTGTTCCAGCAAAATAACAGAATCCCTACTGATATCATATTTTTCCACTTCCAAAGAAATATGTGTCGGCAGTTTTGCCTTATTCATCCTGGAAGTAATCGCGGCACAGATTACCGTTGGGCTGTGCCGGTTCCCCATATCATTCTGTATGATCAGGACTGGTCTGATGCCGCCCTGCTCGGATCCCACCACCGGGCGCAGATCCGCAAAAAATATGTCTCCACGTTTTATAATCAAAACGTTCACGCTCCATTCTATATAGATTAAACCGGTTCTTTCCTATCCTTACCAATTTTTTCCGAAGTATTCGTAAACGTTTCTTTTTTCTTGCAATTTCTTATCTTTGCCATGTTAGTACAAGGAATACTAAGTTAGAATTTTGGGTAATAATCTTTCGCCGCTACCATTGTTCCACCTCGAAAATAAACCCTTGGGACCCGCTTTCCCACATCACAGACAAATTCATAATGAAAAGATCCGGCCAGTTCTGCCACTTCCTCCACAGGCAAAAAAGCATCTCCATCCCTGCCAAACAAAGTAACAATCGTTCCCTCTTTCACATCCGATATCTCTGTGACATCTACCATAAACTGATCCATACAGACACGACCCAAAACCGGCGCCTTCTGTCCATGAATCAGGACACTTCCCCGATTAGACAGAGATCTTGGATATCCGTCTGCATAGCCGACAGGAATCGTTGCCAATTTCGTCATTCTATGTGTCGTATAGGTTCCCCCATAGCCAATCTCCACACCGGCAGGCAAAGTCTTAACATAGGAAACTTTAGACTTCCATTGCATTGCCGGAATTAATGGCAAACGACTCTTCGTAACCTCCTCCGACGGATACAGTCCATAGAGACAAATGCCATCCCGCACCATATCTAAATTTACCTCCGGCATTTCTATCATACCGGCGCTATTGGAAGCATGTTTCATCGGAAGTGGAATTCCTGCGGCTTCTATCTGTGCTGAAAAATCCAGAAAACGTCGAAACTGCTCCTTTGCCCTCGTCTTATCCGTTTCATCCATACGTGCAAAATGGGTAAAACAACCCTCTATCTGCAGTCCCGGCATTTCTGCAATCTGTTTGATTTCCTGCAAACTTTCCTCATTAGGTAAAAAACCGATTCGACTCATCCCGGTATCCAGTTTAATATGAACTTTTGCCTGTTTTCCCATCTGACGGGCAGTCTTCGCCAGGGCATGCGCCATTTCTTTTGTATAAACAGTTGCCATAATGTCATATTCCAACATTGGTATATACTGAGATTCCGGTGTATATCCCAAAATTAAAATTGGTTTGGTAATCCCTGCCTGCCGTAATTCGATTCCTTCCTCGACAATTGCCACACCATAAGCATCTGCAAGCGGTTCTAGCACTTCTGCCAATGGCACGGCACCGTGACCATATCCATCTGCCTTAATGACCGCCATCAGCCTGGTTCCTGGTTTAAGCAGCGACTTTGCAGCGGCTGCGTTTTGATAAATTGCATCCAGGTCGATCTCTGCCCAGACTCTATCGTATTTCTTCATAATCATCCCCCATTCCGCATCCTGCGGCTATCTTAATGACTCTATTTCCTATTTTGTGCAACTCTGTCGAACAAATATCCTTGCCGCTCCCACGATTAATTGATCTCTGATCGTCCATCCTCTGTTTCAAGACGAAGGCCTCATTACCTTTGATATCTCTTCCAGCAGATCGGATGCCAGCATGGTAGCGGTTCCCCGATCACGCACATAGGAATCTGCCGCCATTCCATGGAGAAATACGGCCAAAGTTGCTGCCTGCATCGGTTCCAATCCCTGTGCCAAAAGTCCACCGATCATTCCACTAAGTACATCCCCGGAACCACCTTTCGCAAGTGCAGAATTTCCTGTCATATTAATATATAGATCAGCTCCGTCCGAAACCAGAGTTCTGGCATCCTTCAAAACAATGGTACAGCCATTCTCCCGTTCCGATACCTGATCTGCCATATGAGAGGCAATTTCCGATACCTGTTTCCGGACTAATCTGCTCATTTCCTTGAGATGCGGCGTGAGAATGACATGGGCTGGCAAATTGATCATTCTTCCATTCTGTCCATCTTCCGTAAAATAATGTTCCATTTCGGCCAATTGGTTAATCCCATCCGCATCAATGACCACAGGAATGTTTTTCTGTAAAGTATCTTCCAACACCCATTCCATCAACCTTTGTGCCGCCTGACTCTGCCCCAATCCCGGACCTGCCACAATGACAGATGCGGAGGAAATCTTCTGACGAATCATTTCCTTCTCTGCATCCAGGGTTTCTTCCGACCAGGTACTGACAATCGCTTCCGGTAATTTGGTAGGAATTATCGCCGCATTTTCCTGCGCTGTCAGAATATGCACCAGTCCAGCACCGACACGATATGCCGCTGCAGACGAAAAATAACAGGCTCCACTCATCTGTGGGGAACCTGCGATCACAAGGACGGTTCCGTAGGTTCCTTTATGAGATCTGGCCTTTCGTTTCGGCAATAATACCGACAACTGGCGGGAATCATAAGTGTACGCCTTTGGGGACACCCGAGCTACCGCCTGTTTTGGAAATCCGATATCCGCAACCACGATCTCTCCAGCATACTGTGTCCCTGGATACAACACCAATCCTCTTTTATTGGTTCCAAACGTTACTGTCTGATCTGCCTGTACTGCAATCCCAAGCACTTCACCTGTGCTGGCATGGATCCCGGACGGAATATCAACGGCTACCATTCTGGCCGCACTATGGTTCATCCAGGCAATCCATTCCCGGTAGTTCCCTCGAATTTCCCGGCTCAGTCCGATGCCAAAAATTGCGTCTATAACTATAGTATATTTCTCTAGCTTTTCCTCTGTGACAACGGAGGCCGGCTCCCTGGAATCTGCTGTCAAAATGGACATGCCTATTCTTTCTGCAATTGTGATCTGCTGCTTCATTTCATCGCTGCATTTTCCCATCTGTCCTATAATAAGGACAGACACAGAATATCCTGCTTCCCACAATATCCGGGCAATAGCAACCCCGTCCCCACCATTATTTCCCGTCCCGCATACTGCCAGGATACGATCTACTACCGGATCACTCTGTTCCCGAATACAGGCCGCCACGCTCATCGCGGCACGTTCCATCAATACCATCGAGGGAATTCCGATCTCATGGATCGAAATCCGGTCGATCTCCTTCGCTTCTTCTGCATCCGCTATCACATTTATTTTTTGTCCATCCATGCTATACTCCATTCCAATATCCAAAATAGATAGGTCATTCCTCAGGAAACGGTCTGCTCTTCCATCACGACATAGGCCATCGCCAGTTCTTCCGTATCTGTCAAAGAAATATGCACCCTGCTAACGCCCAAACGCTCCGCCTGTTCCGCTGCCCGTCCCGATAAACAGACACAGGGAGCTCCGTCAGGCTCCCTTAATATTTCAATCTCCGAAGGCATAATCCCACAGAATCCGGTTCCCATCGCTTTGACAACAGCCTCTTTTCCGGCAAATGCAGTAGCCGCACGGGATGATTTTTGCTGGATCAATTCTCGTTCCCGCTCAGTAAAATATTTACGCTGAAATGCTTCCCTGGCATATGCCTGGCAAACCCTACGGATCTCTACCAGATCCGTTCCTATCCCAACAATTTTGCTCATAATTTCATCCTTACCATCCTGACACATCGAACGATCTTTCCTTCGTTTCACTTAGCGAATTTACGAGCTTAGCGAAACTTCAATGCCTACTCGCCCAATTTATTCTCTTCCATATTGCCCTTCCAAACCTGATGCTCCCGGTCAAAGACCTCCACCACTTCAGCACCCAACAGGTTATGCATGTATTTGTAAACTTCCGTATTCCGTATCTCCCGGTCCTGTTTCCTCAAAATATGGTCCTTGAGCTCCTCCCGAAGTTCCCGAATCCGTTCTTCCTCTTCTTCAATGATTTCGGTATTATCCATTAATTCCTGGTAGCAATAGGTCATGCAGGCAATCAACAACCTCTGGTTCGCCTCCTTGATTTCCTTCGGAAGCTGTCTTTTCAATTCTTTCGATTCCGCAATCTTCTCATTGAGATCCGCAATCAGTTTCTGGTTCTTTTCCTGTTTCTTAATACGAATCGGACTGTCCGGTTCATGGCCATCGGTCATATTTTCCACGATATTATTCATGATGACCTTTTTCGCCTTATCATAATCCTTTAAATCATGTTCCGTCTGTCCCTGTTGCCGGATCAAATGATTCAATTCCTTTTCCATCCTCTTGATCTCACCGGTTTTGCGAAAATCAGGAAAGATCGCATGCCATCCTGCATCCAGGGTCAATAACGGGACTTCTTTTCCACGCAGTGCCTGCATATATTGATATTCCATCTCTGCATCTGATTTTTTTCTTTTCTTTCCCATAGAATTCCCCCTGTAAGGTAATTATGACAGGTGTTACCGCCATTCCGGTAAAATCCCCACAATCTAAGTAACCACTTCTGCCTTATTTTTATATCGTACAAAACAGCCTGATAATTGACCAAAAACGAAGCTATACATGAATACAACAGATGAAATGTTTGATTACCATTCATCCATCTCCCCGCCGTCTAATACACCTTAATGATATCCGGGCGTTCCAGCACATTCTTTGTTTTCAGATCATAGGCAGCACTGATCTCATAATGGACCGCCGAGATCGCAGGAGAAACCAAACGCACGCTGCGCAGTAATAGCTTTCCCTCCCGGATGCCAACCGTCTCCATCGGTGGATACAGATAAAGAGCCGCCTCCCAAGACACGGTCTCATCCAACCCGTCTTCCACAGAAACCATCGCCTCGGAAACTGCCCGTTTTCTCCAGCCGTTTTCCAGATACTCCGTCACTGCACGATCATGCTGTAATGCCTGAAAATCATCGATAGAGCTATGGAACAGGCACCAATGTACTCCCACCCCATCTTTCCCACGTTCCCGGATAGCCAGGTACAATTCATTCTGGTACAGTTCCAAACCTGTAATACTATAGTCTTGATAGGAAGCATCATTTTGTGACTCCAGTTTCTGCAAGGATTCCAGCAATTGTTCCTGACTGACAGCGCATACCGCTTGTTCTTCCCCAAGACGGTACTGCCAAACCGATTTAAAATCCTGCGTAAAATAGAGACTATCTCCACTGGTTACTACCGAATTATAACATTCGTAAAATCCCTCTTTTAAATTCGGCGCTCTATTGTCTCCATAGATCTGCCATGCCTTTTCCTGTGCCGTGTCCAGACAATACAGATTTCCCCCGTCCTGGATAAAAACATTGCCGTCTATACAGACGGTTTCGCGATTTCTGCCCATTACAATATCCGGTCTCGTCCAATGCATTTCTTCACATAACGGAGCGGTTTCGTCTGTCGACAGTTCCAGCTTATGGATCAGATTGTCATCCTCATAAATCACGCAGGAATCTGGTACCAGGCAGAAATCATCCCTTTCCGATTGTGCCAATCCTTTCCGCTCCTTCCAGAGCAGCACATCCCCCTCCTGTGTTTTCTGAATGGGAACTCTCCACAATACCGTATCCGCTGTGATTTCCTCCCATTTTTTATAATATAGCTCCTGATTGGTAACGGATAGGATCTCCACTACTTCTTCCTCTGGAAACTTTTGTGGCGAGGAACCATCTAAATTCCGCTGAACTAGAACAGTCTCCGTTTTTTCTTCATTTAATTCCATCTGATAAGAATTGCTGTCATTGGAATATTTTTTGCCAACAGCATTTTCTTTCTCTGATTCCTCATAGCCATGCCAGAATTTCTCCGCAACTTCTTCTGCGTCTGCTTCGGTCCCATCCTTTTTCGATCCGCATCCCGCTAGAGAGAACAAAACGATGGTCATGCAAATTCCAAACCAGCAGCTCCTCCAGCGGGAACGGTGTGTTATCAGAGCTATGGTACCACCCCGGTTCCCTGCCCGATCAGATCTATTATCCATCCTGCCCTCTCCTTCCCCTTTTCGGTGCGTCATTGCAAACCATAAATCTGCAAATATTATAACAATATGAGTTACTATTCCCAACTAGGAATAGTAACTCATATTCTGCTTCCTTTTCTAGAGCAACCTATATATTTACCGAGATATTTCTCGTCATCTCATTCATCAGATTATAGCCGTCCCAATCCAATTCGAAATCCAGCGTTTTTCCTACCGGAACTACCCGGTCGATTCCTCCCGGACAGCTCTCCCGAATAAAGTGTTCCATCGTTTCCTTCGGTACGTTCAATGCCGCAACGGTCTGTAGTTTGGTAACGCAGACTGGCAAAATGTCCCGGAGATCATTGGTTTGGTATTCAAAAAACAAACCGCTGTTATGTTTCACTTCCAAAAGAGTCGCTTCCACCCGATCAATCTGAACCCGGTTAATTCGATTCTCCTGGTCATACTCCAGATAACGAGGGTTAACACCTTCTCCACAAACAGCCGCATATTGCAGGGCAGCATCTAATTTATCAATGACCTGCACCGCTCCCAGGCTGTATTTCTGCGTAACCAGTTTCGATAATTCTCCCCAGAAAATTTCCTGCGCTTCGGCGACTTTTTCTCCCATCCAGACCAGTAATTTCGGACTGGTACATGCATTCTGGTCATTCAGATACGTATCGTTATAAAAACCATTTGCCGCTTCCGCATATTGATTCTGTTCCAGATAACGGTCTGCATCAATGATACAGATGGAATAGCGATCTGCAAAGCAGATCTCCTTTGTCCTCGGACCGATCGGAGATTCCCGCAAAGTGGCAACCGTCTGGTCTCCCCCCCAGATAATCCTTACATCACATAATGCTGAAAAAAAATCGTTAATTTTTTTATCCCTGCCATACTGCACAAGCAGAATATAGGGAGCTAGATTAGGAAATTCCTGTATCGTTTCCTGTAACGCATCCACGATGATGTCCACCTGGTCAAAATGCTTCGACGGAAGCCGTACAATATTTTTATTCCCGGCAAACAGAGATGCCAGCATTGAATAGGCAAAATTGACCGCTACATTGGAAGGTGCAATATGGAACGCAATTCCACGGCCCAGGCGCAATCCCTCCACGGCATACTTCTTTTTCATAGATTCCACAGATGCCCGACGACACCAGAACCCTAACGTCACAATATCCGGGAATACATTGGCCCCTTTGACATGCAGCAATTTCTTGGAAAAGGAGTCCAGAAACGCTACCACATGTTCCGCAAATGGAATCTGTGCAGGAACCGTATCCATCTTCGTCAGCAAATCAAAATCCCCGACACGGAATGTTACCTTTTTCTGAATATATTCACATTCCGCTTCCCCGCTAAAATTTTTGAGCATAGGTATCACTGCACCCCCTTATCTCTGCATTTTTCAATCGTCCTATGATCTTGAAATATTTTCCCTTCCTGCCACACGGACAATCATCCTCACCTAAGAGGATTCCTTCGTCTTCGGTAAGCAGAGAATGGCCCGGATAGGATTCCGGCAGAGTAGAAACCACCTGGATCACTCCTTTTTCTCCCACCGCACAAGGCTGTAAGGTCGTTTCATTCCTCATAATCACATCCGAAAAAATACTGGTATGGAGATGCCCCTCCTCACACTGCATATACACGCATCCTGTCTGTTCTACCATGCCATAGTAATCGTGTACGTCATACAGACCGCATACTTCTGTCAGCGCATCCCGGAAAGCATCCGCAGAAACCGCCTCGGAAACCAGCTTTTTCCATCCGCCTCCATGAATTAATATGCCTTTAGACAAATCAAAGGTAGTACCATCCGTCTCTTTTAATTTTTTCAACGCCTTATAGAAATGCTGCCAGATCATAAACGTAAATCCAAACAACAGAATTTTCTCCCCGGCATGTTTCTCCAGAAACTCCTCCAATGCCGCCACATTTATATTCATATCATCATCCAGGACATAGGTCTTGTCCGTACCGAACATGGAAAATCCCAGAATACCTGCTCCCCTGGCAGAAAACATCAGACGGTTTTTTACCACCGAAGGGCAGTCGATGATTAACATCGGAAGACGGTTGGAACCGGTAAACTCCGATACAATTTTTACCAACGTCTTTTGCTGGTAACTGGCGGTGGCACGGTTCAGATAGATCTTGGAAACCGCCTGGCCTGTCGTACCGGACGAAGTCATTGTCTTAAAGATCTCCTCCTTCGGCACGCTCTGTAGATCCAATTCCTTAAACAGTCGCACCGGCAAAAATGGGATCTCATCGTATTCCTGAATTTCCTCTGGATCTTTCCCCAGGCAATCTAACATTATGTGATAATATTCACAATGTTTTGCATGATGTCTGGTTAGAGCAAGCAGGCGGTCATTCAAAAATTTCCTCTTTTCCTGCTTATCCAGCGAATAGGGTGCAATTTCTAATAACTCACTAAAATCTTTCATAGGACGCTTCCTTTAACTAATCGTAGTTTTCTAATGCTGCATATTGGGTTTTTCCGGAATCGTTCTTTGGAATTTCCGAAATCACTTTTACCTGAAATGCCACCGGATTCAGCCCAGTAATTTCAGCGATATACTCCCTGGCCTGCTTGCTGATCTCCTCCTTCGTGACATAGATACACATATGGTCGTCTGTCCCCACACAGGCACAGTCCATATAATCAAATTTCGCCTTGAGCAGACGTTCCACCTCGTCCAGATTGACCCGGTTGCCGTACACCTTCAGAAACCGTTTCTTCCTTCCAACGATATAATAGTAGCCGTCCTCATCCCGCTGCGCCATATCGCCGGTTTCCAGACGTCCGTGCCGCTCATCCCCTTTGGCAAGGTCTTCCCCACATTCTGCATAACCAAGCGTGACATTCGGCCCCTCATACACCAGTTCCCCGGTTACCTTCGGTTCTTCCACCACGTTTCCGTCGGCGTCAATCAGGGTAAAAGATCCGCCCGGAATGGCAATTCCCATACTTCCGTATTTTTCTAGTGATTTTTCATAGGGAAGATAGGACATTCTGGCAGTCGCCTCGCACTGCCCATACATCACGACAAAGCGTTTCCCCTGTTCCTGCGCATAAGTTGCAAATTTTTTATGCAGTTCCGGCGAGAGCTTACCACCCGCCTGTGTCATCGTGCGCAGGGAAGGCAGATCCATGCGGAAAAAGCGCAGCTTATCTAAGATCTCATAGTTATAAGGAACACCGCCAAACGAAGTCGCTTCCTCTTCCCGGAAGAACCCCCAGAACTCTTTCTGCATCAGACTCTTATCCGTCAACAAAATCGTAGCGCCCACCAGAATATGACTGTTGATGATCGACAGGCCATAGGTATAATTCATCGGCAGCGTCGTAATCGGCCGCTCCGTCTGATCCAGTTCCAGATACTTTGCAATCGACTCCGCATTTGCCGCGATATTGGTATAACTCTGGCGAACCAGCTTCGGACTTCCCGTACTGCCCGATGTTGTCAGAAGCAACGCCAGGTCATCATGGAGCGGATAGCTCCTAGCAAAATCCGTTTTTACCACCGAATACCCATAACCGGAAGTCACCTCCGCAAAATCGCCATATTTCTGAGAGTCCGCAGAATCCAGCCACAAGAACTGCGGCTGATAGATGGACAAAAGATTTTCAACTAATTCCACATCAATCTTGCCATTTAACAGAACCGGCACTATCCCACCACGGAGACATGCCAGATAAGACATGACAGAACCGATCACATTATTGGTAAATAAGAACACCAGGCTTCTCTTTGGTATGACCTGCAAAATTTCGTCTGCATACTGCGTCAGATCACGGTATTTCACAGACTGACCGTCGTCGGACCGCAACATGATATGATCCGCATACCGTTCCTGTTCCTCATAAAAAGCTGCCATACTAGTCTCCCATCCTTTTATTCAAAACTGATATCATATTTGCCCAGGATCTCTTTTCCTTTCTCAAAAGAACTCAGGTCAATGATATCATCCGTATCCATCATAATTCCAAACGCATCTTCAATGGCAGCGACCAAGGTCATATGGCCGACGGAATCCCATGCCGGAATTGCCTGATATTCTAATCCTTCCACCTGATCCGGTGTGATTTCCAAAGTTTCTGTAAATGCGTTCGTGTACTTTTCTAAATTTGTCATTTTTCTCCTCCATCCACTTTTTCTTTTTCCACGACAGAAAAAATCATCTTCGACCCTGTCTATCGCATGCAAAAACCGGCGCATCAGCAAAATTACAATCCAATGCCCCGAATTCTATTACTTATATTATGGGCAATCTGTTCGCTTGTCAAGCCGTATTTCTCCAAAATATACTCATAGGAACCGGCATGGGTAAACTCATCTGGAACGCCAAGCATCATCTGCGGCGCCCTGCCACCGATCCCTGCCATATGCTCTGCCACAGCGCTTCCCAGCCCACCCCGGATGGAATGTTCCTCCACGGTAACGACCAGTTTTGCCTGAAATGCCTCTTCTACCATCCTGGTATCTAACGGTTTGATCGTATGCATATCAATGACCTGACACTCGATTCCCTGCTCTGCCAGAATCTCAGCCGCTTTCAGAGAACGATCCACCATGGTTCCAGTCGCAATGACCGCCACATCCCCGCCCTCACGCAGTCGGATTGCCTTTCCAATCTCATAGTCATAGGCTTCCTGGTAGACAATCGGATTATTCATTGTCCCTGTCAGGCGCAGATAGACCGGACCCGGGTAGGCTGCGGCCGCCTTTACTGCATAATAGGTTTCCGTACAGTCTGCCGGAGAGAGCACCACCAGATTCGGAATACTTCTGGCGATCGCCAGATCTTCAATACAAGTATGCGTAGCGCCCAAAACACTGACAGAAAATCCCGAAGTCAGCCCGACCAGTTTGATCGGTAATTTCATATATCCCATATTGACCCGAACCTGGTCTAACGCCCTGGTTACGGCAAAAGATGCATAGGTGGTGGCAAAGGTGGTAAATCCCTCTTTTGCCAATCCTGCTGCCACCCCGACCAAATTTTGTTCCGCGATCCCGACATTATATAACCGCTCTGGATATTTTTCCCGAAATCGGTCCAAACCGGAATAAAAACATAGATCCGCTGTCACGATAGACAAACTGTCATCCATCTCCGGCAGCTCCATCGCCGCCATGCCAAATGCTCCACAGGAACCCAGTCTGGACATCACACGGATGGTTGCAGATTTCAATTCTTTTCCTTGTGTACTCATACTGCGAGCCTCCTTTCCTGCAATCCGAACGCTTGCCGGACTGCTTGCAATCTATCTTCCAATAAGCCGGAGTGCGTCTTCGTCCCACTTCGGTCCGCACTAACTGACTTCTCAATCTGCCACTTCCTGGACTGCCTGCTCATATTGCTTTGTATTCAAGGCACCGTTATGCCATAATGGATTCCCCTCCATAAAGGAAACTCCTTTTCCCTTTACCGTATTCGCAATCACAACATAAGGCCGATCACTGTTCTCCGTCAAGGCGGTATATAGCGCCTCCACATCATGGCCGTCTACAGATGCCGTTTTCCAGCCAAAACTCTTCCACTTATCTTCGAACGGTGCCAGGGATAAAATCTGATCGGTCTGTCCGTCATATTGCAGCTGATTCTGATCTACAATTACCACCAGATTATCTAAGCCGTAATGGCTGGCAGACGCTGCCGCCTCCCAGATCGATCCCTCATCACATTCACCATCTCCAACGATCACATAGACTTTGGAAGTTTCATTTCCCTTTCTCTTTAATCCGAGGCACATCCCGACCCCCTGGGATAACCCGTGTCCCAGACTGCCGCTGGAAAACTCAATGCCCAGGGATTCATTCATCGCAGGATGTGCGGAAAGTGGACTGTCATCCTGTTTGTAGGTCGCCAGGTCTTCTTTCGACAGAATCCCGGCCTCTGCCATAGCGGTATACAGCGCCAGCGTACCGTGTCCCTTACTAAAAATCAAACGGTCCCGTTGTTCTGCTCCCATATCCTTCCGATCATAGCGCAACACGCCCAAATACAGCACAGACATGATCTCCGCCATAGAGAGCCCACCGCCAATATGCGCCCCGGTATTTCCCAGATGATGCGTCATTTCAACCATTTCCTGTCGCATCGTCCGGGCTGCCGCCTCCATTCTGCTCCTTAATTCCTCGTTCATTACATCCCTCCATCCACTCTTAAAACCTGGCCTGTGACAAAAGAAGACTGCTCGGATGCCAGATACAGGACTGCATCTGCTATTTCCTCCGGTCTCGCCAAACGCTGAAATGCCGTCTGCCTTACCATAGCCTCCCCTGCCTTTTCCTCCATCAGTTTCGCCATCGCCGTATCCGTCAATCCGGGTGCCACCGCATTGACACGGATATTCCCGGCGGCCAGTTCCTTCGCTGCGGTTCTGGTCAGTGCAATGACTGCCGCTTTAGAGGTGCCATAGGCACAATTTCCGGCATCCAGCTCCAACCCGGAAATGGACGCCAGATTGACAATGGATCCACCCCCGGAACGGCCCATCATCCGGGAAACCAGCTGCATCATCTGTACCACGGAAAAATAATTGACATCAAAGACCGCGCGGATCTCCTTTAAAGAGGTCATCTGTAACAGTCCTCCATGCGCAACGCCCGCATTGTTGACTAAAATATCTATTTTTACCTTCTCCTTTACCAAACCGGACACCGCCTGTTTCACGGCTTCCTCATCGGTCAGATCAAAGTAAATCCCAGTCACGGCAACACCGTATTTCTGTTCCATCTCCTGCGCAAAAACCGAAAATTCTTCCCGTTCCTTTCTCAGATGCGCATAGATCTGACATCCCTCCTGGCAGAACCGCTCAATAATTTTCCTGCCGATTCCACCATTCGCACCGGTTACCAGGGCAGTCTTGCCTTGTAATACCATATCATTTCTCATATTTACACCCTTCCAAACATGCCAAGCCCCAACAGTGAAGCTCCGCTTCACTGTGGCACAAACTTTTTGTGAAAAACATCACTAGCCAATCGGCTATTGATGTTTGATTAAGATATAATTCATATCCGTGATCCCATAGCCATACTGCATATGAAGACGCAGTATCGGCAGGTTATTGGACGAAACTCGTGTTACAATCCTGGTGCCGCCCTGCTGCCGGATGGATTCCATATTCGCATACAATGCCAAAAAACCTAATCCCTTATTCGCCGACTCCGTAAATACACCGCCCAGAAACGCATCGTACACCGTTCCCTCGCTGCGCAGATTAATTCCAAATGCCACCGGCTGTTCTTTATAATAAGAAATGACCGCCTCTGCACCCCGGTCCAATTCATCTCTGGTCCAGTTTGCATACCGCCTTCCGGCAATCTGCTTTGAAAAATGAGGATCCCTGGCGATGCGGTCCGTTTCAAAAATATCACCGGCTTCCATTTCCTGCAAAATCTTATCTAAAGCTTCTCCTTCCGCCCTGCGTACCTCAATCAACGGCTCAAACCGCTGATAGAGCCGGGGCAGTTCCATAGTGCTGACTTTCCCATCAAGGGAAACCGCCGTCTCCACAAAACAATATCCTACAGATTGTGACGCCATCAGAAGCTCCGTAGATCCGCTGGGGATCTTTAATACACTATATGGCATCCGAATCTCGGAAAGCTGTTCCTGAAGCTCATTAGCTGTCTCGGTGCCATCACACACAATCTCCTGCACCTCTACGCCAAGATTTCTTTTTTCCCAAACTGCATCAATGACTCTCATCTGTCTCCTCCCCCTTCCGGGAATCTTTGGTACGTTCTTTAATGATAAACTGTGGAGATCGGTTCAGACTGATATACATTCTGCCGATATATTCTCCCAACATTCCCATCATGCACATCATCACACCGCTGACCAAGAGAAGTACGGAGATCATCGAACTCCAGCCCACCGGTACCGAAGGAGTGATAATTTTATGGATCACGGTATAGATTAAAAACAGGAACGCAAAAAAGGAAGTGGCAATGCCAAGTACCGTAGAAATCCGTAATGGGACAATGGAAAATGCGGTAAATCCATTTAACCACAATCCCAGCAGTTTTCTCATCGTGTACCCGGATTCTCCTTCCAGGCGCTCCTTATGTTCCACCTCCACATTGGCAATGTTTCTGGTGGTACGTAATATTAATCCTAAAATATAGGGATATGGATTCGGATATTTCAGAATTTCGTCAATCACATAACGTCGGGCGATATAAAAACTGGATACGGATAAATCCTTCGGCTTCCCCATGAACAGGGATGCCATTTTATCATTCACACGGCTTCCGAAATTACGGAAAAAGGAATGTTTCTTGTTGCCGTATTTTGCATATACGACATCGTACCCTTCCTGATACTTTTCGATCAATTTCCCGATCTCACTCGGAGGAGTCTGTCCATCATCATCCAGGCAGATCACAAGGTCTCCCGAACAGTTTGCAAATCCCGCCATTAATGCACCCTGCTGCCCGAAATTTATGGACAGATTAAATCCATACACGTTCTCATGCTCTTCTGCCAGCATACGAATCGTCTGATAGGTAAGGTCTGGGGAACAGTCGTTGACGAGCAGAATTTCAAAGGTATATTGATTCCGAAATTCCTCCATTGCTGTATAAATGTCTTCTACCACTGGTTTTATCGTATGTTCCGAACAATAGCAGGGAATTACGAATGAGATTTTATCCATCCTTGTACTCATGCTGCGGGCCTCCTTCCGCACAATCCTATCGTCCTGTAGATTGCTTGCAGCTAACCATGCCAATACTTCCAATCAATCTGCATATAGTATTCCCCTATCCAAATCCTATATACAAAGTTACCCAACAACTGATTATAAGCGTTCGTCCTATGTTTTGCAACCTTTTTCTATTTTCCACAGAAAGCAATTTTCGAAAATCAGGAATGTATTGGCTACGTTGGCGCCGGTGTCTACGCCGACCAGTTAATGGATTCTTTACTTGGACTGGACATCAAAGGCTTGCCACATTGTGAATATGCCTTTTTAAATGTAGAAACCAGCGTCTATCTTTATCATGAAAACCAAGACTTATTAAATACGGAAACCGTGGACAGCGGATATCAGGAAATTATCCGCCGAATCAAAGAAAACGGTGATACGAAAGCAAATACCTATTCTTACCGAGATAAAAACAACGTAGAACAGTTAGTTGTATATAAGTATTTAAAAGACCGGGATTGGGTCTTTATGGTTCGGGACAGCGCAGCAGAAGTATATGGAGCCGTAACGTCAGTGCGAATCGTTATTGGTACATTGTGTACTATAGTGGCGGCAATGATTATTCTCGTGACCGTTTTCATCCTATATCGACAAGGTAAGGAACTCATGGTTGTAGAAAGTGCTATCCGTAATTTGGGACAATTAAATCTTTCTGCGGACCAGGAATTAGAAATATTCAATGACTGCATCCAATCCATTAAAATATTAATGGATGACATAGCACTTGCCAGTGTTCGGCAATCAGAAATGATTACATCCGTCGAAAAGGGAATTAAAGAAATCTCCGAAGTAGTACAGACAAACTCCGTTGTTGCAAAGGAAAGCGCCGAGGTTTCCCAGAAGCTTTCGGAGCAAGCCAGAACGTTAAACGGCCTGATAAGCCAGTTCCGTATTAAGTAAGACTAAATCTATTCTATCGGGTTAAAAATGCAATTTATAGATGGATATAATATTTGCTGGATGTTTGATGAAACCCAGATTTTTCATAAACGTGTGCTGCCTGTGGCGTATTGGTAGTTAAGGTAACGTCCATAAAGTCCTTCTCTTTGGCATAATGTAGCAGAAAAGCGGTCAGTTCCTGTTGATACCCCTGCCCCCTGGCTTTCGGTTTGGTATAGGCACTGACCAATCTGCCATGTTTTCCTTTACTGCCGACACACATCGTAATCTGTGGCAATTCTGACAGTTCTTCAATGGCACACATAGCAGCCGCCTCCCCATCCAGATACAATAGTGCAAAATAAATCGAACGATTTAATTTATCCTGAATATGTTTCCTCGTAATCTCTGCGAATGGTTCGGCATAATAAGAAAAATCCTGATTCAATGTCGTGTTCCAATCCTCCAGTTGCATTTCGATTCTCAAAGACACGATATCTTCCAATTGTTCTTCCGATGCAATCACGATATCTTTCATCTCATCCTCCCCTATCTCTTACGTCATTCCGATTCCGCTCTCATGGAGCCGGAATTTTATTATATCCGCACCCAATTTCAATGTCAACGATAGAATGAATTTTGCAAGCAGAGAAACGATGATGACGATAGAAATCGTTCGTAAACACCTATCTTACATATTAAGTATCTTGAATGTGCATTGCACATATCCACGAAATCATGATACAATATCACAAAATTGGGGAAAGGAGCGGAAGCCTTGCTAAGTATTCATTTAGATATCTCAAAAAAAATCCCCCTGTATGAACAAATCTACTGCGAAATCAAGAAACGTATTCTGGAACAGGAATTACAGACCGGGGAAAAACTGCCCTCTACCCGGGGACTTGCCGCATCCCTTGGCGTCAGCCGCAACACCATTGACACCGCCTATTATCAGTTATTAGCGGAAGGTTATATTGATACGGCGCCCAAAAGCGGTTTCTATGTCTGTGACCTGAATCTATCCGATTCCGGGATAACTTCGTTTGTTCCATCCAAAAGCGAAACTGCCTCCCTCCAGAAACAGGGGACGTCTCAGCCTAACATTGATTATGACTTCTCTCCCTTTGCCGTAGACCTGTCCCATTTTCCGTACTCCATTTGGAAGAAATTGTCCAAAAAAGTTCTGGACGAAGAAAATGATCTATTTCTATCCGGCCATCCTGACGGCGACCTGGCATTGCGGGAAGCGATCTGCCATTATGTTTCCCTCTCCCGCGAAGTACATTGTACGCCAGAGCAGATTCTAATCGGCGCCGGTGCAGATTATCTTCTTCAAATGCTTTCTCTGCTATTCCATCATTTGGACATTTCTAAAATCACCTTGGAGAATCCATGTTACCGCAAAGCCGCCATGATTTTTCAGGAAAACCAGATGCACCTTCATACCGGTATCTTAGACCAGCACGGTCTTACCATATCATCCATTCCTCCTGAGACAGAAGTCGTCTACGTCACCCCTTCCCACCAATATCCACTTGGCATTGTTATGCCGTTTGGACGTCGCAGGGAATTGCTACATTGGTCCATTCAGTCTCCCCGCCGCTACATTATAGAAGATGACCATGACAGCGAATTTCGGTATCGGGGCAAGCCCATTCCCGCCTTGCAGGGAATGGATCACCATGGCAGGGTCATTTATCTGGGAACCTTTTCCAAAGCAGTCGCTCCTGCCATCCGCATCTCCTACCTGATCCTCCCACCAGAACTTTCCAACGCCTACCATGAAATCCTGGGCTTCTATGCCTGTACCGTATCCCGCCTGGACCAGGGCATCTTGGCCCGTTTCCTCTCGGAAGGCTATTTCGAAAAACATGTCAATCGGATGCGGAAGATTTACCGCACCAGGCACGATCTGGTTCTGGAACTTTTAAAACCAATCGTCCAGGAACACCTTCTACAAATCCGAGGAGAACATGCCGGGCTGCATCTGGTCCTGGATCTGAAAAGAGGATTGACCGAGGACAGATTAATTGCAGAGGCAGAGAAACAAGGAATCCAGCTCTACGGCATTAAAAAGCACTACCTGCATCCTGCAGATAGTGCCACAGAGTCTCTATTGTTAGGATATTCTAACTTAAACGAGACCGAGATTACAGAGGGCCTTGGCCGCCTGTCGTTTATCCTGCGCCATCTGACCACATAACGCATCCAGGCTGTCGAATTTCTGTTCCGGCCGTAAAAACTGGTGGAAACGCACACAGATCTTTTCCCCATAAATATCCCGGTCAAAGTTTAACAGGCAGCTTTCCACTCCAACCTGCCCTGAACCAACCGTCGGCTTATATCCCAAATTCGTAACAGCAGGATACTCCTCTCCCTGAACCGTTACCGTAGTAGCGTAAACGCCAGTTGGCGGCAACACTTTTTCCGGTCTCGGGACCAGGTTGGCAGTAGGCATCTGCAACGTCCTTCCAAGCGCATTGCCATGAACCACCTCTCCATAGAAGAAAAATGGTTCCCCTAAAAATTGATTCGCCCGGGTGAGTTTCCCCGTTTGCAGCAAGGTACGGATCTTTGTACTACTAATAATATCGCCGTCCTCCTGCAGCTTTGGATATACTTTGACCCGATACCCATATTGATCAGCAAATTGTTGCAACATCTTTATATCACCGGTGCGATCCTTACCAAACCGGAAGTCCTCTCCCACACAGACCAGCCTGGCATCCAACGACTGATGAAGCACCTGACGAATAAAATCCTGAGGCAGCATCTGTCTGGTCCCCTCATGAAACGGAAAAAGAATCACCCGCTCCATCCCCAGCGATTGCAATAGTAAAGACTTCTCCTGCGGATCATAAATCTGGGAACGGAATTGCTCTGCATCCGCACCAGGCTTGCCTGCCGTGTCAAAGGTAAAAACAGTAGGCACCAACGGCTCGGCCTGCTTAATTTCCTGCAACAATAAGCGGTGGCCTCTGTGAATTCCATCAAATTTCCCCAAAGACACCGCACTGTTTTTTATCGTAACATTCATTCCTCTCAGAATTTCCATCGTTTTCATTCCTAACTTCCTAAAACTATAGAATACCGCCGATATTAGAACATCTTCTTGCCTGTGCAAGACTTAGTTGTTCTTCGGCGATGCGGACGCAACGCATCGCCGATATTAGAACATCTTCTTGCACTTATAGTCCCTGCCAGTATCCCAATAGATTGCCCGAAACATCCCGAGACTGTCATAGACCAGAATTTGCTCTGGGTCTGTATTATGTTCCTTCCATTCGTCCAAAAAGGACAGTGCACCGCTGGGCAGACGATTTCCATTATCCAAAAGCCGATCTGCCTCCGGTGTAACCCGGGCCTTTCTAAGTAATGGAAAAAGAGCATCTACCTGACAAACTCTGGGCGCTATACCTTCCCCGGAATCCTTTGCCAGACGCTCAATCTCCGCTAACGTGATTGCATCCTCGATCCGAAAAACGGATACCCGGGTTCTCGTCAGATGCTCCATCGCCGCACCAATTCCCAATGCCTTGCCAATATCGTGGCACAACGTCCTGATATAGGTTCCCTTCGAACAGGTAACCTCCAGATGAAAGGTTCCTTCCTCTAGATTGATTTCGGAAACGTTTAAAGTAGAAATATGAATCGGCCTGGGTTTCCTCTCCACGGTTTTTCCCTCTCTGGCCAGCTCATATAATCGCTTTCCATTTACCTTGAGCGCAGAATACATGGGCGGGATTTGCATGGAATCTCCCCGAAACTTATCTACAGCTTGAGATATCTGCTCGGAGGTAATCTTCTGAATATCATAGCGTTGCAAGACGGTGCCTGACATATCCTGCGTATCGGTCTCCACGCCTAGTTTGCAGACTGCCTGATAGGTTTTATCTTCTCCGGTCAGGAGATCACACACCTTCGTCGCCTTCCCTAGACAGACTGGCAGTACTCCCTCTGCGTCAGGATCCAATGTTCCGGTATGCCCGATCTTCTTCTGATGCAGGATTCCGCGCAGTTTGGCAACCACATCAAAAGAGGTATATCCGGGTTCCTTATATACATTGATGATTCCATTCATTTCTGTTCCTCTTTCCGTCTATTCTTCTCCATTCCCGGAACCGCATAAATCCGCAGATTTTTTATACCATTCCACAGATTTTTCCCCGAATTCTCTTGCCAATGATTTCTCTTATGAATTCTTTCCAGATTCCAATTGTCCCATAAGATCCTGAATAATTTCTTCTGCTGAGCCGTCCCTTTGGTAACCGGCGGCTTTCCTGTGTCCGCCGCCACCATAAATCACGGCAATCTGACTGACGTCCACTAGATCGTTAGAGCGCATGCTGACCTTATACTGTCGGTCCCCGGTCTCATGTAGCAGAACCGCCACCTCAACTCCCTTTGTGACCCGGAGCTGTTCTACCACGCCCTCGACATCTTCCGTCCTGGCTCCAAGATCTGCCATTTGCCTGCGGCTGATCACAGTCAGGATGCATTGTCCTTCCAGGTAGAGCTGGCTATCTGCCAATGCCTGTCCTAATAATCTGGTCTGCGTAAAAGACCGCTCCGAAACACAACGGTCAATCAGTTGCCAGAAAGGGATCCCCGTCTGAATCAGATTTCCCGCAATTTCCATCGTCCTGGCCGACGTATTGGAATACCGGAACACTCCAGAATCATAAATAATTCCCACGTATAACGCTGCGGCAATCTCCGGGATCAGCGCATCCTCCTGCATCAATTCATATAACACCTCGCAAGTCGAACTGCTCTCTGGAACCACCACATTCCTTTCTGCGAATGGCTGGTTACTGATATGGTGATCCACGCATGCCGTCTGGCCTGCCCGGTTAAATGCCTGCTCTGCCTCACCGAGACGGTCTGGGCTGCTACAATCTAACACCAAAAACAAATCACAGGATTCCGTCGGAATTTCCTGCCGGATAATTTCATGGTCAGGATCCAGACAGTCAAACCGCTCCGGTAGATGTTCCAAGTAGACATGCACCGTTTTCTCTGGAAAATAACGCCGGATATAGTGATAGACCGCCACACAGGAACCCACACAGTCCCCGTCCGGCCTAATATGCCCTGCGATCATAATATTCCCTGCCTGAGAAATCCACTGTCTTAGATCATCCATATGACTCTCCCCCATAGTTCCTACTCTTCCTGCTTGTCCTTCTTTGATAATTCATCAATTTTTTTCGACATATGAATCCCATATTCTATAGAATTATCAATCTCAAACGTCAGTTCCGGTGTATTTCTCAAATTGAGAGACTTCGCCAACTGAGAACGGATATGGGAAGACGCACTAGCCAATCCCTCCCTGGTATTCTCCTGATCCATCTCATCGCCTAAAACGCTGACATAGACCTTGGCAAACTTCAAATCCGGTGTTACCTCCACGGAAACCACCGAAGTCATCGGGTGAATCCGTGGATCTTTAATTTCCCGGGAAATAATCCTGCTTAATTCCCGGTGCACTTCCCCATTCATACGGGAATATTTAATACTGTTTCGTTTCATAGTTCTCCTTATTCTATGCTCCGTTCCTATCTAGGAACTTCCACCATAATATATGCCTCGATCTGGTCTTCCACCTGAATATCCTGGAATCCCTCGAATACCAGACCACATTCATAACCTGCTGCCACTTCTTTTACATCATCCTTGAATCGTTTCAGGGATGCCAGCTCACCTTCAAAGATCTGCTCACCCTCTCGGCTGATACGAACTTTGGAACCTCGGACAATCTTACCATCCAAAACATAAGATCCTGCGATAATGCCCACGCCGGATGCTTTGAATGTCTGGCGCACTTCCAGATGCCCGGTTACCTGTTCCTCGTACTCTGGATCCAGCATACCCTTCATCGCTGCCTCTACATCCTCGATAGCATTGTAAATTACCTTGTACAGTCGGATATCTACCTGTTCGCGGTCTGCACTTTCCTTCGCCGTATTATCCGGTCTGACATTAAATCCAATGATAATCGCATTGGATGCGCTCGCCAGGGAAACATCGGACTCATTAATTGCGCCCACGCCGCCATGGATCACACGGACAGCAACCTCCTCATTGCTCAGTTTCAGAAGGCTCTGTTTCACAGCTTCTACCGATCCCTGTACATCCGCTTTAATAATAATATTCAATTCTTTAATATTACCAGCCTGAATCTGTGAGAACAATCCATCCAGCGTCAGTCTTGATTTTGTCTCATCTAACATCTTCTCACGGCTCTGGTTAATATAGGTTTCCGCAATATTTCTCGCCTCTTTATCCCCTTCCGTGGCAATAAAGATCTCACCGGCATCCGGTACAGCGTGCAGACCCAGGATTTCTACAGGTGTAGAAGGATAAGCTTCCTCCACGCGACGACCCTTGTCGTCCATCATGGCACGAATCTTACCATAAGCAGCGCCAATTGCGAGATTGTCTCCGACATGCAACGTACCTTTCTGAACCAATACGGTTGCCACTGGTCCTCTACCTTTATCCAACTGTGCCTCAATTACAACACCACGTGCCTTACGGTTCTTATTGGCCTTTAGCTCTGCCACATCTGCCGTCAGGACGATCATCTCCAGAAGCTGGTCAATTCCCTCCTTGGTATGGGCTGATACCGGAACAAATATGGTACTTCCACCCCAGTCTTCTGCCACCAATTCATGTTCTACCAATTCCTGTTTTACCCGCTCGATATTCGCACTCGGTTTATCAATCTTATTGACTGCCACGATAATCTCAACCCCTGCCGCCTTAGCATGGTTAATCGCCTCCACTGTCTGCGGCATAACGCCGTCATCGGCAGCAACCACCAATACAGCAATATCCGTGGACTGCGCACCACGCATACGCATGGAGGTAAACGCTTCGTGACCAGGCGTATCCAGGAACGTAATCTTTTCTCCGTTGATTTCCGTCACATAGGCACCGATGTGCTGTGTAATACCGCCTGCTTCGCGGGAAGTCACATGTGTTTCCCGGATTGCATCTAACAGAGAAGTTTTACCATGGTCGACATGACCCATTACGCAGACTACTGGAGGACGTTTCTCCATCAATGCCTCATCTTCTTCCTCCTCTTTCAGAAGTTCAGCCACCAGGTCAATCTTTTCTTCCATCTCTGCGATACAATTATACTCTAAGGCTATTTCTTCCGCTTCCTCAAAGGTCAGTTCATGGTTCATCGTCACAACCGTACCTCTCATAAACTGTCCCTTAATGACCGTTGCCGGCGGTACTTTCATCGTATCTGCCAGTTCCTTTACGGTCAGCTTCTCTGGAATCACAATCGTGCGGATACCATCCTCCGGCTCAGCCGGTTTAACAACCGGTTCTGGTTTAATAAAGGCACCTTTCCGGTTTGGATCTTTTTTCTTTTTGTTCTTTTGCAGGAACAAATCTTCATCCTCATAACCACGACCCCGGTCCTTGCCATACTTTTGCTTGGCGCTACGGGAATCTTTGCCGGAACGCTGCTGGCGGGACTGTTTTACACTGGACTGCATAGAATCCATGGATCCGGACTGGCTGCGGTTACCACTAAAACCGTTACCACCACGGCCACCACGATTATCTCCTCTGCCACCACGGTTGTCATTTCTTCCTCCGCGGTTGTCATCCCTGCCACGATTCTCGCCATAACCGCCTCTGCCTCCGCGGGCGTTTCGGTTATCGCCATCCCTGCCTGCACCACGATTATCTCCTCTGGTGCCCCGGTTATCATTTCTTCCTCCACGGTTTCCACCGTCTTTGCTGCCATCGCGGAACGAACCGCCCCGACGGTTATCAGGACGACGGTCTCTGTCATTTCGGCGGTTATCGTCATTCCGTCTCTCCGTATTCCGTTTCTCTGCCGGTTTCTTCTGGTCAGCACTGTGCTCCGTCGTCACTTTTTCTGCCGGTTCACTCGGTTTCTCCGAAGTTTCTGTCCGCTCTGGAGTCTTCGGTTTTTCCACAGAAGCCGCGGGTTTCTCTGGAACAGCATCCGCCTCTGCTGGCGTATTTGTTTCCTTCGAATGATCTGCCGGCTTATCCTGTTTCATCGGCATTTTTTCCACTGGAGCTGCAGGTTTCTCCTTTGCTGGAGCCGGAGCAGTACCTTCCTCAGCCCTGGCTTTCTCCAGCGCTTTAAAATGCTTTAATACAAAACCAATGGCGGCATCTTCAATACTGCTCTGCGCACCCTTGGCTTCAAAACCATTTGCCTGTAACAGCTCTACCAGATCCCTGCTTTTTACATCAGGAAACTTTTCCTGCAAACTTCTTGCTATCTCATATATTTTCATTTTTGCCATATGCTACTTTGCCTCCTAGTTCATTTTCTTCATAATCGCTTGTGCCAGTCCTTCGTCTGTAACGGCTATGGATGCCCGGAATTCCTTTCCAATCGCACGTCCCAGTTCCTCTTTCGTGCTGTATGCCCGGATCGGGACTTCGTAAAACTCGCACATATCATTAAACTTCTTTTTCGTGTTCTCTGAAGCATCGCCGGCTATGATAACCAGTGCTGCCTTGCCGGATTTTACCGCATTTTCTGTCATAAATTCTCCGCTGTCAATCCGGCCTGCCTTCGTAGCGATACCCACCATACGAAGGGCATTATCCATTTTCACGGTTATCCATCTCCTTTACCAATTCTTCATACACTGCCGCAGGAATCTCTGTCTTCAGCGACCGGCTGAAAGCGTTCTTTTTCTGTGCCAGTCTCAGACATTCCACTGAATTACATATATATGCGCCTCTTCCATTTTTCTTCCCCGTAAAATCCACCTGGATTTCTTCGTCCGGGGTCCGGATAATGCGGATCAACGCATTTTTTTCTTTGCGCTCACCACATCCGGTACACTGGCGCATCGGCACTTTCTTTTCATGAGGACCTTTCTTGCCAGCCAATGAAACCATCTCCTTTCCTGCAATCTCTCTAGCAATCCTTTTTATTCACATTTGATATCCACCTTGAACCCAGTCAGCTTTGCAGCCAAACGAGCATTCTGCCCCTCCTTGCCAATCGCCAGGGATAACTGGTTTTCCGGTACTACCACCCGGGCTGTTTTCTCTTCCTCATCGACCAATACCGATGTTACTTTGGCGGGACTCAATGCATTTTCAATCAAAATCTCTGGAGAATCACTCCAGCCCACAACATCTATTTTTTCGCCACGCAATTCTTCTACAATGGCGCCTACACGAACTCCGTTGATTCCTACACAGGCTCCCACCGCATCTACATTGGGATCTTCCGTACTCACGGCAATCTTAGTGCGGGAACCTGCTTCCCTGGCAATGCTGCGGATTTCCACAACACCATCCTGGATCTCGGTAACCTCTGCCTCAAATAATCGTTTTACAAACTCTGGATGTGTACGGGATACTGTAATCCGAGGTCCCTTCGTAGTATCCTTCACCTCTACGACATACAGTTTAATATGCTCTGTCGGCTTAAAATGTTCCCCCTGCACCTGCTCGCTTTCCATCAGCATCGCATCTACCTTACCCAGGTTAATGCAGACATTTCTACCGCTGTAACGCTGTACAATTCCAGTGATAACCTCGCGCTCTTTTTCCAGATACTGTATGTACAATACCTTGCGCTCCTCCTCACGAATTTTCTGAACAACGACCTGCTTCGCTTTTTGTGCCGCAATACGGCCAAAATTTTTCGGAGTAACTTCCCGGCTGACAGTACCGCCCACCTCTGCATGATCATATTTCAAAGAGGCCTCCGTAATGCCGATCTGGAGAATGTCATCTTCCACCAGATCATCTTCTACTACCTCATAGTCTGCAAACACCTTGACTTCCCCTGTCTCCCGATCAATTGCGACTCTGATATTCTCATTTTTTCCAAATTGGTTTTTACATGCCGCCAGCAGGGAATTCTCAACTGCTTCCAAAATGATATCTTTACTGATCTGTTTCTCACGCTCTAACGCATTTAACGCTTCAATTAATTCCACACTATCCGGTTTTGTATTTTTTGTTTTCTTTGCAGCCATTTCTCTCTCCTTTTCTGCGCCGCTCTTTCTCTATTCCATGGATTCCATACTGGCAGCGCGTGATATGGAATCCTGCGATTAAAAATCTATCGTCAGCTTAACGGATGCTATTTCCGCACGAGCAATTACATAGTCTGGAGCAAACTCTGTCTCCAAAGTAATGGTATCGGAATCATAGGCAGTTAAAATACCGGTAATTTCCTTGACAGACTGCTCTTTTCCATTTTTTCCGACAGGAATCTTTCTAGCACTGTAGAATTTAACATCGACCTCATCCCCCAGGCTCCGCTTAAAATCCTTCTCTTTCTTAAGCGGTCTCCCCAGACCAGGGGAGCTGACTTCCAGGATATATGCTTCCTCAATAAAATCCTCCTGGTCCATCTGGTCGCTCCATGCACGGTTTACCAACTCACAGTCATCCAGGGTAATGCCACCCTCCTTGTCAACATATGCCCGCAAGTACCAGGTTCCCGCTTCTTTGACCCATTCTACATCCACCAGCTCAAAATGATGTTCCTCCATCATCGGTTCCAGCATTTTTTCTGCACGGGATTCATATTCTTCTCGTTTCGTCAATCGCATAACCTCTTTTCCATCGTTTTCGGGAACAGATCGCATTACTTCCTGCTCCAGACTCAAAACGAAAGAGTGGACTTTTCGCAGTCCACTCTTCACTAACAACATATTATAAAAGGTATTGTAGCACCAATTTCCAGTATTTGCAAGGGTTTTTTGCAATTTTCTTCTAATTAATTAACAATCATCGGCGCGAATCAACCGGGTTTCATAACCAGCCTCAAACAAAACCTGTTCCTGCTGTTCCGCCTCCTCTTTGGTGTCAAAGGAACCATGGCAGACACAGTAATATCCTCCCCTAGTAACAAGATAGCAGTCAAATCCATCATTTTGCAGATTAGATGCCAGTATTTCGGCATTTTCTTTGTGACGGAACATCCCGACTTCAATCCGGTATGGCGCCACTTCTTCCGCTGTCAAAGCTGCCCCCTGTACTGTCTGCATGATCCCTTGCGCAATAGCTGCCGCAATCTCCTGAAACGCTGCATCAAAGAGCTCGTTATCCTGGTCCGTATTGATAAATCCTGCTTCCACCAAGGCTGCCGGCATCCTGGTTCCCCGCAGCACAGCCAGACCCGGACGCTCATTGGTTCCCAGATTTTTGAATCCAACCTGCTCTAATTCCCGGTTAATATTTTCCGCAAATAGCGCTGGGATCCCGGAATCCTGATAAACCAGCGTTTCCACACCGGAATACGTATTTGGATTAGGACTTGAATTTCGATGGATAGAAATAAAATAATCCGCATCGCTGCGATTGGCAATCCCTGCTTTTTCATTCGGGCTCTGATAGATATCTTCCGTGCGGGTATATAGAACATTTACTCCATTGTTTTCCAGAATTTCCCCAACTGCCAGAACCAGCCGGAGAGTATCATCTTTTTCCAGACGGCCGTTATTGGATGCTCCTGCGTCATAGCCGCCATGACCTGCATCTAACATTACTGTAGCCATATTTCCTCCACGCCCCCATGGGCGACAATACGATTACTACCATTCTATGCAGCATTTTCTAAAAGTATCATCTTTGTGTAAAATTTCTTGAAACTATCCTTCTTTTCCCCTATAATGATAGGGATTGTAAAAAAGGAGGCTCGCAGCATGAGTACGAAATCAGGACAATATCAAGATGAAATTAAAAAGCGAAGAACATTTGCCATTATTTCCCATCCCGACGCCGGCAAGACCACATTAACCGAAAAGTTTCTGCTCTACGGTGGCGCCATCAACACAGCCGGTTCCGTGAAGGGCAAAGCAAATTCTAAATATGCTGTATCCGATTGGATGGAAATAGAAAAAGAACGTGGTATTTCCGTCACATCCTCGGTACTTCAGTTCCATTACCATGACTTTTGCATCAATATCCTGGATACCCCAGGGCACCAGGACTTTTCCGAAGATACCTACCGCACGTTAATGGCAGCGGATTCTGCCGTCATGGTAATCGACGCTTCCAAAGGTGTCGAAGCGCAGACCATCAAATTATTTAAAGTCTGTGTGATGCGCCATATCCCCATCTTTACTTTTATCAACAAAATGGATCGGGAAGCCAGAGATTCCTTTGAGTTGTTAGATGATATTGAATCCGTACTCGGCATCCGCACCTGTCCGATGAACTGGCCGATTGGCTCTGGAAAACGCTTCAAAGGCATTTATGACCGACGCGCCAAAACGGTACGATCTTTTGAGGCAGTTGCTACAGGCGGCGCCAAGGCAGCTTCAGAAACGGATTACAATCTGGAAGACCCTGCTCTGAGAGAGTTGGCGACCGAGGAACTCTACGATCAATTAGTGGATGAAATCGAACTGTTGGACGGCGCAAGCGATCCACTAGATCTGGAAAAGGTACAAAAAGGAGAATTATCTCCGGTATTTTTTGGATCTGCATTAACCACGTTTGGGGTTGAAACCTTTCTGAAATATTTCCTGGAAATGACTTCTTCCCCCCTGCCCCGCATGTCCAATGAGGGAGAAATTGATCCGGTGGAACATGATTTCTCCGCCTTTGTCTTCAAGATTCAGGCTAATATGAATAAAGCGCACCGCGACCGCATCGCTTTCCTGCGGATCTGTTCTGGCAAATTTGACGCAGACCGGGAAGTATACCATGTGCAGAGCGGACGCAGACTGCGTCTATCCCAACCGCAGCAAATTATGGCGCAGGAGAGACAAGTCATCTCCGAAGCCTATGCCGGGGATGTGATTGGTGTCTTTGATCCTGGTATGTTCTCCATTGGTGACACGATTACGGTTCCAGGCAATAAATTTGAATATGAAGGAATCCCGACATTTGCCCCGGAACATTTCGCCCGTGTCGTACAGTTAAACTCCATGAAACGGAAACAATTCGTCAAGGGAATCACTCAGATTGCCCAGGAAGGGGCGATTCAGATTTTCCAAGAATATTCTGCTGGAATGTCAGAAATTATTGTGGGTGTTGTCGGAGTTCTGCAATTTGATGTACTGAAATACCGACTTGAAAATGAATATGGCTGTGAGATCCGCCTGGAAAGCCTGCCATATGGCTTCATCCGCTGGGTCGGCGACCCTTCGACCGACGTTACAAAACTGAAACGTATGAACAATGTCAAAGCCGTCAAGGATATGAAAGAAAATCCTTTGCTGCTCTTTGTCAATGACTGGATGATCCGCATGGTATTAGAGGACAATGAAGGATTAGAACTGTTGGAATTCAAGAAAAATTAAATCTGAAAAACAATAGATTTCCGATCCTTGGGAACAAAACGCCAACAAAGCCGTTTGCAGCAGCTTCCATGCTGTACAAAAATCTCTTTGCAGAGGCTTCGTTGGCGTTTTAATTTCGAATACTTTTCTGAAAAAATCCGGGGGTTGCTTTCTTTCATTACGTTGAAGCAATAAGCTTCGATTACATCTGATCCAGATATGCCTGATATCCTAACTGATTTAGTTTTGCATCTTTGGACACCACCTGGTCTTTCAACCCTTCTTTATACTCTGCTAATTTCTGACGAAGTGCCTGATCAGAAATTGCCAACATTTTTGCTGCCAGAATGGCTGCATTTGCCGCACCGTCGATTGCCACGGTAGCAACCGGTATCCCGGAAGGCATCTGCACAATCGAATACAGGGAATCCACACCACCAACGGATTTTGTATGAATTGGAACCCCGATCACCGGTAACGGAAAAATTGCTGCACACATTCCCGGAAGATGCGCTGCCCCACCAGCCCCGGCAATGATTACCTCAATGCCACGCTCCTCTGCAGTTTTTGCATATTCCACAAATACATCCGGCTCCCGATGTGCGGAAATGACATTCATCTCATAATCAATGCCAAAGTCCTCTAACATCTTTGCTGCTTTGCTCATCGTCGCCAGATCCGAATCACTTCCCATTAAAATTCCTACTTTTGCCATTTGTTCATCCTCCATTACTATTATGATGTATTCATCTATTTTTCTGATCTGTCATGCAGGCATCCGATCATCCATTCTGTCACTGTCAGAACGAATCTGCCGTCAAATACTCCGTATGGATAACAAGAATTCACTCGGCTTCTTTTCCTTCCAGTAAAAACTGTGCCAGTACAGTATTGCTCACATCAATGCCTCGATCTGTCAGATAGATTCTACCATGATTTTCTGTATCTGCCAATAGACCATTTTCGAATAAATTAGGCAATACCTTCCGATATAGTTGATAAAAGTCTACACCGAAACGGCTATGGTATTCTTCTAAAGAAATCCCTGACATCTTACGCAGCCCTAGAAAAACGAACTCCTCCATTTCCTCCTGCCGGGACAGGTCATGAGATTCCGCCACATGGCAGTCCTTCTTTTGGGACAGATAGACCTGCAAACTTCTCCCATTGGTAAATCGCTTCCCATCCAAATAGGAAGCCGCCCCCAATCCTACACCAAGGTAGTCTTCCATCTGCCAATATGCCAAATTATGCCGACATGCATATCCCGGTCTGGCATAATTAGAGATCTCATAACGTTCATACCCTTCTGCGGACAACCGTTCTTTCGTCAAGGTATACATGTACCGGTCTGTTTCCTCGGAAGGAATCTGTAGTTCCCCCCGCTGGTCCATTTCGAAAAAAGGGGTCCCTTCCTCAATGATTAAACTATAGGCGGAGAGATGTTTTGGCTGAAACGCTAACACCTGGTCCAAGGTATCAGCATAAGTTTCTATTGTTTGTCCGGGAATTCCTGCCATCAAATCTATATTGAGGTTGGAAAAACCATACTCTGTCAATAGGGCATAACTCTCTATAAATTCTTCATACGTATGAATTCTGCCCAAATCTTGTAATTCCTGTCTCTGTGCAGACTGCAATCCCAAACTAACCCGATTGACGCCGATCCGCTGCATTGTAAGCACATGATCCAGAGTTAATGTTCCCGGATTTACCTCCATCGAAAATTCCACCTGAGAAGCAAACGGAAATCGCTGCAGGGCATCTCCAACCTGCTGGAGCCAATCCGGTGAAAGCACCGTTGGCGTCCCACCGCCAAGATAGATACTGCTCACTACATATCGTCCTGTAATCTGTCCCCGCCAGTATTCCAGTTCACGCAAGAGAGCGGAAACATATTGCTGCTGCACGTTCACCTCAGCAGGCATGGACAGGAAATCACAGTAAAGACATTTCTGTACACAAAATGGGACATGTAAATACAAGGCTAACGGTTTCACTATAGTTACTCCTCTTTACTGATCGTCATCCAATTTCAAGACACTCATAAACGCCTGCTGCGGAATCTCTACATTTCCGAATTGACGCATCCGCTTCTTTCCTTCTTTCTGTTTTTCCAACAACTTTCTCTTTCGAGAAATATCGCCGCCATAACATTTTGCCAAGACATCCTTACGCAGCGCTTTTACGGTTTCTCTGGCAATGATCTTACTGCCGATCGCCGCCTGGATCGGAATCTCAAAAAGCTGGCGCGGAATCTCTTTTTTAAGTTTTTCGCACATTTTGCGTCCTCGTTCATAGGCCGTATCCGCATGCAGAATAAAGGACAGGGCATCAATCTCCTCCCGGTTTATCAAGATATCCATTTTCACCAGTCTGGAAGGCACATATTCTTTCATCTCATAATCCAAAGACGCATAGCCGCGGGAACGAGATTTCAAGGCATCAAAGAAATCATAAATAATCTCATTGAGCGGCAGGTCATACTTTAAGACGGCCCTGGTTTCTTCCATATATTCCATACCAATGTAGACACCACGCCTCTCCTGGCATAATGTCATAATAGCTCCCACATATTCTGTCGTAACCATGATCTCCGCCGCTACCATCGGCTCCTCCATATGTTCTATCTCGGAAGGGTCTGGCAGATTGGATGGATTCGTCACTTCGACCATCTCACCATTGGTCTTATACACATGATAGATAACGCCAGGTGCTGTGGTTACCAGATCCAGTGCATATTCTCGTTCCAATCGTTCCTGAATAATTTCCAGATGCAGCAGTCCCAGGAAACCACAACGGAAACCAAATCCCAACGCTACCGAAGTCTCCGCTTCGAACTGCAATGCCGCATCATTTAATTGCAGCTTGTCCAAAGCATCCCGCAAATCTGAATATTTAGCGCCATCGGCAGGATATAACCCACAATATACCATTGGCTGTACCTTCTTATACCCCGGCAGGGCTTCTGCACAGGGACGGGACGCCAAAGTTACCGTATCACCTACCCGAGTATCCTGTACATTCTTCAAACTCGCTGTAATATATCCTACCATTCCGGCACTCAATTCCTCTGTCGGAATAAACTGTCCGGCCCCAAAGATCCCTACCTCGACGACCTCTGCTTTCGCTCCGGTCGCCATCATCAAAATCTCCTGCCCTTTCCTAAGAAAACCGTCAAAGACACGGCAAAAAATGATGACACCTTTATATGCATCATACAGGGAATCAAAGATTAACGCCTGAAACGGTGCATCCATATCTCCGGAAGGTGCCGGAATTTTTGCTACGATCTGCTCCAGAACATCTTCAATATGAATCCCCATCTTGGCAGAAATCAGTGGAGCATCCGATGCATCCAGACCAATCACATCCTCAATTTCTTCCTTGACCCGTTCCGGTTCTGCGCTCGGCAGGTCAATTTTATTGATAACGGGCATAATCTCCAAGTCGTGATCCAACGCCAGATAACAATTTGCCAATGTCTGGGCCTCAATTCCCTGCGCTGCATCTACAATCAATATCGCTCCCTCGCAGGCAGCAAGGCTGCGGGAGACTTCATAATTAAAGTCCACATGTCCCGGTGTATCAATTAGATTAAAGATGTATTCTTCCCCATCCTTCGCCCGATAAACAATGCGAACGGTCTGCGCCTTAATAGTAATCCCGCGCTCCCGCTCCAATTCCATATTATCTAATACCTGCGCCTGCATTTCCCGATTTGTCAGCAACCCGGTTGCCTCTATGATTCGATCTGCCAGAGTAGACTTGCCGTGGTCAATATGCGCCACGATACAAAAATTCCTGATATGAGACTGATCTATTCTCTCCATGTATTTCCTCCATAACTCTCTCTGTCTGGCAATTCTGATTCTGCCAGAATCTAAGTATTGGTCCGCCAGCATGCTTTTCGCAAAGCAGAAAAACTTTTCTGTCGGAACCTCATTGACACCTTATGATATCATATATTGGATAGAAGCTCAAGATTCCGATAAAACCTGATGTAAAACTCCCGCCAGGGGCTCCATGGAATTCTTGGCTTCCTGCAGCGTATTATTTTCATTCCCCAGTTCAATCAGCAGGGAACGTTCCCGCAGATGGAGGTTATAACGGTAATTTTTCAGATAGATCGGCTTCGCAAAATCGGGATATGTCTCCATACATGCCAATTTTAACTGTAGACTGAAAGCAAGATTGGCCTGTAGATTATCATTATGTAGATAAGCAATATCCCCTTTCTTGTTTCTGGATAATCCATTAAAAAACATGACCTGTGCCGTCCGCTTCCCATGGATCGTTGTGAGACGGTGTACCTTATTTCCTACCCCATCCCGGTGAAGATCAATTAATACTTGAATCCCCGGATACTTCTGTAATGTCTTAGTCACTCCCGCGTAGGACTGATTATACGCTTTGTTCCTGTCTATATTACCATGAATCCGATCATACTCTGTTTCATCATGAATCACATGATATCCATATTTTTCGGTAAGCAGCTTTGCCAGCTCCCCACCCACGCCAATGATAGAATCTTCTTTTTTTCCTGCCCGACTGTCGATAAAAGCTTCGGAAGCCCCATGCGTATGATAAATCAAAATTTGCGGTTCCTTCTTCTGTTGTATCGTCATATTCCGGTTCAACAATTCATCAACCTGAAAAACTTTGGGGTCAATGGACGTAGAAGAATCCACAATATAAAAATTTTTAAGCAAATAGGAACGACTTTTCTGACGTTTCAGTGTTTGCATCATTTCCGCATTTTTCTTTCCACCGGCAGCAGTATCCCCTCCCGTGGAAGAGCTTGTGTTTCCAGCTGTTTTCACGATTTTATCCTTCTCTTTATCAGATGCTGCAACGGAAGGGGCTGGAGAAAATAATTTTTGGGTATACTCCGTCAGACTGATATTGTTATCTGTAATATCAGAACTTCCATTATTAAAAACTGCTACATCCTCTACCTCATCGGAATGATTGTCCACTCCTGATATTCCATCCGTCAGACCACTTCCCAAATTTTGATGCAACAGTGCAACGGAAGAAGCATCTTCTTCTCCCTTCTGCTCCATCAGATACTGCAACAATGCCGTTCTCTCACACCAGACACTCCGGGGATCCCATCCGGTATTCTGCAACAAAGTGACATTGGTAAACCCAAGTCTGACCAAGGTATCGCTGCAATGGCTTTCCATTTTTCCCAGAATGTCATACTGGCGATATAAACCGCCCAGTACAATACCTGTCCAAACCACCAGCAACAGCATACCAATCCACTTCCACCAATATTTCCAATGTTTCCTATCACATTTCCTCATAATTTCCTCCGTTACCGGTTTTGTATCTACTATTACAACCTATGAGGAAACCAGGAAAATATTCTAATGATTTTGGGCACTGTAACGATTGATTCCCTGGGCAATTAAGTCTCCAACCTGATTGATCTGGGCCTCAATATCCTTTGGTGTCACAAACAAATTACTCATCGCCTGCCTGGATATATTCTCTAAAAATAACGAAATCTCATCCTCACTAAATTTTTCCCTCTGTAATACCTCTTCCATCGTTTCGAGCACAATCGTATTAGCTTCTACTACGGTAGGCACTCCAATGGCAATCACGGGAATCCCCATCGTATCCCGATTAATTGGATAGCGGTGGTTTCCCACCCCGGCACCCGGTAAAATGCCTGTATCGGTAATCTGGATCGTCCGGCACAATCGCTTGACACTCCGGGTTGCTAATGCATCAATCACCAACAGTAGATCCGGTTTGGATCTGGCAATGATTCCTCCCAGAATCTCTCCGGTTTCTAATCCGGTCTGAGACATTACTCCCGGTACTACCGCACAGACTACATTACCAGATTCCTGTGGAATATCTTCCTCCAAATGTCTATTGACAGAAATATGCTCTACGACATAGGGTCCAAGCGCATCCGGCGTTGCAAAACGATTTCCCAGGCCAGATACAAACAGGCATAATTTCTGATCGGTATTTACCAGACCTCCGGTAATATCCTGCAAAATGTCGGCAAATCGTTCTACCAACTTACTGTGCACCTGCTCCTGCGACTGATACATTTCGTCAAATTCCAGAGTAATGTAAGTACCAATAGGCTTTCCCATTTCCTCTGCTCCATGATCATTTACGATCTCTACCGTGGTTACCTGAATCTTTCCATCTTCCAAAGATTCCGTATTTAATTTTACGCCAGAAACCTCTACATCATCTTCCGGAAAACTCTCCCTGACTTCAATCGCCAGATCCGTCCGCTTTTCCATCGTCCCATACTCTCCCATACGTTCCTCCCTTTTTCCTGCTTAACAGTCTACTCTCTGCATAGTTCTACACACTAAGGATTCCAAATAGAAAAACCGTCAATAGTAACATTTTTTCCATATTTTTGATAATTATGTATTGACAATCTATTTTGATTCGTTTATTATGATCTAGTATGTTTACTCAAAGCGACCGTGTCCGGTTTGAAGAAACACAACATTTCACGATTGGGAGGTGACGGACAAATGGCAAATATTAAATCAGCAAAAAAGAGAATTTTAGTGGAACGCAGAAATGCAGAAAAAAATAAATCGATCAAGTCTAAAGTTAAGACAGCGATCAAAAAAGTAGACGCAGCCATCGCGGCTCAAGATAAAGCTGCTGCTACTACTGCATTAACCGCAGCAATCACTGAGATTGATAAAGCTGCCAGCAAGGGTGTATATCACCGTAAGACAGCTTCCAGAAAGATCTCGCGTCTGACGATTGCGGTTAATAAAATTGCATAATAAGCAAAATCAACGATAGGAAAAGCTGTCAAGGTGTGGGCAGCTTTTTTCTAATGGGGGAAATCCATCGTCTCCGAAGATTTCCCCATTCTTTTGTTCCCTTTCAATAGGACTGTCTGAAAATAGAGAAAATACAAAGACCACTAAGCTTTTTGTATTCTGATATGACGAAGCTGACTCTTCTTTAACAAACGAAGGTATTTTTTCTGATATTTGGCTGGCATAGAAAATCGAATGATCCCATTCTTCTCTGCAAACGCATTTTTCTGAATCTTCTGAATCTTTCCCCCTTGCAATACTACGGTTCTTAGTTTTTTACATGGATAAAATGCCTGTTTTCCAATGCGTTGTATTCGTTTTCCCACCTTAACATGCTTTAACACTTTACAGCGGTAAAATGCTTTCTTATGAATTTCTACCACAGAATACCGTGTTCCCTTCCAGGTAACCGATGAAGGAATCCGAATACGTTTTGCTCTGCCATCCGCTGCAATTACCTTTACTGTTTTTTTAGCGGAAGATAATACTTGATAGGTCAATGCTCCTCGGGAAAATTTCTTCTTTTTATTGTTTGCAGCACTCCCTTTCACAGTACCAATCGGTATTCGTTTCTGTGTTACAACAGATGATGCGCCCATACCGTTTCCACTTCCCGTTAAATTCAATGGATTTTCTTGAACATCCTGTAAACTTGGCTTACTTGGGTTATCCGGCATAGAACTTTCCCCGGAACCATCGGGGATTTTGTCTGGATCCTTGAGAGCTGGATCGGATTGACCCGGATCTACCTTGGAATCATCTTTAGGATTTTCTGAAGTTGGCTCCGGTCCATCTGGCTTCTGATTTCCCGGATTGGGTGTTTCCTCTGCTTCTGATTTCTTCCGAAGCAGTATCCGGTATGTCTTATCTCCATAAGCATCCTTGGGAATAGACTTCCCTATTGTTTTATGTTCGTCTCCACTTTCATACCAGCCAATCCATTCATATCCCTGTATCCATAGCTGCGCAGCCGTCGGTAATATAACCTGTTCTCCATACTGGTACTGTCTGACAGGTTCCTCCAGGAAAAATATATCCGCATAATTCCCCAAATCATATTGGATCTGATAGGTAATTTTTTTCTCCGTCCATTTAGCAAATAAATTCCGATTTTCTGTAATATATATGATATCTCCGGCATTTCCAGCAAAATCACGGCAAGATTCATCCCAATACCAGCCGCTGAAATAATATTCTTTTTCTATTGGCTTTTCTAACACCAGTGGCATATCATGAGAACGATAACTGACCTGGAAATCCTTTCCCATCCGATAGGTAACCGCATGCTGCATCATAAAACAGGAATCCTCCTGCACAGTGATGTTTTCTCCTGGCTGATATACATTCCCTTGGGAGTCTTGATAACGTTCTACAGCCACTCCCTGTACATGATCCGGAAACTGATAGGTATCTTCATGCATCATTTCATGCATAGCATAGCAGGTACTGGCTTGATCCGAAGCATCCCGCACAATACGCACCGTATGTTTCTTCCGTTTCAGACATACCGTGATCACTGTCTGTCCATCGGCAGCAACAACCTGTTGCTCTAACTCCTGGGGATTCGTTACCGTAAATCCTTTTACAAAATCCTGGAGCATCCCCTCCCATCCTTTGTTTTGATAATGCGCCATAACCGCTTCGGAAATAGGCTGATCTGTCTCTCCTTCCATCACTAGCATTTCCCGTTTCGTATCCTGCCCATCCAAGGACGGTTTCTCTAATAGCAGATAGAACTTCGTATCTTTTCTTGGATGCCAGACAGCATAGAGATTTTGTAGCCCTGCTTTCTCTATCTTCCGATCCATTCTTTCCCTGTCACAATAGGATTCTCCTGATCCATCCGCATGGGTGTTCCATCCTGCGAAATCATAACCCGGCAGCTCGAAAGCACAGGCTTGCAACTTCCAAGGATCCCCATAGCGATATCTTGTATTACGCATACTTCCTTTTCCGGTGGATGAGCTGGTTACAGGAAAATTACAATGATACTGTATTTCCCCTTCCACCGGCCTCCACATGGCATAGAGAGTAACTACAGACTCCTGCTCCTGTTGCAATGTCGCTATCTGCTGCCCTACAGTATAGTTGGTTCCCGTTCCATCTGCCGAAGAATTCCATCCTGTAAATTCATATCCTCTCCTGTTCCACTGACAGGCAGGAATGGTTACTTCGGTCTCATAATAGGCCGTCAATGCAGACATCTTCCCCTGTACGGGATCAGCATCCTGCTCGGGTACATTCCCATCAAAGCAGATCTCATAGGAATCAGGCTGCCAGACAGCATAGAGTGTTTGATTATGATTGGGGATACGATAGGTATCGCCCGCTTTACAATAGACCTGGGTACTCTCTGGATCTGCTGTCCATCCTGCAAAGTGATATCCTTTCCGCTCCGGTTTTTCTTCTGGAATCTGCACCGTCTGTTCAAAAATCCCCTGTAATACCGGAAATTCTGCCTGACCCAATAAATCATCGAATTGAATCTGATAAGAATTCCTACGATAATATGCCATCAGAACCAAACTGCCATCACCTTGTACCGTCCCCTCCAAGGTGGAAGATCCCGGATCCAGATAATATCCTTGGTAAACCGGCAATGTCCCCTCAAGGGAAATAGAACTTCCGGTATAATTTTGAAAATGATACTGTGTGGCCATTTGAAAACTTCCATCCAACTCTTCCTTGTAATACTCCACATGGTAATTGACGGTATCCGGTTTCCAAACTGCATATAATGTAGTATCCTCCTGTAGTCTGAATTCCGTATTACCAGAAACCGCCTTCGGATCTTCTGACCAACCGGCAAAAACATATCCCATGCGCTTCGGGACGTTTTGAAGCATGATATCTGCTGGATTCCACACGGCATATAATCTTTTCGTTCCACCAATAGAGGATAGATTTCGCACGCTTTCCTGGTCCGAATAACGCCCCCCTCCAGAGCAGCTCTCTGCCCATCCGCTCCATCGCAGCGCAACCTTTTTCTCCTGCATATCGCATACCGCATCCTCTGCCTGCAGATCAAATTTTAATTGTATTTCTCTGCGATATCCATTCGGAATCAAAGAATATGACTGGTCATACCAGCATCCCCGCAGACAGTCCATGGTCCCGCTGGTTGCACCATTGCCATCAAATACAATATCATAGGAAATCGGTACAAAATAACGATACACCACAACTCCGCCAGACTTTACTATCGCACTGGTAGATTGTTGATAACGATACCCCGGATAATAGGCGCCAATCTCTGTCTCTGTGCCCAGAACGGCTCCCGACACAGAACTCTGATATCTCCCTGTCCTGGATGTCCGCAACAGTTCTTTACCCGCATTGGGCCCAATTGACACGCGGTCTATGATCTGTACCGGATATTCTGCATAATCAAAATAACGATAAACGACATTTCCCGCTGTACCCACGGTACACTGGCTGCAACCGGTATATATCATCCCTTCATAATACATGCTCTCTGTAGGAATACAGCCTGCCTGGGCTCCTTTTGCAACCGATGCATAATCCTGTACCCAGTCAGATTCTCCCAGCTTCATGCCAGAAAGATCTTTCCCAACAATATCAATGCATTTCACCGGATAAGGATTCGGAGTTTTGCTCCAACGCGGATAGATGGTACTTCCCCGTTCAATCGCATCGCCTTCTTGGTATTTCTTACCACCAGTTATCGCAGAATACCAACCATCAAAAGTAAAGGAATATCCTTCCCTATTCGGCGTTACCTGTGGCAGGGAATGAATGATATACTGACTACCATTATAATATGCATTACCCGTTGAAGTCAGTGACCAGTTTCCAGACGCTACCCGTATATCACCATCCTGCCGGATCCGCAATATTTTGTATAATTTATACTTATAACTCGCACTATACGCACTAAAAGATGATACCTTCAACATGGTATTCCTGTTCTTGCAGACTTCCATCAGAGAAATAGACTTCGCATTAGGATCTACTGTGTCAAATGGCGTTTCCAAGTAACAATGAACTTGCTTATTGTTAATATAATGCTCTATGATGACGGAATAATCTTCATATGTTCCGCCCAATTTTTGAAACAGATTCGGCAGATAAAATACAAAACGCTCTTTCCCTCTTTCTGGATCTTCCATCCAGATCAGATTCGGATTATACTTTTGCTGAACAATAACGTCTTTTTCTCCGTTTAAATCCGAATAATCATAGATCCATTGGTCATCACTTTTTTTCCAGATGTCATGCGCATAATACAATAGCTGATTTTCATAATAAAGGTTCACTCCTACCAAAGAACGATACGTCGTTCTTTTTCCAATATCCTCTATGGAGTACTCCGCTGCACTGGCCTGTTCGGTACGATACCCCAAAATAAACAGACACATCAATAAGAGCACAAAGAACCATGTTACCTCCCGCGTTTTCTTCATATTGACCTCCATTCCACCATTTTCCATCCATCTGATTCAGAGTTAAAAATGGCATTGGACAAACTCAGGCCCCGGACTTCTGTCTCATTCCCCATCGTCTGTCCAATGTGATTAATACCATTGTCCCATCCTGTTCTCACAATATGAAGTAAAATGCCGCCTCCCACAACTCCATTTTACATATGTTATTATATATGTGACTTAAGAATCATTTTAACATATAATATTAAAAAAGCAATATCTATTACGCATAAAAAAACAGAGAAATATTATTACAATTTCTCTGTTTTGCACAAATCCCATCAAGCTGTTACTTAATCTTATATTTTTTCATCTCTTTCACAATCTCCGTCTGCATCGCAGCCCATTTCTTTGGATGTTTGACATAATACCTTGGGCACATCTTACCAGTCACGTCATAATGCCGGATAATATCCTTTTTTTGTAGTGCATATTTCCCACATAGCCAGGCAGCCAAACGAACCACAGATGCTCTGGTTTCTTGCGTAAACTTTCCGCTTTTTTCCAGATGACAACACTCGATCGAAATCGTATCCTGGTTGCGGTCATTGGAGGCATAGGCAATTTCATCCAGTGGGATACATTGGATAATCTTACCATCCAATCCAACCACGAAATGACTGCTAACTTTATTGCGCACGGATTCCTCCAGATCCTTGCGATTTTCGAAGTAATTACGGTTCGCCATAGCATCCGTACCAGGATTCGCAGTATAGTGAATAACGATACCATGAACCTGTTTCAGAGCAATTCCCGGCCGGGAATTTGGATTCACTGTCAATAACTTCTCCTGCATCTCCGGCTTCGGCACCGCATAATTCGCTGGCTTTACCGTTGGCACAGGCGGATTGGCAGATCTCATAATCTTCTGATAAACAGTCAATCCACCCGTGAAAGTCAAAATAGCAATTAATGTTATTGCACTGACAATAATAACACGATTTTTAAACTCCTCTTTCTGTTTTTTAGTCCACTTTTTCATATGTAAACTCATTTCTAAGCGGTATCGACTACAAAAATCGAAACATATCCGCCGCAAAGAGCAGATATTGCATCTACACTTCCTTGCTTCGCTTCTTACGATTGGACGACCATCCTACACCGTCTTAGTTTCCTTCCACCGTATAATTAGGTGCCTCTTTCGTAATATGAATATCATGTGGATGGCTTTCTTTCAGAGAAGCAGCTGTAATCTTCACAAACTTGGCTGTCTTCTGTAAGGTTGGAATATCCGGTGCGCCACAATATCCCATACCAGACCGGATTCCTCCAATCAACTGGAATACAGTATCTTCCACCGTTCCCTTGTATGCCACACGGCCCTCGACACCTTCCGGCACCAGTTTCTTGGCATCACTTTGGAAATAACGGTCTTTGCTGCCATTTTCCATCGCAGCAATAGAGCCCATCCCCCGATACACTTTATACTTTCTTCCCTGGAATAACTCAAAAGTTCCCGGACTTTCATCACATCCAGCAAACAGGCTTCCCATCATACATACATTGGCGCCGGACGCTAATGCCTTCGTCATATCACCAGAATACTTAATTCCACCATCTGCAATAATCGGAATGTCATATTTTCTGGCTACCTCATAGGAATTCATCACGGCCGTCATCTGTGGTACACCAATACCTGCTACAACTCGTGTCGTACAAATGGATCCTGGCCCGATTCCTACCTTGACACAATCCACACCGGCCTTAATCAAATCCTCCGTACCCTCGCCAGTTGCGACATTACCTGCAATAATCTGCAGATCCGGGTATGCTTCCCGAACCATTTTCACACAATTCAACACATTTTTACTCTGCCCATGTGCAGAATCCAATACAATACAATCCACATGCTTGTCCACAAGTGCGGCAACCCGGTCCAAAACATTGGCGGTAATCCCAACCGCAGCACCACACAAAAGTCGGCCCTGCTCGTCCTTGGCTGCCAATGGATACTTAATCTGTTTCTCAATATCCTTTATCGTAATCAATCCGGTCAGATTTCCATCTTTATCCACCAATGGCAGTTTTTCTTTCCGGCTGGCTGCCAGGATCTTCTTTGCTTCTTCAATCGTAATTCCCTGTTCTGCGGTAATCAACCCCTCTGAAGTCATACATTCCTTGATTTTCTTCGAAAAATCTGTCTCAAACTTCAGATCGCGGTTCGTAATGATCCCAACTAACTTCTTTCCCTCGGTAATAGGGACACCTGAGATACGGAACTTAGCCATCAACTGGTCTGCATCCCCCAAAGAATGATCGGGAGATAAATAAAATGGTTCTGTGATGACCCCATTTTCCGAACGTTTTACCTTATCCACTTCATCTGCCTGTGCTTCAATCGACATATTTTTGTGGATGATACCAATGCCACCCTGCCGGGCCATAGCAATTGCCATCCGGTATTCTGTCACCGTATCCATCCCTGCGCTCATCATTGGTATGTTGAGCCGAATCTTCTTCGTTAAATTTGTCTGTAGTGATACCTCGTTCGGAATCACCTCTGAATACTGTGGAACGAGTAAAACATCATCAAATGTAATGCCTTCACCTATTATCGTACCCATTCTAATTTCCTCCTTTAAGTCACTCACTCTATCTGGTTATCTAAATATTTTGACAAGTATACACCATTCCTCAAATCATTGTCAACCTGTATTTTCTTCTTGCGTTTCCACGTTTTTTGCACATTATAAAACTTATACTCTTCCATGTGCAATAACCCTTTGTGAAAAACCCTGCCTTGCAGTAACATATCTGTAACGTGCCCTAATACTCCTTAATTTTGCTGTGCGCTTTCATCTTCATATTAGAGAGCATCTTCTCATCTGGCGTAAATTTTATTTTGGAGGAAACACCGTTCTCTCCCCGGTACACGATGACATAATGTTTGTGCTCCTCATATCCGGAAGAATAATCTTCACATTTTAAATTCTGGTAGGAATCCAGCTCATGGGATCCCTCCGGCGCAACGACATCGGTGGATTCCAGGTCTGCCTTTGCCAAATTTTTCCGTTTGGATCCGGCATAGATACAATCAAAATCAATCTGTCCATCAACGAAAACATATTCATAGGCAATCTGGTTTGTTGGCAAAAATACAATAATTAACGCATCAATGACAATCACTAAAAACAATCCAATCGCGCTGTGTAAAATCAGTACATCCACCAATAATAATACAATGCATAGCAAAATCAATAACATGCGCTTCTGTTTCCGTTTCGGAGATGGTTTTGCTTCTAAATAAGTTTCGGAATATAATGGTTCCATGAATTCGGTCCTCCATTCGTGGTCAATCTTTTTCTTTCATGACAATCCACAGTCTGCCCCGCATTAGGACAGACTGTGGATTGTCTTTTTTCTTAATAAACTAAAATAACATTTCATTTTCACTGAGAATAGCACTCTTTCCACCGCCGGCACCGGAAGCGGCTGCAGGTTTTGTAGCAATGGTTGATGCCGCTGCCACCTGCTGCTCTGTTTGAGAGGCTGCCTTCTTCTCCTTTTCCAACTTAACATACGTCGATTCTATGTTTTTCTTTCTTTTATAAATCGTGTGATACGTCAAATCTTTTTTCGCATCACTCCATCCCGTCACTTCCGCAATTTCATAAACTTTGAAGTCTTTCATAAATACGATAATATCCAGTTCTTCCAACATTTTCAGACAGTCCTCTTTGGAATAGTCTGCCTCGTATTTAATGTAATCGGCAAGCTTATACATCGCCTTGGATGGATTGGATCCATGACAGCTTGCCCAGCATTTATGTCCGGTAATCATTGCATTCATCGCATAGAGAGCCTCTCCACCCTTAATCTCACCGATGATAAAGTAGTCCAGATCGGCCAGCAGGCCGTTGATTGCCAAATCCTTCAAATCGAAATTCAAATCATCCCGCCCTCTTGCTGTCACCGTCTTCTGGAACATGATATCGGGATGGGTATCCGTATGTAATTCCTCATTTTCCTGAATTACTAATGCTGACTTATCATAAGGAATATATTCCAACAGCGTATTCATCAACGAAGTCTTGCCGGATCCACCTTTCCCGGTAAAGAGAATACCGCTAGAATTTTTTGCCTTATCAATCAGATAAACCGCTGTATTCTGATCCAACATCTGATAGCGCATCAAATCTTTCATCGTATATTTTTTCCTTGGCACCTTACGAATAATCAGATACGGATATTTCGTAGAATTCACATAGGGCATCGAGATATCAAAACGCAGGATAAACCGCTGATTTCCTTCGGTATCGGTAAAATTCTGTACCGCATTATAATTTTCCAGCGTAGTGCGGTTTCGAATCGCAATTCCTTCCAGGAAACGAAGATAATCGGTCTCATCGCGGAACGTCAGATTGGAGGTCATACGTTTTCCGTTACGTTTGACACGAATATGGTTCGGGGACATGACACGGATATCGGAAATACTGTCATCATTGATCAGATCATCCAGGACATAATAACCAAAAAACGCCTTATTTACGAGCTGCAATAGTGCCGGAAGTTCTTCCGGTGCCACCCTGACTTTATTTCCCCTCGTCAAAAAGAGCTGCACATGTTCAAAGAAATCCCTGGTACTCATTTTCCCGGTTCTGGCGGCATTCACCATCTCCGTCTCCACCGAATTATAATAATCCATAACAATATTTAGAATTTGCTGCTGACGCTCTGACTGCCCCTGCCGCTGCATTTTACTTCGAAGGTCATACACCAGTTCATGAGCGTCGTCATTTTCCCTTGGCTGAGGTACATAGGCAAAGGAAGAAAGCTGACCTTCATACGAAAATTCTTCATCCGCCGTTTTTGTTTCTGGAAAACGCTGCAGATACTTGGACACAAAATATTCCATATCAGAATCTGTGGTAACTAAAAAATGAATGTGAGAATTATTTTCACTCTTGTGATGATAACAAGCAGATAGCAGATCTTCCCCAAAATTAGATACGAAATATTCTAACTGATCTTGCTGCCACTGAATCGTCTGACGGGAATCCTGATCTCCAATCACATCGGGATCCACATCATACAGAAATCCTGCCGCTGATACCAGGCAGTCATACAGAGGCTTGCTCTTCGTCAATCCAAGCTTTCTATTATGTTCCAGTAACAATGTCTTATAATCTTTCCCCATCGCCGGTTGATACAATTCTTTGTCCTGTTCTACCTTCCCCCAGTTCGTGCTCAGAAAATACTCCGGCAATACGCCGTCCAATGCCTGATCTAGTTTTTGTTCCGCATTGACACGTTTGTTCAATTCAGACATCAAATCCAATTCTTCATAATTGTTATCCAATGATACTAATTCATATTTGATCATATGTTCTTTTCTTGTCCTTTCCATAAATCTCAGGTTGCCCGTATCTAAAACAATTACTGTTATTTTATCACAAAACCCCGGATATTAAAAGGCAAAAAGAACGAGAAAAAGAGAGCGCCCAGGCGGGAACTCTCTTTCTATTCTCTAAGATTTCAGGGAAAACACATCCCTAACAGTACACTGGGATTGATCCGTCTATTACATCATACCCATTCCACCGGCACCTGCGCCTGCAGGCATTGCCGGAGCATCCTCTTTGATATTAGATACTACAGATTCTGTCGTCAAAAGGGTAGATGCTACACTGGTTGCATTCTGTAATGCACTTCTAGTTACCTTGGCAGGATCTACAATACCATCCTGAACCATATCGGTATATTCCTCGGTCAGAACATTGAAGCCTACGCCCAACTCAGATTCACGGACTTTATTGATAATCACAGCGCCCTCTAGCCCTGCATTGTATGCAATCGTTGCCAAAGGAGATTCCAGCGCCTTTAAGATAATATTGGCACCCGTCTTCTCATCACCTTCCATCGCATCTGCCAACTCTGCTACTTTTTTCGATGCATGGATATATGCAGATCCACCACCAGAAATAATGCCTTCCTCTACCGCTGCCTTGGTTGCTGCCAGCGCATCTTCCATACGCAGTTTTGCTTCCTGCATTTCTGTCTCTGTCGCTGCACCTACACGGATCACAGCAACACCACCAGCTAACTTCGCCAATCTCTCCTGCAATTTCTCACGGTCGAAATCAGAAGTCGTTTCTTCAATCTGTGCACGGATCTGTGATACACGGGCATCAATCGCAGCCTTATCGCCCTCGCCATCTACAATGACAGTATTCTCTTTCTGTACCTTTACGGATTTAGCACGACCACACTGCTGTAAGGTAGCCTCTTTCAGATCCAATCCCACTTCATCCGAGATTACCGTACCACCCGTCAGAATCGCAATATCCTCTAACATTGCTTTACGGCGGTCACCATAACCTGGCGCCTTTACTGCTACAACATTGATCGTACCTCTCAGTCGGTTCAATACGAGAGTAGTCAAAGCCTCTCCCTCAACATCCTCTGCTATAATTAATAGTCTTGCACCAGCCTGCATGCTTTCCTCCAATAAAGGAAGAATCTCCTGCACATTTGAGATTTTCTTATCGGTAATTAAGATGTATGGATTCTCCAAGTTTGCTTCCATCTTATCCATATCGGTAGCCATGTATGCGGAAACATAACCTCTGTCAAACTGCATCCCCTCTACTAAATCCAACTCCGTCTTCATGGTCTTGGATTCCTCAATGGTAATAACGCCGTCATTAGAAACCTTTTCCATAGCATCTGCTACCATATCGCCTACGACATCATCTCCGGCAGAAATCGCTGCTACTCTGGCAATTTGCTCCTTACCGGTAACTTTGGAACTCATCTCTGCGATTGCATCCACTGCCTTGTCACAGGCTTTCTTCATTCCCTTACGCAGAATAATCGGATTAGCACCGGCAGCCAGGTTCTTCATGCCCTCATTAATCATTGCCTGCGCTAATACGGTTGCCGTTGTGGTACCATCTCCTGCTACGTCATTGGTCTTCGTTGCCACTTCCTTGACAAGCTGGGCACCCATATTCTCAAAACCGTCTTCCAGCTCGATATCTTTTGCAATCGTCACACCATCGTTGGTAATCAGTGGTGCGCCAAAGGACTTATCCAAAACTACATTTCTGCCTTTTGGTCCCAAAGTTACCTTTACGGTATCCGCCAACTTATCCACACCTGCTTCTAATGCAGCTCTCGCATCTGCTCCAAACTTAATTTCCTTTGCCATAATTTCAACTCCTCCAATCTGTTGCATCCTGTTATGCTAATTCATTCCCCACATCGGGTCTTTTATTCTACTACCTTTGCTACGATGTCATTCTGGCGAACCACAATAAACTCTTCGCTCTCTAATTTAACCTCAGTACCCGCATATTTAGAATAGATAACCTTATCGCCTACGGCTACCTGCATCTCCACTTCCTTACCGTCAACAATACCGCCCGGTCCTACGGCAATTACCTCAGCCTGCTGTGGTTTCTCCTGTGCATTGCCTGGTAACACAATACCAGATTTGGTGGTTTCCTCCGCCTCTAACTGCTTTAAGACAACTCTGTCTCCTAATGGTGCTAACTTCATAATATATGCCTCCTTTGATGATACACGCTTTATTAGCACTCATTCTTTATGAGTGCTAACCATAATATATTTCATTTTATCTATTATTGCAATACAGGTCATCAATCCAATTTCCGTGTAAATCAATCTATTTCTAACTTATTCTTCTATTTTCTTAACTATTCTCATTATTTGCAATTTCTTCCAACCAGATCACTCCATCATACGTTATACTATTCATAGAAATAGCGCAGCCCTGTAAGAACGGATACCAGGTGCCTGTCTGCACCATGTTTCCTACTCGGAATGTCTGCAACCACGAACCCAAAGGAGGAACTACGGATGAAAGAACAACTATTTACCATTCCGGTCAATGATGCATTTCGCACGGACTGCGAATGTCCGGTCTGTAAACTCTATACTGACCTGGAAAAGGAATCCATCGACTTTGTGATGGGACCAAGCTATATGGAAGATGATGTCCGCATGGAAACCAATGAAACCGGATTCTGCAGTCACCATATCCGTCAGATGTATGACTATCAAAACCGCCTCGGACTGGCATTGATGCTGCATACCCACATGAAACGAACCAACGAACGGATTGAAAATCTAAGCCAGAAACCTGTGGGAAGCTCAAAAGGACTTTTTTCCAAAAAGGAAAGCGATGAACTGGAAGAATATCTGGATCAACTGGAACATTCCTGCTATATCTGCAACCGGATGGAACGCATCTTTGACCGCTATCTAGAAACCATTTTATACTGCTATGAAAAAGATAACGAATTCCGCCAGATCTTTCGAGAGGGCAAAGGCTTCTGTACAGCCCACTATGCAGACCTGCGAAGATCCGCACGCCGGAAATGGTCCGGGTCCAAACTGGATTCCTTTCTTCAGGATCTCAATCAGGCATATCTGGAAAATATGAAGCGGGTCACCGATGATCTGGAATGGTTTACCGACAAGTTTGATTACCGCAATGCCGATGCACCGTGGAAAAATTCACGGGATGCCCTGCCACGCAGTATCATCAAAACGAACCACACGATTCTATCTGAATAAAGAATGGAAAAACAGCAGCTCAGACATTTCGTCCCGTGCTGCTGTTTTCTTTGGCATACTATAAAGAATCTTTCAGGGATCCCCGGAGAAACCGGCTTCTAATGATCTCCTGCAC
>CANRZB010000022.1 GCA_947644195.1 uncultured Clostridium sp.
TGCATTTCTTATTTTGGACTAGAACCGTCTCTCAGAAAAAATGGGGAAAGTCAAATTTCTGTATGGTTTTTCAGGGTGACAGCAATTAGGAGATAGAAAAATGCAGGGAGTGCAAAACCACCCCTGCATTTCTTTGGTTTAAAACGGGACTAAAAATATGTCTCTGACTTTTATTGTTTTTGAATTCGCGCAGTGTAGATCGACCGTTCCTCCGCAGGGATTTTCAGGGCGTCCATAGCTTGGTTGAGATTGAGTTTCATAGTTTCCATTAGATTACGAAGAGCTTCCTCCATATTTTCTTGGCGTGCACCCTCACGCTCTGCCTGACGCAGTAGACGCATTTCTTTTTCTTCGTCATATTCAAAGATACTCATCTGTATCGCCTCCTGTCTGTATTTGGTTAGAAAATCGGTTAAGATACCCTGTTGAATACTTTCTGCTACAGCGTATTCTACGGCATCTTCTATGGACATGCTTTCTGCATATGCTCTGACCTTTTCAACATACTGTGTGTATTCAGATAAGATCTGACAATGTAGAAGATTCCGTTTTTCACGAAATATCATACGGAACAGTGTGTCTTTGTAGTTTCGATTTACCTTTTGAATATCATGCCTCCATTATATGAAATCATTATTCATAATGCAACAAATTTTTAGATTTTTACAATTAATGTTTGTCAAGATAGAAGAGTATGTTGTTGGATATTGATTATGTAAGTTTTTAGAGAACAATACAATAGAAAACGAGAAAATACCATCTTGATTCCTGTATTAGTAGAAAAATTACCCGTTAATAAATGGCACTAGTTATTTTTTAGGTCGGGTTGTAAATAAAAGCAAACAAAATGGTTGACATAAGTAAACCTGCGTGCTATGATTTTGATTGACAATATAAACCAATGCTTGATAAACCTATGTATGTAGGAGAGTTATCTGCCTGTAGCGCAGGATGTTCTAGCCATATCACACATAAATTGAGGAAGGATGGCAGTCAAAATGGGTAAAAATATTGTTTCAAAACAAAGGAAGCCATGGTTTTTCTGTGACAGAAAGAGATTTTTATTGCTATTAGAAATTATAGCTGTGATTTGTCTGTCCGGCTGTGGTGCAGATCATTCCGACCGAAAAAGGGAAGTGCCGGTTCAGTCTCTATATACTTTAGATTCGGCTGTGGAAAGAGATGATTTGGCATCGTTGCAACCGGGAATACAGAAGATAACCCCGGATATTCCTTATGAAGAACAACTGGAAACCATTATTCAGTACAAAGAAAAATGGTGTTACGTACCTGCGGAAGAAGATGATTGGCTGAGGATATCGGATTATCAATACCGGATTTCTGATATGGACCAGAATGGATGGTTGGAGATCATCTGTAGCGCAACGTCAGGCAATGGTAGTGTTTTCCGAAATACATATTATGAGGTCAGCAGAGATGGAAAGAGTTTGGTAAAGCTGGCAGCAGAGGAAGAGAACGACGAAAAAGAAGAGGCGCCGGATTGGTGGTATTCTAATTGGGTGAACGAGGGGTATTATGATCCGAAAACAAAGCTGTTTCATTATCCGCAGTTAGATCATACCCATGGAGGTGCGGTGGATACTTCCAATGCAGACCTTGACGTGGTTTTGAGCGATGGCAAAGTTGCCATAGATACTATTTCCTATATCCAATCCAGGAGCAAGGGGGAGATGGATCGTGAGAATTTTAGAGCGGTGAAGAAGTTTTATGCCGGAGCGAAAGAAAAAAAATTGGGGGAAATCATCATGCCGTATCAGGAACAGGGAGGGTTTATTGATGATCCTGAGAAGGAGAAGAAATATTACCGTCAGATAGAGGATCTGTATGAGCAGTATTATCAAGGGATGCGGGAGTTCGCAGTAACCGACCAGTGGTTTTCAGTGGTGAATGAGACCGAAGAGGGAGTAGCAGAAAATAAATTGGTTTCAGAAAAAGAACTCCGAAAACGGATGCAGGACTCTTGGAATAGTTTCATCATTTATGTATTAGATGAAAAAGAATTAGAGAACCCTTTTTTTCCAGAGACGGCTGCAAAAGATTCTGAGGTAAATTTCCTGGTGGATAAGATGAGTTCGGGAAAGGTAACGATGCAGACAGAGTTGGAATTGCGGGCAAATGGCGGTGCATTGTATTTGGTTACGTTTAGCGAGCCGAGAGAATTATCCAATAGAGAAGCGGCGTTTTCCGAGGAGGGAGGAATCTCCGAGGAGAGTGAAAAAGAGTTTCTGGAGGAGAGGATGGAGGGATTTTATTTCTATCTGTGGGTAACGGAGAAACAGATCTATTACATTCCTCGTTTCTATAGCACGAAGGACTTGGGAAGTGCAAGGTATTTTGATGAGGAAGCAGAAGAGGATTGGCAGCAGAAAATCCGCCTGGTATTTTACAATGAGCTTCCCCCAAGCGCTTTTCTGGTCTGTCAGGAAGAAGAAAAGAAAGATTCCTTAAAAGAAATGGCAAAAGGAGATCATCAGTGGATTGAGAAACATGGAGAGGATATCCGATGTTACCGTGCTTATACATCTAGAGGAGAGGGTTACGATACGGCAGACATTCTGCAATTCGTCTGGAAACGGGGAGAGGGATTAATTGGGGTAAGATCCATGGCACATCCTGCCGGAGGGAATAGTGAGCTGTTTTGGGCAGAGTCCTTTTTACAAGTAGAAGATGGTAGTTTTTCAATGGATCAATAGAGCAGGAGGAGAGGGATGGATAGGGAGAAAAAGAAGTGGAATAAACAAATCAGGAATTATTTGATCTTTGTGGCGGCTGGTGTGGTAATCCTCATTATCATTGCGTTACTTTCCGGCTGTGGCTCCAAAATGGCAGACCAGAATGTTGATTCTGGACAGAAGAGCGTATTAACATCCGCAGAAATAAAAGAACTGCAGGAGCAGGCAATGCTCGATGTGGAAGAGGTTTATGATCCGGCAGCAGAAGAGGAGGAAATAGAGATTACGGGAATCGATGATGTGGATGGTTGGTGGGAGAACAGCCAATATCGTTATGCCTGGGGATTTCAGGAGGAGGAAGATGAGTATAACTTATTACAGCTTTCGGCAGAAGATAAAGTACTCCAGACTTTTTCCACACAGGATCTTTCTTTGTTTTCCAGGGGAGATGACGAGGAAATCGAGGTAGAAGGAGTCACAGACCGGGAAATAATCTGTAGTACCAATCTGTATATGGAAGATGATATGGTTACCTTATATCGAATTCCATTGTCCCATGAACATGGGAAAGAGCAGTTACAACTTGACCGGAAGGAAAAGATTTTCCGGGAGGAAGATTGGGAAGCTGTTTTATGCTATGGCAAGGGAAAAGATCTGTTATTTGAAGACGATAAAGGTTGCTTTATCTTGGATCAGGATGCTGGGAAAAAATACCGAGTAATCAAAAATGAGAAAAATACGATCTATCAATATTGTGGACAGATAGATCCGTGGACTACCTCACAGGGAGATAGTTATGTTGCCTTGGAACGATATCGGAATGGTTTGGTGGAGGGGGTGTATGCTTACCGAATGGGAGACCGGAATATTCAGAATATAACCGATAGAATTAACTGTGAGAGCAAAATAACAGCCGGGGAGGGGAAGGTATTTTATACCGGACTGGTAACGAAAGAATTAACAAGTGATTATTCTGTCTATGTATATGATTTTCAAACAGGAAAAGAGAAAATGCTGGCATCGGAACAAGATATCCGAGAAGTGTTGCCGGAGAAGCCTTCAGAAAATGCAGATTTCATACGGGAAATGGTTTATGCTAAGGGAGAATTGTACCTGGAACTTCGATTTGACGGGAGATGCTATGTATGTACTTGTAAACCAGATCAAGGAAACTTGACACTTCTCAAAGGTCTAAAAGAGCTGGCAAGACATCACGAATACCATTTGAAAGAACCGGTCCGAGAGGGCAACAGGAACTATACTTTCGCAAACGACACAAATATATTTGAGAAAAATGGAGGTAATGTCATTGAGAGGACATTGAATGGCGAATATGTTCGGACAATTCATCTACAGCCTTATCATCTTCTCTATGTTAATAATGAAGAATTAATTTATGAGTATGAACCAGATCTCTGTGGTCCAAGTGAGTTGTATTCCGTTCCGCTGACAGAGAAGGATGGAATGTGTTTTCCAGAGATTAACCGCATAGAAAGAATTACCCAATCTGGTGGACTTAGTGCCGTATGGGGTGGCGAGTTTTATGCAGATAAACGTTTTTTGGTATATATGACGAGTGATGGTTACGAGTTTAAGGTGTATGACAGAATGGCTAAAAAATTTTTAGACATAGACAATGTTCCATCCTCCGGCAGAAGCCACCTGATAGGAGATACTATATTTGTGTGTGGCGATGTTGTAGCAGTAAGCTATTTTATTAAAGGAGAAAATGAAAGTGGTGTTTTTTTATATCGTTTCGGCGACCGTAAAGTAACCTATCTGGATGAAGCTTATGTGAATAGCGGTTTTTGGAATCAGGAGGAAAAAGCTTTTATATATCCGCGGATCAATCATGAAAATAAAATAGAATGGTGTTCCCGTGAAATCCTGACGGATATAAATACGGTACTGTTTACGGAGGATGATGTTCAGGAGATCTTAGGAAGGCGTGAGAAAGAAATGGAGGAATGGGATCTGTTATGTACGTATTCCTGTTTGGTGGATGGACAGTTTTTCTTCGTACCGGATTTTTATTATGCGAACAGAATACAAAACATCCTCTGTTATGACCTAACAGATAAAACCGGTCTGCAAAAAGCGAAATGGAATATGGAGCAGGAAAAAGAGGGGAAGAACCAGGAGTGGGCGTTTTTGGGATCAATAGAAGGGAAAATATTTCTGAAAACCTATCAGGTTGAAAAGGATGAAGAAGATTTCTATGAAGAAGTAGAGGATAGCGCCGCATATTATTCATATGATCCGGTAACGGGAAACTGTACGGAAATAAAGCCGACAGAGGGGGAATGGTTGTTCCTGTCCCTGTTATGTGCGTGAAATATAAGCCAATTCCTATATTTGCCATCCACCATGATCTTGCCAGATAAGGCTACACAAATAGTAAAATATGTGTTACTATGGTCGTATCAGGCATATTTATAAAGTATTATGCAGAATTATTTTAATAGAAAGTATTTCAGAAAGGCGGTGGAAGTGGATGGCAAAGTATCTGGCGTTTGAAAACATGACGGAAGGGTTGGAAACGAAGGTCATTCAGGATTTAAAATTCAAGACGGGGAATTTTTTGTGGAAGATTAAATTTAACATTCCATTAGATCCCAAGACGGTAAACAATGTGAATCTCTATGTAACTACAGTTAATCTGTCGCCCCTCAGAACGGCGATCCGGTATAACTCACTGGAAAATGAGATCGAAGTTGAGCCACTGGAACCATACGCGCAGGACGAATCTTACATATTGAATATCACGACCAATGTGACTTCTCTGTCGGGTAAACCGTTAAAGGAGCCGTTGCAGGTTCAGTTCAAATTTGACGGACAGGCCGGATAGGATGTGTAGTCGGTCAGACAGAATGAGGATATTATGAAGAAAAGTCGGAAACGAATTCATTTAAAAAATATACGGCTAAGGGAAAGAATGCTTCTTATTTATATTATAGGAGGCATTATTCCTTTTATAGGGACTAGTATCTATGTCAATAGCCATGCAGGGACAGAGGTTTTGGATGCGAGCCGGACGGCGCAGGAAGAAACGGTATCTTTTCTGGCCACGGAAACCAGTCAGCTCATGTCCATAGCAGAGCGGGTATCTGAGGAACTATGTTCTGACCGGGATCTTCTTCGGATCGTGGAAAAGGACTATGGTGAAGTACAGCTATCAGAGAAAGATCAGCAGGAGATCGAAAAACTGCGGCGGCTCCAGGAGGATTATCGGGAATGTTTCACGGATATTGTGGTTTATACAGGAAATGAGGCCATTTATGAAATCGACCCGTTTGCGCTTCTGACATTGGACGAGCAGCAGATGACGTGGTATCGACAGACGGTGCAGTCTGGAGAAAAAGGTTTTTGGGGATATTACGGGGAAGAGGAGGAGAGACAGATTCAATTTTCCCGTGTACTGACGAATTCAGAAGAGGAGGAGGTTGGCGTTCTGGCGCTCCGGTTGAATACCCGACTTCTGGACGAACAAATGAATGGAAGTTCTGCCGATGTGCTGTTATTACATGCCGATGGAGAGATCGTGCGGACGAACCTGCCATGGAAGAGGATTAATTTTTTCTTACTAAAACAGGTGTCGGATTTTAGCAAGATTACGGAAACGATCAGTGTGACCCGGAACGTGGATGAATATTTGCTAACGTATCGTAAGGTATCGCCCATGGAGGGTTTGGGTGGATTTATGGTATTGTGTATCCAGGATTACCGGGAGATAAAGGGGACGCTTAACCGCATCAGCCTGAATACGTATTTTTTTGTTGGACTCTCATTAGTCATTTCGGTCATTATGATCGTATGGTTTTCCAACACCTTTGGAACACGTCTAAAAGCTCTGCGCCGACAGATGTTTTTGGTTGCCAATGGGAGGTATGAGGCGGTGGAACCGATTGCGGGCAATGATGAGATTGCCGAAATCTATCGGGAAGTGGAAAAGATGATGGGGGATATCCAGGATTTGACCACCAATATCGTAGAGGAGAAAGTGCAGAAAGAGAAGCTGCATACCCGCCAAAAAGAGGTGGAGTTCAAAATGCTTGCCAGCCAGATTAACCCGCACTTTTTATATAATACATTAGAAACGATTCGTATGAAAGCTCGGGTAAATGGACAGAAAGAGATTGAAGATCTGGTCAAAATGCTGGCGAAGATTTTGCGTCGGAATATTCAGGTCAGTAACCAGATGGTTTCCCTGCGCTCGGAAATTGAACTGGTTGAAAATTACCTTAAAATACAGGAATATCGGTTCGGAGACCGAATTACTTCAAACGTCGTGATAGATCCCGTTGTTGATTTGGACCGAAAAGTAATGCCGTTGATTATCCAGCCTTTTGTGGAAAATGCCTTTGTCCATGGGTTGGAAGCATTAACCGGACAGGGAAAGCTGACAATTGAAATTACGCAAAACGAAGAAGATGTCATTATCTATGTCCGCGACAATGGTGTGGGGATGCCGTATTACAAATTGGGAGATTTACGCCATACGCTTCATAGTGGTGAGAACGCAGACCAGACACATATCGGTATCAATAATGTCAATCAGCGTCTAAAAATTCAGTATGGAGATCGTTATGGGATACGAATCGACAGCAGTGAGGCGAATGGAACTGCCATTGAGATCCACATTCCGAAAAATCCATAATTATTTAGGTAAAAGTGTCTAAATGTTATGGTTTTATTCTTTCGTTCTTTTGATACAATGAAAACAACGTGCATTATGCGTGAAAATTTATTTATTAGGAGGAAAAAGGATGAGAAAATCAATTCAGAAATTAATCGCAGTAGCGTCTGCCAGTGTGATGGCATTAGCGCTTGCTGTATCCATTGTGCCTGCCTCTGCATTAGCGGATGTGAGCAAAGCCGGAAAAAAGGCGGCAAAGGCTGCGTTTGATCCAGCAGGAACTTATCATGCGTACTTTGGTTTGCAGCAGAGTGAGACATGGATTTTCCGTGATGAGTGGTATTCTGATACTCTGGGTATTGATGGAAAAAATTTGAAAGATGCAAATTTAACGTTTGATCAGGGAACACTTTTCCAGTCTATGAATAACGTAGTTACCCCGATCGAAGGAACCACGGTTACCGATGCAGAAATTACCGGTAATGGTGTGTATACGGTTAAAGTCGAAGGTTTGAATGGTGCTTTGACGACGAATCCAGATGCAGTATTGTCAATGATCTATGTAGATACGGATATTCCTATGTCAGCAGTGGATAACCCAGTTGTTATTTCTGACTGGAAGCTGAAGCTGGATGGAAAAACTCAGACACTGCCAGCAGAAGTTTACTGTCCATTTGAGTATACAAGTGAGAGTAACCTGCTTCGTTTTGACGCAGTAAATACTTATCAGAGAGATCAGGGTGATTATCCAGATTGTCCAAGTATTGTAACACCACAGGATTCCATCGAGATTTCATTCAAGATCAGTGGAATGGCACAGGATAATCCTGAGGCAGTAGAGGCAACTCCAGAGCCAGTAAAATCTGATGATTCTGCTTCTAAGTCAGACTCTAAGTCAGATTCTGAATCCAAGAGTGGTGGAATTAGCACACCGGCTGTCGTTGGTATCGTAGTGGTAGTCATTGTGATTGTCGCAGTCGTTGTCGTAGTTGTTAAGAAGAAAAGAGACTAATACATCAATCGGTGGAAATCATACTTCTTGAGAGACCGCCGTGAGACGGATTACAAGAGATGAGGCGTTTGACCTCATCTCTTTTTCCGTCATTCTTACCAGAGGAATTTGAGTATGGCAAACTGTGTTTGACCGGCAACGCTGGAGAAGAGTTTCGCACAGCGAAACTCTTTATTATGGTTTTTACATAAGTGTGAAAAAAACGTGTATTTTATATAAATTTTTTATGGTATTTTTTTGCAAATTTATTAGGTATAATTACTCAGTGAAGGAAATATGCCCTGTTGATTTTTGTTGAAATTGAACAAAAATGCCGGGGACGATAGGCACAAGGAGGTAATTTATGAACGAATATGGTGACAAGAGAGGAGTAGGCGGTCCACTGTATGCGATACAGCGTGTAGCAGCGTTGCTGTTGATTGTAGCTGCATTTTTCCCGGCGTTCAATCCGACGAGAATTGCAACGAAAATCAGCGACAATCTTTCGTTGTTCACGACTGCAGTTTCATATAGTAGTCTGACTTCAGAGTTTTTACGGGCATTTCGTATGAACTGGGTATCAGAGGGAGCTTTTGTGGTGGTTTATATCGCTGCATTGGTTCTGCTGGTAGGGTTGATTGCATTGGCAGTTGGTGGATGTATGTCCTTAGGCAACATGAAGATGCAGAAGACCGGATTATTGATTTCCCTGGGTGGAGCTATCGTAGAAGCGGTTGGTCTGGTTCTTTGTTTTATCGCATATAACCAGGTGCTTTCCACGACGATGGAATCCAAGATCAAGGATGTGGGGCCAAAGATTCCAGGAGGTCTCTATCTGTATGGGGTACTGGTAGTTATTGTACTACTGGGGACACTGATTATTCTGGCTACATTCCCTAAGTTTGATTCGAACTTAAAGTATGAGATGGAGTCAAGATACAAATTATTCTTGATGTTCCTGCCATTTGTTGCATTGGCATTTGTATTCTGTTACCTGCCATTATATGGTTGGAGATATGCATTCTTCGATTATGAGTCAGGTGGCGCCCTAAATGCAGACAATTTTTCTGGCATGAAATGGTTCGTGTACTTATTCCAGAATTCGGCGACCCGTTCCGACATGATTAAGGTTATGCGTAACACGATGGTTATGTCCGGGTTGAATATCTGTACGAGCTGGATTCCTATGGTATTTGCGATTTTCCTGTGTGAAATGAATAACTTACATTTCCGACGTTTCGTACAGACCTGTACGACAATCCCTAACTTTATCAGCTGGGTATTGGTGTATGCGTTGGCATTAGCAATTTTTGCATCTGATGGATTCATCAATACATTTATGCAGGCTATTGGTTTGTTAGGGCAGGATGAAACAGGAAAGAACTATTTGATGGATAGTTCCTTTACCTGGGTTAAGATGTGGTTATGGGGTACCTGGAAAGGCGTTGGATGGAGTGCCATTATCTATATCGCCGGTATTTCCGGTATCGACCGATCCCTTTATGAGGCGGCGACCGTGGATGGTGCTGGACGGTTCCAGAAAATGTGGCATATAACTTTGCCAGGTTTGCTTCCTACCTTCTTCGTATTACTGCTGATGGCAATTGCTGGATGTCTGAGCAATGGTCTGGATCAGTATTTGGTATTCCAGAATGCCCAGAATAAAGAGACAATCCGTGTATTGGATCTGTGGGTTTACGAGTTAGGTATCGGTAGTGGTAGTATTCCATTATCAACCGTAATCGGTATGTTCAAATCCGTCATAAGTGTGGTTCTGTTGTTTGGTGCGAATGCGGTATCTAAAGCACTTCGTGGCGAGAGCATTGTATAGGAGGTGAATACACATGGCAAAAACAGCACAAGAAAAATTAGATGAGAAAAGAGAAAAAGAATATAGAAAGAAGCATAAAAAGATATACCGTACTTCAGCGGGCGATGTGGTATTCAACATTTTAAACTACTTATTCTTTACTCTGTTTTCGATCAGCTGTATCTTCCCGTTCTACTATCTGTTTATCAATACGATTTCAGATAATGAACTGGTAAAGCAAGGTGCGATTAACTTTATTCCGCAGGGAATTAACATCAATAACTATTTGAAATTAAGAGATGTAGGAGATCTGGGAAGTGCGTTTATTGTTTCTGTCAGCAGAACGATTTTAGGTACGGTCCTGATGGTAGTAGCTTCTGCATTTGTAGGTTACCTGGTAACCAAGCAGGAAATGTGGAACAGAAGTTTCTGGTATCGTTTCCTGGTTATCACAATGTACTTTAATGCTGGTTTGATCCCAACCTACTTGAACTTAGTTACTTTGGGCCTGACCAACAACTACTGGGTATATATTATTCCGGGTATTGTACAACCGTATAATATTATTTTGGTAAAGACATATATAGAGTCGATACCGGCAGAATTGGAGGAAAGTGCATTTATAGATGGTGCATCCTATATGCAGGTATTCCGGAAACTGATCTTCCCATTGAGTAAACCGATTCTGGCGACGATAGCGATTTTCGGCGCTGTAGGTCATTGGAACTCATTCCAGGATTCTTTGATTTACATGCAGGGTAATGACAAACTCTTTACATTGCAGCACAGATTATATCTTTACCTGAATAAAGCAAGTAACCTGGGTAGCTTGATGAGCCAGGGAGCTGGTGCTTCTGTAGATTCTGCCGTGGCAGATGCTCTGAATACCAAAGTAATTAAGTATACCGTATCCATGGTATCGGTTATTCCGATTCTGTGTGTATATCCGTTCCTGCAAAGATATTTTGAGGAAGGTATTATGCTTGGTGCGGTTAAAGGCTAATGCTTTTGGTTATATATAATGATGAGATTCACGAAACAATAATCTAAAAAAGGAGGTCATTTAGATGAAGAAAAAGCTGTTTAGCAAAAAATTCCTATCCATGCTGTTAGCTTCCAGTATGGTAATAGGTTCTGCGGCTGCGTTGACGGGCTGTGGAGGAAAAAAGAAAGATGATATTGTAACGCTGGAAGTTTACAGCCAGCTGGCTAACTTCTCCGGTGAGCAGACAGGATGGTCTGCGGATGTCCTAAAGGAAAAATTAGGTATTAAAATCAATATTGTTCCAAATAATGATGGTGTGTTTGAGACCCGTATGGAGAATGGAGACCTGGGTGACGTAGTAGTCTGGGGTGCAGATAATACAAACTATCCATTAGCGGTAGAGGCAGGTTTGCTTTTTGACTGGGAAGAAGATGATCTGTTGACAGATTTTGGCCCGGATATCAAGAAAAACATGCCAGATGCTTTGGCTAAAAACAAAGAATTGACAAAGACGATTACCGATGGCAAGAGCGATACTCTGTATGGTTTTGGACATAACGTTGCATTGTCCAGTGAGGATCATGAATCTTTCTTCTATACTTGGGATATCCGTTGGGATCTGTATAAAGAGCTTGGTTATCCGCCTATTAATAATTTGGATGATTACGCAAAATTGCTGAAGGATATGCAGAAGATTTGTCCAAAGGATGATTCTGGTAATCCGGTTTATGCTGTATCTATGTGGCCGGAATGGGATGATGCCATGGTTATGTATGTAAAATCAACAGCGACTGCATACTACGGCTATGATGAATTGGCAATTGGTCTTTATGACTGTACCACAGGTAAGTACCATGATGCGTTGGAGAAAGATGGACCATATCTTGAGATGCTGCGCTGGTACAATAAGCTTTACCAGAATGGACTGGTTGATCCGGATTCCATGACGCAAAACTTTGACAAGATGGCTGAGAAAGTACAGAATGGTGGTGTATTATTCTCTATCTTCAATTACTCTGGTCAGATCGCTTACAATACAGACAAACATACCCAGGCAGGTAAGTTCATGTATTGTATGAAACCAGAAGAGGCAAGTCCTATCGTTTATGGTATGAATCCACAGGGTGGTGACCGTATTTGGTCCATCGGTGCAAAGTGCGAGTACCCTGAAAAAGCAATGGAATTAATTAACTATTTGGCTACTCCAGATGGACGTATGACGATGGAATATGGTCCACAGGGTGTAACCTGGGATTATGATGATGATAAACATCCATACTTTACTGAGTTAGGTAAGAAGTGCCAGGCAGATAAGCAGAATACCAAGATGGGTGGAAAATACAAAGGAACCTATCATGATGGAGAAATTCAGATCAACAATACTACCTGGTCTGTGGATGCAAAGAATCCAGATTCTAATGGAGATACCTACAACAAGATCAACTGGCCAAGTGAGAATGCGGAAGCAAAATCTGAAATTGAGCAGGATTGGCGTGATAAGACTGGCGCAACGACTCCAAATGACTACATGGAGGCAAGGAAATATACAGTTCAGCCAGGAACGTCATTCTCTAAGAGCACAATGGATAATGCGTTCAAGACCACTTGGAAACAGGTAACAGGATGTATTAAAACAGAGTCTTGGAAAGCAATTTATGCAAAGACTGATAAAGAGTTTGATAAGATTGTCGCAAATATGATCAAACAGGCAGGTGAGTATGGCTACGATCAGTGTAAAGAATGGTCTCAGAATGAGGCAGCCAGAAAGAAGAGCCTGGAAGATGCCATTACCAGCAAGGGCGATTCCTCAAAAGATGACAAAGAGGCAGAATAAATTCATCTCATTAATAGAATCGCAGGTGTGACGACTAGATAATAGTAGATATGGGCTGTTCGCCTTGGCGAACAGCCTGTTCTATTCAAAGAGAAACGAGGTTGTATGGGTAATTTATTTAGTGTAGACGGAGGATTATATAAGTTTATCAGCCGTCTATGGGATATGGTGAAGCTTAATTTTATGTGGGTTCTATGTAGTTTACCTATCGTTACCATGGGTGCTGCAACGGCGGCTGCATTCTCGATTACCCTCAAGATGGTGGATGAGGAAGAGGGATATATTTGTGGTCCATTTTGGAAAGAGTTTAAGGCGAATTTGAGACAGGGAAGCATTATGGGGGTATTTCTGTTGGTGGCTTCGTATGCATTATATCTGGATCTACAGTTTTTTCATGCTGCCGGAGACAATGGTTTTCTGTTTCTGGGAATTTTTGTTATTGGTCTGGTGCTGACATTTACTCATTTTATCTATGCTTTTCCGCTCCTGGCGAGATATGAAAACTCCATTGTGAACACGATGCGAAATTCATTCCGTATCAGTTTGAAGTATTGGTTGAAAACGATTTTCTTGTTTTTCATTCTGCTCTTGGAGTATATCATCTTTTTCCAGGTAAGCTGGACGTTACTATTCTTTGGCGTTTTGATTGGCCCAGCATGTATTGTCTTGACGATCAGTGGGTCGGCGGGGCAGTTCTTCCGTAATATCGAACGGGAGAATGAGATCCGTAATCAGGAGAGTAAGATGGCAAAGGCGAGCGGACGCCGCTCATAAATGCAAAAATAGATGGAGCACAGACGGATAGAAGGATTTTTCTAATTTATTGCTTCTGTGTATGAAATAAAACGGATTTTTTCAATGAGAAAAAATCCGTTTTTTACATGATGAAAACCATGCTAGTTCTCTCTGTATCGTTAATTAATTTATTTTAGCTAGGAAATAAGTGGAAAAAATTATTGTCTTTAAATTAAGGAAGCATATTTTGGGGAGGAAGCTAATATAGTATAATAAACGAAAAATAGGAGGGTATCATGCCGAAAACAAGAATTGTCATTCTGCGGATGAGAGAAGTGATATATACGGCGATATTTGTAGGGCTGGGTATTTTATTGCTGATCGTCCTCTTTTTCATGTTCTGGCCGGGGAGAGACCGTGGATCACAGGATGCTGCCGTGGGAGGCCAGGAAAAACAATATCAGGCAGGTGTCTATACCAAGGAATTGAGTATGGGGGATACTACGGTAAACTTACAGGTAACATTGGATGAAGACCGCGTTAAATCGGTACGTATTGTGCCATTAGATGAGAGCGTTACCACCATGTACCCACTCATTGAGCCTGCAGTGGAGGCGATATCTGAACAGTTGCAGGCAGGGAAAGAGGTCGCAGAGATTGGCCTGACAGATGAATCCCAATATACAGAGCAAGTAATCTTAAATGCAGTACAGGAAATTATTGAAGAGGAAAAGAAAAATTGAAGAATGGATGGTTAAGAGGTATAATTAGATACAAATATACCGATCCGATCAACAGGATCGGAAATGTATGGCGGTTTTTTCAGCAGGTTGGAACCAAAAGTAGAGCAGGTGTAAAATAAATCGAGTACATAGAGATTGCATAGTATAGATGGAATACAATGAGAGAAAAGAGGATTCAATGGCATTACAGTTGATATTAGGCGGTGCAGGCAGGGGGAAAACCTGTTATGTAGAGCGAAAAGTTACCGAAGATGCAGTCAGGCATCCCGAGAAGCGTTATTTTGTGATAGTACCGGAGCAGTTTACGATGCAGACACAGAAGAATCTAGTTTTGCTCAGTGAAAAAAAAGGATTACTCAATATAGAAGTACAGAGCTTTCTGCGATTAGCGTTTCGGATTTTCGGGGAAACGGGAGCGAGCAATGTACCGGTTATGGATGATATGGGTAAGACGATGATTCTGGGTAAGATTTTGTTGAGTGAACAAAATAGACTGGGATATTTTAAGGATCATATACATAAAAAGGGGTATATTGCAGAAATCAAGTCCTTTTTGTCCGAGTTGATGCAGTATGGAGTGGCAGAGGAGCAGTTGGAGGAAATGATAGATTCTGCAGTACAGCACCCTGTTTTACAGCAGAAACTTCAGGATATGAAAGTGGTCTACGATGCATTTTTAAAATATATTAAAGATCATTATATTACTTCGGAAGAAGTACTGACAGTGTTTGCCGATGTAGTGGGGGAATCTGAGCTTTTGCGTGGAGCAGAGATCTATCTGGATGGGTTTACAGGTTTTACCCCATTACAGTACCGGCTGATTCGTGAATTGCTCCGTGTGTGCAGCCATATGGTTGTTACTGTGACATTAGATCCCAGAGAAAGCGTTTGGCATCCCGGAAAGCAGTACAAGTTATTTTATATGAGCCAGAAAATGATCGGCCATTTCCGCAGGATTGCGCAGGAGGAAAAAATTGAAATAAAACGGGAAATCTGGACGGGAAAGAATCAGGAGAAAAGCCGGTTTCAGGAAGAACCTACACTGGGTATTCTGGAGCAGCAATTGTTTCGTTATCCGGTTAAAATGTACCAGGGAGATCCGAAAGGAATATCCATTCATATTCTGCGTCAGCCGGATCGGGAAGTGGCTTTTTTGGCAATGGAACTGTTGAAGCTGCGACAGCAGGAGGGGTTTCGATACCGGGATGTGGCGGTGGTGACAGGAGATTTGACAGTCTATGGGATGCTGGTACGGGAAGCATTTGCGTACCAAGGGATCCCTTGTTTTATTGACCAGAAAAAGAGTATATTGACCAATTCCTATGTGGACATGCTGTGTGCAGTGTTAGATATTTTGCGGAAAGATTTCGATTATGCAGACTGTATGCGGTATCTCAAGAGCCGATTTGCCGGTCTGAAAGCCGATGAGGTAAATCTGGTGGACAATTTTTTGGTGGCGACTGGTATCCGGGGGCATAAACGTTGGCAGAAGGAGTGGGATGGAGCTTATGTGTTTCGGCGGAAACAGGAAGTAGTCAAGCAGGAAGTCATGGATAGGATTAACCAGATCCGGGAGTGTCTTTGGGACAGGCTGGGAGTATTATATGAACGCGCTGGCAAGGGAAAACATACAGTGCGGGAATATGCAGAACTGCTTGTGGATTTTATGGAAGAGCAAGAGCATTTTACCAAAATCCGGGATCTGGTAGATCAGTTTCAGAGGGAAGATGATCTGGAGAGCGCCAAAGAATATGAGCAAGTGTATCAGATCGTCATTGATGTATTGGACCGGCTGGTGGAACTGATCGGAGCAGAGAGTGTGCCTCTGCAGGAATTTTGCGAAATCTTTCATACCGGACTGGAAGAAGCGAGAATTGGTTTCATCCCTCCCGGAGTAGATCAGGTGGTGGTGGGCGATTTGAACCGAACCAGATTAGCCGGGATTCGATATCTGTTTTTTTTGGGATTAAATGAGGGAAATATTCCGCAGGCGAAGAGCAGTGGAGGGATTTTATCAGAAACGGAGCGGACTTTTCTGACAAATGCAGAGTTTGAGCTGGCTCCCACCAGCAGGGAGCAAATTTATACGGAGCAATTTTATTTGTATTTGGGATTGACGAAGCCGTCCAGACATCTGTATCTGACCTATAGTGAGACGGCTAATGACGGTAGTGCCCTTCGGCCATCCTATTTAATCGGTCAGGTTTGCAAGATTTTTCCGGATCTGAACATACAATATGAAGAACAGATACAGGATGATCTGCACTTGCTGGCAGATGATCAGGGGGAGCAATATCTGATTCAGGGACTGCGCAGCCGCAGCCAACAGGAGACGGCATGGCAAGAAATTTATCGACAGTACCGGCTGGATCCACAGAAACAAAAACATTTACAGAATTTGGTGGAGGCTGCATATTATGTGGAGCCGGAGAGTCGGATTACCAAAGCGGCGGCGACTGCGTTGTATCAGGAGATTATTACGGGCAGTACTTCTCAGTTTGAACGGTACTCGTCCTGCCCGTTTTCTTATTTTATGCAATATGGCCTTAATCTGGAGGAACGCCAGGAACATCAGGTAGAACTGTTTGATGTGGGAAATATCGTACATGAAGCCCTGGAGCGTTATACGAAGGAAATGCTGCGCAGGAATTTGGACTGGCAGGAGCTGCCGGAGGAGGAGCGGCATATCTTGGCAAATCAATGTCTGAATATGACAGTGGAGGAGTATAAGAACGGATTGTTATATGACACGGAGCGGGATACGTATCTAATTGTCAGGCTACGTCGAATCCTACAGCGTACCATTTGGGCAATTACAGAACAGATGAAACTGGGGGATTTCCATACCGTGGAAAGTGAATTGGGATTTCGCATGGATCAGGAGGCACAAAGGATCGTGGGAAGGGTTGACCGTGTGGATAGCCTGGAAACGGACGATGCAATTTATATCAAAGTGATAGATTATAAAACAGGAACCAAGGAAATGTCACTATCTGATTTGTACTATGGGTTACAGATGCAGTTGGTCGTTTATTTAAAAGCGGCGGTGGAACGAAGGAAAGAGCAGAATAAAAAATTGGTAATACCAGCCGGAGTTTTATATTATCACATTGAGGATCCTGTGCTGCGGGAAAAGGCAAGGCAAGAGCAAAGAGAAGAAAAAATTTTGCGGGAGTTGCGAATGAAGGGCCTGGTTAATGAAGATGATCCTGTGCTTCCCTCTCTGGATCGCAGTTTCCATACCGAAAATGGAGGATTGGCGGCATCCAGGCAGTCTATTGTAGCGCCGTTTGCAACAAAACAGGATGGCAGTTTAAAGGCAACTTCTGCAACGCTGACGACGGCAGAATTTCAGGAAATTATTGATTTTACGGACTATAAGCTAAAACAAATCGGGGCAGAGATCCAGCAGGGAGTTGTTCGGGTGCATCCCTATCAACGGACGGACAGTAGCCATAATACGCCATGTACTTATTGTGGATATCATGGGATCTGTCGTTTTGATCCCAGGATTCCGGGAAACCGTTATCGGCAGATTCAGAGCATGACCAGAGATGACGCATTTGGTGCAATTAGAAAGGAACGGAAAGAGCACGATGAAATGGACAGAAGGACAGCAGAAAGTCATTGAGTTACGAGATCGCAATATTCTGGTTTCCGCTGCCGCCGGATCTGGCAAGACGGCGGTGTTGGTGGAACGAATTATTCAGAAGATTACGGATCCCGACAATCCAGTAGATATTGACCGGCTTTTGGTTGTGACTTTTACCAAGGCAGCAGCGGCGGAAATGCGCAGCCGTATTAGTGAGGCTTTGGAGAAAAAGGCAGAGGAAGATCCACAGAATGAAAATCTGCAGAAACAGCTCCGCTTACTATACAATGCCCAGATTACGACGATTGATAGCTTCTGCCAATATTTGATCCGCAATTACTTTTCTGTCATCGGCCTGGATCCGCTTTTTCAGGTGGCAGATGAAACCGATTTGAAGTTGTTGCAGCAGGATATTTTGTCGAATCTGATGGAAGTCCGTTTTGGCGAGACAGAGCAAAGCCAGGCATTTTTGGAATTTACAGAAATCTTTGCACCGGGACGAAATGATAAACCGATCGAAGAACTGGTTTTGAAACTGTACACAATATCACAGAGTTACCCACAGCCGGAGGAACGGTTAAGAACATGGGATCACATGTATCAGATCTCTTCTGTATCGGAAATGATGGATACCTGGTGGATGCAGGATCTGGTAAAAGATACCAGGGAGGCGCTGCTGGGATATCAACGTATGGCAGAGGAAGCGGTTCGAATCTGTTTGGAGGAGGGAGGCCCGGAAGCCTATCTGGAGGCGCTGCGTGCCGATATCCAGGGAATGGACAAACTATTGGAAGCAGGAGATTATATCTCCCTCTATGAAGGGTTTATAGAGTTTTCTTCAGCACGTCTGAAAGCAGCGCGGGGGAAAGAAGTAGATCCAGAGAAGAGAGAGTTGATAAAAGAACTGCGAAAGAATTATTTAAAAAATGGAATTGAAAAAATAAAGAAAGAACAGTTTTTTCAATCGCCGGAAGAAATGTACAGGGATATTCAGGCAATGGCATCTCCGGTTCATGAGTTGATCCGGTTGACAATGGATTTTGCGGAGGCATTTGCAGCGGAAAAGCAGGATAGAGGCTGGATTGATTTTAACGATATGGAACATTTTGCCTTGCGGATTCTGGTGGATCAGGGGGACGATGGCAGAAGTACGCCATCGGCAGTGGCGCAGGAGTTACAGTTGCATTATGAAGAAATCTTGACGGATGAATACCAGGACAGTAATTTTGTGCAGGAAACCATATTGACCAGCCTGAGCCGTGCGCCGGAACAGGCGCCGTACTTATTTGTGGTGGGGGATGTGAAGCAGAGCATCTATCAGTTCCGTTTGGCGAGACCGGATCTGTTTATGCAGAAATATCACGCGTATAGTACCGAGGAAAGTAAGATGCAGAGGATCGACCTGCATCAGAATTTTCGAAGCCGTGCTACCGTATTGGAGTCGGCCAATACATTGTTTGAGCGCCTGATGCGGGAAGATTTTGGCGGGATTGTCTATGATGAGGCCGCAAGTCTGGTGCCGGGAGCAATGTTTCCAAGCTGTGAGAAACGAAATGCAGGTGTACCGGAAGAAGGACAGACAGAATTGATTCTGGTGGAGCAGAAAAGCGAGGATCTTTTAGAGATTGGGAAACGGGCGTTGGAGGCATCTGTCATTGGAGAGCGAATTCGTGAGCTGGTGCAGGGGGAGCAGCCCCTGTATGTGAATGACAAGGGTGGATACCGCCCGGTAGAATACCGCGATATTGTGATTTTGCTGCGGAGTTTGAGCGGATGGTCAGAGGAATTTATTGAAACTCTTACAGAAATGGGAATCCCCGCATATTCGGCGACGAAGACCGGATATTTTGCAACGTTAGAAGTTGGTACGGTTTTGGATTATTTGAGGATCATTGATAATCCGAGACAGGATATTCCCTTAGTGGCAGTGCTTCGTTCCTGCCTTTTTGGAATCACAGACGAGGAACTAGCCTATCTGGGGACGATACAAAATACAGTAAATTATTGGGATGCCATTTGCCAGGTAATGTCGGGAGAGAAACAGGAACAAATTCCGGAAGATACCATGGTTCAGCTCCAGGAAGATTTGTCCCGGTTTATGGATCGGACAAATGCCTATCGGGAATTGGCAGATACGGCATCGGTCTATGAACTGCTCTATAAGATATATCATGAGACGGGATATTACAGTATCATGTCAGCAATGCCAGCAGGGGAGAAACGTGCGGCAAATCTGGATATTTTGTTGCAGCAAGCGGTAGAATTTTCGGATCACGGACATCGGGGTATTTTTGAATTTTGTAGATATATTGATAGCCTTCGCAAATCGGACATTGATTTTGGTGAGGCATCAATTTATGGTGAAAATACCAATGCAGTGCAGATAATGAGTATCCATAAGAGTAAAGGCCTGGAATTTCCGGTGGTATTTGTAGCGGGGATGGGTAAACAATTTAATCTGATGGACTGTAACCGTTCTGTCATAATGGATATGGATTATGGGATTGGAGCGGAATATATGGATTTGGATCTCCGGGTAAAACAGCCTACTCTATTGCATCATTTTATGAAGAAGCATGTGAAGCAGAGTACCTTGGAGGAGGAAACCCGTATTCTCTATGTGGCGCTGACTAGGGCGAAAGAAAAGTTATATCTGACGGGAACGGTGTCCGGGTTGGTAAAAAAAATGGCAGACTGGCAGCAAAAGGGATCACTGATGAACCGCATGACATTGTTGTCGGCCAAGACGTATCTGGATTGGATCATGCCAGCATTGTCAAGACGTCCTGCATTTATGCGTTGTATGGAACATCTGGAAGACTTTGTGCTTCCTTCTGCGGTTGATTCGGAGTCGGTGGATCCTTTGTACCGGATTCGCTTACAGCATCCAGAGGAGGTGGTCTATCAGGAGGCCATGGCGCTGATGGAGGATATGGTACGCAGACAGGAATTGGATTCCTGGGATAATGAGATTGTCCGTGACCCAGAGATGGAGAAATTGATGAGACAATATGAAGAATATTGTTATCCATACCAGAGGGAAGCGGACGTGCCGGTAAAGATTTCGGTGTCTGAGTTGAAGCGGCGGGAGATGATGCAGGCAGAACAATTGACAGAGGAACCGGAAGTGGATGTGTGGGCAGGGCTGTCAGAAGAACCGGAAATGGATGCGCAGGAAGAACGACCGGAGGAACCGAAAGGGAATGTGTGGGCAGGGCTGTCAGAAGAACCGGAAGGAAGTGCGTGGGAAGAACGGCCGGAGGAACCGGAAGGGAATGTGCCGGAAGAACGGAAAAGGATGGAGGAAATACAGGAAATACCAAGACCGGCTTTTCGGCGGGAAAGGACGGGAATTACTTCAGCCGAGCGTGGGACGTTGTATCATCTGGTTATGGAACATCTGCCATACGAAACTTTGTCAGAGAATTTTGATATAAACAATATGTTGGAGGAGATGGTTCGGAATGGTTATCTGACGGATGAGGAGAAGGATGTCTTGTCTGTGAAACGTTTTACTTGGTTCTTGCAGACTGGTCTGGGAAAGCGGATGCAGCAGGCGGCGCAGAGAGGGACACTCCATCGGGAACAGCAGTTTATGCTTGGGATACCAGCGGCAGAAATGATGCGGGAAGTATCGTCGGAAGAAATCGTATTGACACAGGGAATCATAGATGCCTATTTTGAGGAAGAAGGAGAATGGGTGTTGGTTGATTATAAGACGGATTACGTGGAACAAGGGCAGGAAAAGGAGTTGGCAGAACGCTACCGCACACAGTTGAACTATTATGCCAGAGCGTTAGAACAATTGACGGGGAAACGGGTTCGGGAAAAGGTAATTTATTCCTTTTCCCTGGGAAAAGAGATTATGATATCGTAGTCATGGTATCTGTTTCAAAGGCTGATCTTTTCCGTAAGTGTTTCCGGAGAATTCGCTTTGCGATACTGAAAAGGGGTACATTTGTATTTCTGAAAAAACATTTTTGAGAAATAACTCAAGTGGTTATAGCCGCAGGACAGGGCAATATCTGTAATGCTGTAGGATGTATTGCGCAGTAAATTACAACTTATTTCCAAGCGATACGTATTTAGAAATGCGACAGGAGATTGCTGTAAATATTGTTGAAAGATCCTGCAGCATTTACTGCGGCTGATGTTACCGGAAGCAGCGATATCTTCTAATTTAATGTTATCAGAATAGTGGTCATAGATATAGGCAACCATTTGCTTTTGCAGAATAATGTCCTGATTTTCCTGCACAGGGTAATGACAGAGGGATGCGTCGCTGTTGTGGTAAATAAAATGCCATAAACAGTGAAGCAGCCCGATTAGCATGCAGTCCATTTCGTCTGTTGTTTTTTCCCGGAGAGCATAAATATTTTTAAGAATATCTGTCACAAATGGAGAGTCCGGGTGGTCCTGATGAAACAGCCAATAGGTCAGTCCTGTGGAATGGATGATAGGCTGGACGTTTTTTTGATAATGGTAAATATTAGATTTTAACAAATCTGGATGAAACAAAATAACAGCAAATTTACATTCCCGGTTTTGATGGGAATATCCAAAATGCAGCTGGTGGGAATTGACAATAATGCTATCTCCGGCTTGTAGTAAAATTTCGGAACCGTTAATGTCGTAGTACATTTCCCCCTCAAAAATATGGATACATTCAATGTCGGGATGCCAGTGGCAGAGTGCTCTCATGTCGGTAAATTGAGAAAGCTGTCGTTCCTGGATCGCATAGGGGATATTGGGGGAATCATGGTGCGCGACTTCCATGGCATCTTGCATTATTTCTATGTTAATCATGTATTTCACCTAATCCTTTTCGATAATAGTACTAATATAGAATCCTGGTATCTTCTATCCTTACTTGTGGGATAGGTTTGTACAAGGATTGGGACTATTATAACACAAAAATACGATAGTTACAATTTTAGAGCCTAAAGTGATAGAGGGAAGATTAGGAAAAAGGATATAATGTATCTACTTTAATTTTATAAACTGATAAGGAGGAGTATAGCAATGAAGAAACGTGTTTTTAGATCGCTTTGTGCATTTGCGCTTCTTTTTGCTTTGTTGGTTACCTCAAATGATCTGTCTGGGGTAGCATCCGCAGCAAAGAAAAAAGCGAAAGCGCCAAAACTGAGCACCAAAAAAGTAACGGTTCAGACCGGCAAGAGTAAAAAAGTAAAATTAAAAAATAAGCCGGCTAAAGCAAAAGTAAAATGGACTGTGAAAAACAAAAAGATTGCAACTGTAAAGAAAGGTAAGATCACTGGTAAAAAAGTGGGAAATACCAAGGTAACTTGTGCCGTTACATACAAAAAGGGCGGCAAAAAGGTAACTAAGAAACTGTCTGTCAAGGTAAAAGTAACCAAGGCAACACCGGGTACTACCACACCGGGTGGATCTACAACGACAAGTGCTAAACCGAATGGACCATCAGCTGGTACTCCTGGACCAAATGCGACAGCAACGGTTGCACCGTCAGCGGCACCAACGGTAGAGCCGACCGCAGAGCCTACAAAAGATCCAAATTCCAATTTAACAGATGAGCATGAGTCTGCCAATGGAATTCCAACCAAAGATAATGGACTTATGAGAAAAGAACTGACAAATCTGGATCTGATGCAGGATATGGGACTGGGTTGGAACCTGGGTAACCAGATGGAGCAGTCCAACTATTCAGGCAAGTACAAAACAGTAGAAGCTGCTGAGACCAGTGCAGGTAACTCTGCTACACAGCTGACATTTGATGGCTTAAAGGACTACGGAGTAAAGACCGTTCGTGTTCCAGTGGCTTGGTCAAACTTTATGTCAGATGATGGAAACTATACCATCAGTGAAGACCTGTTTAACCGTGTAGAGGAAATCATTAATTATGCCTTAAATAATGAGATGTATGTCATCATCAATATCCATTGGGATGGTGGATGGTGGGGAAGATTCGGCGCAGAGGAATATGATGCTGAGGAGACACCAATTCGCGATGAGGCATGGAAGAAGTATAAAGCAATTTGGACACAGGTTGCTGAGAGATATAAGGAATATTCAGACCGCCTGATCTTTGAAGGAGCCAATGAGGAATTGAGCGGACGTCTGAATGATAATTATCAGGATCCAAATACCGCACAGCAGAATCAGACTGGTAAGCTGGGCGAGAAGATGGAAAATGGAAAAATTAATGCGGATGAAATTTATGATATGGTTAATCAGATCAACCAGGAATTTGTAAATATTGTTCGTAAATCTGGTGGTAACAATGCATATCGGCATCTGTTAATTCCAGGAACTGGTAATGAGTCTTGCGTTATCGATGGTAATGCAGGTGAAAAATATGTACAGGATGGAACGGTTGATGAACGTTTCAAGATGCCAGATGATCCGGCAGAAGAAGAAACCGGCGTTAAGAAGATGAGTATTTCTGTACATTACTATGATCCAACTACTTATGGAATCTCCCAGAGTACTTCCACTTCTTGGGGATACCGTAACAAATGGGGCGTAGATTATGTAGATGCTAATGGTGTTGAGTATAAGGGCCAGGATGATTACGACTTTATGAATGGCCTGCTTGACAAAATGAAGAAATTCACTGATCAGGGATATGGTGTTATCCTGGGCGAATGTGGTGTTGTAAAGCCAGATAAAGATAACATTATTGATTACATGACAGAGCTGTTTACACAGGCAAAGAAACGCGGCATGGTTCCGGTATGGTGGGATGAAGGTCATTACTTCAACCGTGCAAAGGGTTACTTTAACTATGATGATATCGGGCAGACCTATGCGAAATTGAGTGGTGCTACACCAACAATTACTGACGATATGGATCTCTTGTATACAGGAATTCCGGTTGCACCGAAATCTGACAACCAGGATCCAAAAGTAGTGGCTGTCTGGGAAGGCGAGTTTATGCGTCACACTGACGGAGACAATGCTGTTATTCAGGCTGGAAAACGTCCGGGTGAGTTTGATACAGAAAATAATGGTATCGGTAAGACTACTTCATTAACCGATGCAGAGGGAAATGTAACCAGCGGAGAAGATGCTTTTGCAAACTATAAAAAAGTATTTGAATCTTGGAATCTGAATGGCTGGACCAATTGCACGACGGGAGCAAATGGAGAGCCAGTAGATAAGATGATCGCTGAAATTGATCCGGAATACTGGAATATCCATTTCAAGATGGATTGGAGTAAAATTGAGAAACCGTGCGTGAAGGTATATCCGATGGATAATGAAACCAGTCAGAACGCCGATCTGCAGATAGGTTATCTCGATGTATGGACAGAGGCTGACTTGGATGTCACTGCAATGGGAGTAAAAGCTATTGAAGAAGACAAGTCAATTGATAAAGACAGTTTGACGAAGGAAGAGTATGATGCTCTTGTAAAAGAACTGGGTGAAAAACAGGTAAAGAAAAATACAAAGCGAGGCGCTGTACCAGGAAAATGTAAAGGCAATATCATTAACATGCAGAACTTTAATCCAGGTGCCAGCGATGAAATGAAATGGAATGGTTTCTATCTCGATTTAGATAAAAGATATTTGAACAAATATCCATTCTTGTGGATAACGACAAATACCTATTCCGGTGCTTCTTGGGTTAAGATTGAGATCTGCGATGCAGCTTATAAAGCAGATGGTACCAAGTTTGAATAAGCACAATAAATTAATTTGTTACCCCTTAAAGTTTTGCTTCTCTGGTGGTTATAAGGTTACCTTGCAGTCATTCCTGCAATTATAACCGCCAGAACAAACAATTGTTTCTTTTGCATAAGGGAAAAACCCAGTGGCTTTGCCACTGGGTTTTTCCTGTAGTTTGATTATGTCAGACCAGACGGTAGATATAGGCATGACCTTCGGTTCGAATATGCCGGATGACACCGACGTATTTGAGCACCTGGATAGCTGTTTGGGCATAGCGTGGAGGTAGACCGGAGTATTTGGCATAGTCGCGGACGGAAAATTCTTCAGGGAGACTGTCTGGAATCATACAACGATATTCCTGTGGGTTGCCGATGAATATTTCATCTACCAATGCTTTGGGGATTCGGTCATAGCGGGTAGAACCACGCTTGCGGTCACGGCTCCAACCGTTGAGGAGACGGTATTCTTCCACGTCAATCAGAGGCAGGCATACCTGTAAATTTGGATGATTTAAATAGGGTTTAATTTTGTATAATTCATAAAAGGAGTCGTAGGGGGATCCTGTTTTGGGGGATTTTCGTTTCTGACTGATCTCTCCGGTTTCTTCGTCTATCCAATATAACCATTTTGTATGGATGACCGGATGAACAATGGTTACGGGATATTGATCCAGGAAATAGTCCAATTTTCGACGCAGGTTATTCATGTTTCGGGTTTGGATTTCGATGATTTCTCCGTCCCTCAGAATATCGGCAACATAATTACCTACCGGAATTTCCTGGTGCGCAGGATCCGGTTCATAGAAATTCTTTAACACAGCATGCACCGTTTTTTCGGAAAGTGTTCCTATGCCTTGACGAATTCGTTCTTTGTGAATAATTTGTTCACAAGCCCGTGTAAATATTTTCTGGTCATAATCAGTTATGGACATCATTTGCACCATGTCTCAAAGAAGATTTTCGGTCGTAAAATTGAGACGCCTTTCTTTCATTCAAATCTTAACGTGTCATTTGGGATCTGTCAATTCACAGTTTGTATATTTCTACCCCATTCGTGCATACTATGGGAAAGTTGTAAAATAATGTGATGATGAGAGCCGCATATTCCAAAAAAAACAGGGGTATGCCTGGCTGGTGCAGTTAAGCTGTATCGGAGGATGGAGGAAAAAGGTGCGATGGCAAATACAATATTTGAGGTAAAGGATTACAAACAGCGGCAGCAGGCAATTGACAGCCTGCTTAATATACAGGAAACCTTTGATATTCTGAAGAGGGAAATATTGATTGGTAACAAAAACGCTACGTTTTATATGATTGATGGATTTCTCAAAGGAGAGACCATGGAAAAGGTAATGGAATTCCTGTTAAATATCGCGCCGGAGGATACGCCGGCAACCTTTGATGCATTTGTCAAACAGGGTATGCCTTATGGTGATATTATTACCATCACTAAGGAAAAGGATTTTCTCCAATATTTGTTATCAGGGCTTAGTTTGCTGGTGGTGGATGGTTATCAGGAGATTCTGGCCGTCGATCTCAGAGATTATCCAGCGAGAAATGTGCAGGAACCGGATAAGGACAAGGTTCTGCGGGGGCCCAGAGATGGTTTTGTGGAATCCATTATGCCGAATATTGCTCTGATCCGGCGGAGGATTCGAGATGTGGATTTGCTCTTTGACATCAACAGTATTGGCAGCAGTTCCAGAACGGATGTTGCAGTAGTGTATATGAAAAACCGGGTAAATCAGAAGGCATTGAAAAAAATACAGGATCGGATTGCCGGAATTCGGGTTGATTCTCTGACGATGAACCAGGAAAGCCTAGCAGAAGTACTGATGCCGCGGAATTGGTGGAATCCTTATCCTAAGTTTAAGTATACAGAGAGGGCGGATACGGCGGCCGCCTGTATCCTGGAGGGAAGCATAGTGCTCCTGGTCGACAATTCCCCGGCGGCGATGGTGGTACCCACGTCTTTGTTCGATATTATCGAGGATCCAAATGACTATTATTTTCCACCGGTTACGGGAACGTATCTCCGTTTTAGCCGTATGCTTACCGGGGTATTGGCGTTATTTATCACGCCAGTCTATGTTTTGCTGTTGCAGAATCCACAGTGGGTACCGGAATGGCTGGATTTCATTTTGATTCGAGACGAAATGAATGTACCTCCCATTATGCAGCTATTGATCCTGGAATTGGCTATTGACGGCCTGCGAATGGCTGCGGTCAATACACCGAATATGTTGAATACACCGCTCAGTGTGGTGGCAGGTATTGTATTTGGCGATTATACGGTTAAGTCTGGATGGTTTAATTCTGAGATTATGTTGTATATGGCGTTTGTTGCAATTGCAACCTATACGCAGAACAACATGGAGTTAGGGTATGCGATTAAGTTCCAACGAATTATTATGTTAATATTGACCGGTATTTTTGGTATCTATGGATTTTTGGCAGGTTGCCTGCTAACCATACTTGCCTTCTTTACGAATCGGACCATGGCAGGCAGGGGATATCTCTATCCGTTGATCCCATTTGATGGACACCAGTTATTCAAACGATTTTTCCGTATCAGTTTGACCAGGAATGAAGAAATTAGCAGCAGAAGTGCAAGGGGATAGTATTTTCATTTTGGATGATTTGTGTTATAATAACAGGTGGACTGAGCAATCATTCTTATGGGGTTAGTACTGAAATAAACGCAATGCTTTATCTCTAATTTCTTATTATAGCGTCATATCGCGAATTTAGATATGAAGTAATATCGGGGAGTCAAAACATGTTTATATAAACAGATAAGGTCTGTGATGTTGCAGGGGATTTGGTAGCATTACAGACCTGATAAATGGTCGGTTTGTGATCGGATTGTATTCTATAGGGCAAAATCTCCTGGGGGCGGGAGCAACGAATATCATACGCTGCCTATTCTTTGGCTTTCTTTGCGTTATTCAGAGCAACAGAATGGAGGAGAATTATGAAAAAAGGGAAAGATAGTAAGAAAAAATCAGGTGCACATTCGTCGTTAGTGTGGAATATTACCGGAATTGCGTTACTGCCTTTGCTCGTCATGGCGGTTATATTGACGGTAGTCGGCACCAAGAGTATTCATGAGGGAATGCAGAATCAAAAACTGGATGCATTAAAATCAATTACTATTGCAATGAAGGGGACAATGGATTCCCTGGATTCTGGAGAATACTCCCTGGATGCACAGAACAATCTACATAAAGGCCAGTATAATGTAACGGAACATCTGGATATGCTGGACAAACTGGTTGAAGGAACTGATACAGATGTTACTTTGTTTTTCGATAAGACCAGACGAGCAACTACCTTGAAAAACGCAAAAACGGGGGAGCGGATTCTGGGAACGGATGCCAGTGATGCGGTTTATCAACGGGTAGTAAAAGAAGGGAAAACAATGCGTGCAACGGATCTAACGATCAATGAGCAGTCTTATTATGCCTATTATGCACCAATGAAAAATAGTGATGGGGAAGTCATTGGGATGTTTTTTGCCGGGGCGCCGGTCACGGAATTTAATGCATACATAGCGGAAAGAGAACGTATTTTAATTGTTTCTGCCGTTGTGGTAGGTGTCTTGTCTCTCATTCTCATTATCTGTTTTGTATTTCCAATCAAGAGAGGGATTGTGGCAGCGAACCATGCAGTACAGGCAATGGCAGACGGTGATCTGGTTACGGAGATTGATTCCCGGGTGCTGAAGCGGAAGGATGAGCTGGGAGATATGTCCCGGGAGCTGAATATTCTCAAGGAAGAACTGGTAAAGATTCTGAGGAAAGTACATGAGAGCTCGGCAGCTTTGTTAAAATCGGGGAATGAATTGAGTGATATGGCTTCTCAGACCAGCCAGACAGCAGATGAAATCAGCCGGGCTGTGGAAGATATTTCAAGAGGTGCCGTGTCTCAGGCAGATGAAATTGAGACGGTATCAAGCAATATTATGTCGATGGGGGCAGAGATTGCCGGAATCGTAAACGGTGTAGCTGAGTTAGATACGACGTCTGAAGAAATGGAGGTTAGCCGTAGTTCTGCGATGAATATTGTAGACAGTCTGGCAGACTCCAACCAAAAGACATTGGAGGCAATTGCCAAAATTGCGGAGCAGATTAAGACGACCAATGATTCTGCCAGCAAAATAAATGATGCAATTCAAATTATTACATCCATTGCAGAGGAAACTAATTTGTTATCTCTAAATGCATCTATTGAGGCGGCTAGAGCCGGTGAGCAGGGGAAAGGTTTCGCGGTTGTGGCGAATCAGATTCAGAAACTGGCAGAGCAGTCCAATGAATCTTCTCAGACGATTGCCGAAACAATTGCCCAGTTAATGCAGGATTCGAACAAGACGGTGGATGTAATGCATGAGGTGGAACTGATTATTAATGAAGAATCTGATAAACTTACGCAGACGCAGGCGGAGTTTGGAAATGTCAGCAAAGGAATTGAGCGTTCCAGAAGTGAGACAGAAGGAATCAAAGGACAGACGGAGGGCTGTGACAGATCCCGTAAAGGAGTTATGGATAATGTATCGAATCTGTCAGCAATTTCTGAGGAAAATGCAGCTTCTACACAGCAGACCACTGCTTCTATGCAGGAATTAAATGCGACCATAAATCTGTTGGCAGAGGAAGCCGGTGATCTAACGAAATTATCGGAGGCTTTGGATCAGGATGTAAGATTCTTCCATATATAGAGAAATAGGAGTCAGAAAGATGATTTTTGATACACATGCCCATTATGGCGATGATCGTTTTGATTCTGACAGGCAGGAATTGTTATCCGGCCTGCGGGATAAAGGTGTGGGACGCATCGTGGAGGTGGGGGCCGGGATCCCATCTACGAAAGATGCGTTGGCATTGGCGCATCAGTATGACTTTGTCTATGCAGCAGTGGGGATCCACCCGGGAGAAGCGGGAGAGCCGAAAGAGATTCCTACGGAATGGCTGCGAGAATTGACGCAAGACGATCGGGTAGTGGCTATCGGTGAAATTGGGCTGGATTATCATTATGACAGCCCATCCCGTGAGATTCAGAAACAGTGGTTTGTCCGTCAGCTTGAGGTGGCAGCAGACACGGGGATGCCGGTTATTATTCATAGCAGGGATGCGGCGCAGGATACCTGGGATATCATGCAGGAATACTGTGACTGGAAAAATGGTGGAGTGATCCACTGTTTTTCTTATGGCCCGGAGATTGCCAGCCAGTATCTAAAGCAGGGGTTTTTCCTGGGAATCGGTGGTGTGGTTACCTTTGAAAATGCACGAAAACTTAAGGAAGTTGTAAAGCTGGCTCCATTAGAGCAAATAGTGCTTGAGACAGATTGCCCGTATTTGACACCTTCTCCGCACCGGGGAAAACGTAATGATTCGGGCTATCTTCCCCATGTTGTAGATGCGATTTCGGAAATAAAAGGAATTGCTAGGGAGGAAGTCATTGCAGTCACAGAAAAAAACGCAGAACGCTTATATCGCTTGTAAAGGAGAGGAAGGATGAGCACAGCACGAAAGAAGCAGGTACAACAAGTTTCCCAGTATGATATTCGTTATATTGGAGTATTAGACGGAATCCGGGCATTGGCAGTTATCATTGTAGTGTGGTTTCATTTTTGGCAGCAGTCCTGGTTGATGCCTACGGTGGGGGATGTCAGTTTTAATTGGATTCCGCAGACGGGCTATCTTTTGGTAGATTGTATGATATTACTGTCAGGTTTTTGTCTGTTTCTGCCTTATGCCAGATCCATGGTATATGGAGAAAAAGTGCAGTCTACGCCAACGTTTTATATGAAACGTGTCGCCCGGATTATGCCATCCTATTATGTTGCTGTGTTCATAGCATTGTTTTGTTTCGCATTGCCAATGAAAGAGTATGCTTCTAATTCAGATTTGTGGAAAGATTTAATTCCACATTTAACATTTACACATAATCTGTTTCCAGAATCTTATACGATGACGCACTTGAATGGCGTATTGTGGACGGTGGCTGTAGAGATGCAATTTTATCTGGTCTTTCCATTGCTTGCAAAAGCGTTTCAAAAAAAGCCAATGGTAACCTATTGGTGCATGACTGCGGTGGGCATACTTAGCAGTCTATATATTAGTAAACATTGGGATACTTTGAATCAGGGAATGGTCGTTAATCAAACCCTTACATTTGCCAGTGTCTATGCTAACGGTATGTTGGGAGCATGGCTATATGTTGCAATGACGAAAGGCCGACAAAAAAATCATGCGGAATCTATCTGTTGGACATTTATCGCATTGGTATCTGTCGGGATCTATAAGGTAATGTGTGAAAATAATATCAACTATGCCGCAGGTAGCCGTTGGCAGGTAGATAACCGTTATTTATTATCGTTGGTATTTCTGCTGTTTGTCATGAGTGTAATGATGTCCGTGGATTGGTTCCGCAAGATTTGGGATAATCGGGTAATGCGTTTTCTTGCTGCAATTTCTTATAATTTATATATCTGTCATCAATTTATTTCGGTAAAACTAAAAACGATGCATATTCCGGCATGGAGTGGGGAGACGCCGCCCAATGAGTTGGGGGATAAGCCGTGGATGTGGAAATATTTTCTGCTATGCATAGGTCTTTCCCTTCTGGTGGCAACGGCGATGACTTATCTGGTGGAGCGCCCGGCTGCCAAGCTTATCATGCGGCTCTGGAATGGGCGAAACAACAAGGGAAGAAATGAGGGTTAATATGGCTACTTTGGGGATACCCGAGAATACGATACGTATTTTGCAGAAATTTGATTTTCATTTTCAAAAGAAGTTTGGACAAAATTTTTTAATTGATCCGCATGTATTAGAACGAATCATTGCTGCTGCGGATATTACCCAGGAAGATTTTGTGCTGGAGATCGGTCCTGGAATTGGGACAATGACACAGTATCTGTGCGAACATGCCCGTGCAGTCATGGCGGTGGAGATTGACCGGAATTTGATACCGATTCTGGAAGAAACGCTACATGCCTATGATAATGTTATGATTGTCAATGAAGATATCTTGAAGTTGGATATTCTGGAAATTGCTGAGAAACACAATGGAGGAAAGCCGATTAAAGTTGTGGCAAATTTGCCTTATTATATAACTACGCCAATTATTATGGGATTATTTGAGAGCCATGTGCCGTTGGAGAGTGTGACGGTAATGGTGCAGAAAGAGGTGGCAGACCGGATGCAGGCAGGGCCGGGAACGAAAGAGTATGGCGCCTTGTCGTTAGCAGTCCAGTACTACTCATCGGCGGAAATTGTAGCGAATGTGCCGCCGAATTGTTTTATGCCAAGACCTAAGGTGGGATCGGCTGTGATCCGTCTGACCTGTCACAAGGAGCCTCCGGTACTTGTCCGAGAGGAGGCGTTTCTGTTTCGGGTTATTCGTGCTTCTTTTAATCAGAGGCGCAAGACGTTACAAAATGGTTTGGGAAACGATGCCAGCCTGCCCGTCAGTAAAGAGCAGGCAGCGGCTGCGATTAAGGCACTGGGATTGCCGTCTACTGTCCGGGGAGAGACATTAACGTTGGAGCAATTTGCTGCACTTGCAGATCGGTTGGCTACTTAGTATCCTAGCCGTCTGCGGTGGGAGTAAAATAGATCCAGTTGTTCTTTGAGTAGGGATTTATGGCGACGGCTGAGTGGAATAGTCATTCCGTTTTGCATGAGTACTTGGCGGTTGGTGTCGATTAATTTTTTATAATATTTCAAATTAATGATAGCAGAGCGGGAAATTGCACAAAAGCCAAGGTTGCTTAGTTCGGATTTCCAGTTCTGCAATGTTTTTTTTGTTAAATAAATAGTGTCATCTTCTGTATGAATGACGGTATATTTTTGTTCTGACTGTAAGAACAAAATATCCTGGCATGGTAGAGTTACTTTTTTGTTTATGGAAATAGTATATAAGTCTTTGGTAAGATAAGCAGCTTCTTCTAAACATTCTTTAATGGATTTTTCCGTCAATGGTTTTACCAGATAAAAAATCACATTGCGGCCAAAAGCTTCGGGCATAAGTTTTTTGTTTGTTGTACAAAAGACAATAAAAGTGGTTGGACTAATTTGATCCAACTGTTTTTTTATTTTAATGCCATTTAGGTCATTTATTTCAATGTCTAAAAAAAGTAATGCCAGAGAAGTAAGGTTTGGGGAATTTAATAGTTCTTTACCGGAGGAATAGGTATAGATATCTTGATATCCAAGATGATGGCAGTATTCGATGAAAAGATCCCTTTCTTCTGTTTGTTCATTGCATATTCCAATTTTCATTTGATTCCTCCATGTACTCTATCCATATTTTTGATCTTAATATTTATAGTATAAGTTGATTTCTTTGATATGTCAAATTATATTTTTTAAAAAGGAATTTTGCGCTTTATCACAAAAATTTGCCATTCGTCACTTACCATTTGTCAAAAAAGGTTGTATATGATATTGTTGTATGTAGATATTGCAATATTTGTATCAGAACGATAAGTAAATGAACTGGGGAGGTAAAATATTACAGAATTTGTTGAAAACCTATAGAGCAAAAGTCGTAAAATATTTTTCCATATAGAAACAGAGTGACTGGAAAGAATAAAAAGTAAAAAATGAAAATATTATATTAAGTTTTGATAAGAAAATAAAGGAGAATATTAGGATGAAAAAAAGAATATTTAATAAAATAGTTGCATTTATTTTGGTATTTACTTTTATCTTGGTAGCTGTTGATATGCCACAAAATTCAAATGTTGCATCTGCAAAAGAGAATGAGAAAAAAACAAGACTGTTTTCTAAAGAAGAGTATTGTGTTTCATTAGAATATAAGATAGATTCCTCATGGGGAAAGTATTATAATTTATCTATTGATGTTACTAATAACACTGGTGCGGATATTAATGATTGGAGTTTTTATCTTCCGTTTGATGGAGAAATTATTTCAATTTGGAATGCTACACACGAAAAAATAGACGATAATTTATTTCGCATTAAAAATGCTCAATGGAATCATAATCTAAATAAAAAAGAGACAGTAAATTATGGAATGATTATAAAATCAGATCAAAAACCTCAAATACCTGATTTGGCTTTTATGTGTGAAAATACAGGGGAATATTCTATAAGTGTAATTAATGATGCCGGTAATATCTGGTATTATATTGATGAAGGAACAAAAATTCAGGTTTTAAATTCACTGACGAATGATGTATATATGTTTAATATTGGAAATTCAGGTATTTCTGAACAAGTTATTTATGGTAGTAATGAAGAAAAATTTACAACTTATTCTTTTGTAGATCAAGATGAAAATAATGAAGAAACTATGATTGAATTATTTGCGTTGGGTCGTGGGAAAAAGATAAGTGACGGTTGGAAACATAATTATTATTATCAAAAAGTGACAGATAGTATTTATTACTACGTTGGATGCAATGCAGAATATTTAATAAAAAATCAAGGGAATTCTGCCGATGCATTATATAATTACAGGCGAGAAATTGATAGAACCAGAAGCTTTCAAGATGCTGTAAATTCATCATGCTTGAAATATGGTATATCTGTTGGAGTGGCGGTACCATTGGTTATGGTGAATATCGCATTACCAGAGACTGCGATTGTTTCAATTCTCGTAACAGCAGTCAATGGTGTTGGGGTTGGTGCGATGAAAGGAATTGTTTCAAATTGCGTAAAAAATTATAAGTCATATAATAAAGTGAAAGACTATTATAAAATAGTGAAAAAATATGCAGTCTAATAAAATGTAGCGGTATAAATTTCTTGGAAAAGTTGAAAAGGCTTATAAATTCTCAATGTGATAAATCAATGGATTACTAAGGGGAAAATCTTCGTTGTACGATAAATGTAAGTTTAGACAAACAGCATTTATTGTACAACGGGGGATAAATAGGTAATGGGTCTATCACATTGTTTATTATCATTGCTCACCTTTAATGATATGCTTTTTGATTTATTGCCGGAAGGAGATGAAAATACCATGAGATTTTATAATCAAACTATAAATATAGTACTTGGAATTATGGGATTTGTAGGAATGATTATCGGAGATATATGTGAAAGAAGATACTTAATGTATATATGTGGGTTTATGTGTTCCTTTTTTTCTACCTGTTTAAGTGTGGATTATGTTCAGAGAGTTAAAAATAAATTAGGTATAATTAGATTTATAAAAACGAAAAAAGAGACCAACCAATATGGACATTTTGGAATTTTTATGGTAGGTTGTTGCCTTGGCGTTTTACTATGTAAGATGAATATACATTTTAATTTTATGATATTATTAGGAGTATTCTTAGGAATGATAATTCGGTTCATATTTTGATAAAAATTAGAGAATGCAAGGATAGGCAAAAGGAATTCATAAGGGTATCAATTCGTCCGTTTCAAGTTATGTTACAGTAAATACATCCTGGAAAAAGTAATATTTTTGATTTAATGGAGAAGAACTAATGAAATTAATGTATCTGGTTGTCAGGAATTTGTTTCATATCTTTTTGCAAGACCGATATCTATTTATTCTTATGATTGCATGTACGGCAGTTTCTACGTTTGGAATCTATTTTTACTCTTATTATTTGGCTGGATACTTTGCCGCATATGATTGTGAACAGTATGATAGCGTGGAAATTACGAATTTTGATTCTGTTTCCGTAGATCAAATAATACAATCCATTGATAATATGGATATTCGTCTAATCCGGGATGTATATTGTAAAGAATCCTTGCAGAACGAGAATATTCCTGTAATGGGAGAATATCATTCGGATTATGCATCCAGGATGCTTAGCGGAACTCTTTTTGATATCAATGAAGTGAATAATAAGGTTATAGTGGATGAATTAACCTTGGCTGCCATGTCAGATGAGATTACATTTGAGGATACACCGATTGGAGCAGAGATCCTGATTAATCAGATACCATATTCTATTGCGGGAGTTTGTAGTATCACAGAATTTGAAGAAGTCATTGTGCCTGTGAAATATTTCCTTCGGAATTATCCAGTGAAAACGATGGAAATCCGATTTCAGAAACGCATGGATCCAGAAAAAAAGAGTTCAGTAGAGGGTTTATTTGACTATGCAGATCTTGCCTGGAGTAAATCACAAAGTATTTGGGAAAACTCGGATTTTATGATGAAAATGTTGCAGATATCTATTGTTTTTCTGATCATCCTCATTAATGTTTATATGATTTCATATTATATTGCAAAAAAACAACGTGATAAATTTAATAAGTATTTTGTTTGTGGAGCAAATAGGAAACAGCTCCGTTTAATTTCATTTATTCAGATTATCCTACAGGAAATTCCTGGTATTCTGCTGGGAATAATCATTTTTGGAGCAGTTCATTTTGGAATAAAAAGTTATCACATTTTATATAGCGGAAAAAGTATGGGGTTGGGAATGTTTCTTTTTTTAATAAATTTAGCAATGCATATATTGTTTTCCATGGTTGTTTGTCAATGTTCAAAGGGGGATTTATATGCTTTGGATTAAATTGATTTTATTATCGTTCAAAGATGTTTGGAGAAACAAAACTGCCTATCTTTTATTTTCTTTTGAACTGGTTTTAGTAGGGATTGTGGCAATGACGCTTTTTGGGAAATTGGCAGGAACAATACTTTCCAAAGATTTATGTTATGCTTTTGAAGGAAAAAATATGTATTATTTTGCAAAATATGAATATATCCAAAAAGATTTATCGGAGATAATAGATACGGATCTTTTGCAGAACATAGAAATTATTTCGTTGCCAGTTTATTCTATATCTGATGGGCAGGAAGAAATATCGGCTTATGGATATAATGATTTGTTGCTTTCCATATGCCAATATAAAATGACAAAAGGAATTTGGTTTGATGAATATCAAGGCAATCATATTCCGGTTATTTCCTTGGATGATCATTACAGAGTGGGGGATCGGATCCCAATGAAGGATAATACTCAGATGGAAGTAATTGGGTATATGGATCAGAACGCTTATCTATTGAATTTTCATGCATCTTCAAGTGATGGAGAGGGTTCCCTGGATCAATTTGTTTCTCATCCGGATAATCAGTTGATTGTTCCCAGACAGAACAAGCAGTTTGCTTCTATAGAACATGAAATGGAAGTGGTAGGTGGCGCAGGAAATCACATGATTTTATTGCAAAACAATTCTGACAGAGAGCGATTGTTAAAACAATGTAAGCAATATGGTACCGTATCCTCTTATTCCGAGATGAGGCAGAATTATGAATTAACGAACCAATATGATTATACGGTTAATGGGATTGTATTATTAATTTTTATATTAGTCAGCACGACAGGAATCATTGGCTATCATGAGATTCGCTTAGAAATGAATCGTCAACGTATTCTTGTCTATCAATTAAATGGTGCCAAGACATTCTGTTTGCTCATTATGGAAGTGATTAAAAATTTAGTTTTGTTGATTATTTCCTATCTGTTGTTTTATCTGGTTTATAGAAAGTTGGGATTGGAACGGATCTTGAGGGAGGGGTTGGCACTTATTAATTTTCAAACTTTTGTAGGAACTTTGTTATTTTTGGGATTGATCATTCTAATATCTTCCCTGGGAGCTTACCGAAGATTATTGAAAATGAATTGGATTGCTGCATATAAAAGAAAAGAATAAATGAGGAAAAATCAATGTCTATAGAATTAAATAAGGTATCTAAAATATATAATATAAAGCAAAGAAATGAATTTACTGCGTTAAAAGACCTTTCTCTTCAGATACAGGATGGAGATATGGTAGCAGTAATGGGGAAATCTGGTGCGGGAAAGTCCACTTTGTTACATATTATGGGCCTATTAGATAATATAACCTCTGGAGATTTGTTTTTGAATGAAGAAAATGTGGGGATAATGTCGAAACAAAGAAAATGTGAAATTAGACGGGAAAAAATAGGATTTGTATTACAGGATTTCGGGTTGATTACTGAGGATAGTGTGATGGATAATGTTTGTCTGCCACTTATGTTTGGATCTGAGAGTCTGGCAGAAGTGAGACGTCGTGCGTGGGAGCAGCTGGAAAGAGTTTCGATGGATGACCGGGCTGATGAGAAAGTTTTTGTTTTATCTGGTGGAGAGAAACAGAGGGTGGCCATTGCCAGAGCGATGGTTACCAATCCAGATTATATTCTGGCAGATGAGCCGACGGGGGCTCTTGATAGTAAAAATGCACAAGACTTTATGCATGAATTAAAAAAGTTAAATGAGATGGGAAAAACCATTGTAATCGTTACACATGATCCAGAGATTGCCAAACAATGCAATCGAATCATTAAGATTAAAGACGGTCGTATTGTTCCTTAGTTTCACGCACTTGGTTTGGTCTTTGTTTCTACCAATGTAGACTCATGCGTGCGGCGACGCCATGATTGTACCTGCCAAATCATATATTTACAGATCAGAAATAATCCGATTGCTGCCACACCATCCAAGAAAGAATGTTGCTTCAAAAATACTGTTGAGAGGCAGATGGAGATACATAATACCAAGGAGGCGTAATACCATCCCCGTTTGTTTTTTGCCAACAGTACACTTGCCAGGCCCGCATGGATGACAATGGAATTATAGACGTGAATACTAGGGAATACATTGGTGGAAGTATCCGTAGAGTATAGCACAGCGATAATCCGGGTAAAAATGTTATCTCGGTCAAATGTGGTTGGGCGCATAGACTGACCGTTTGGAAAGACGGTACTGATAATGAGGAAAGCAGTCATTCCCAGAATCAGCATGATCACACAACGGTAGAAGTCTTCCAGACGATCCAGTTGAAAAAACAGGAATACCAGACCGGCAGCGACGTAGAGGAACCATAGTAAATAGGGAATGATAAATACCTCGCAAAATGGGATCCAGTCGTCTACCATGCAATGGATGTTCGTAAATTTTACGTTTGTTCTCTGTTCTAATACTACGAACCAGATCATATACAATGGCAGATATAAAATAAAAATGGCGTGTTTATATTTCAGGAGAAATTCTTTGAATTTCATAATGGATACCCCTTTCCGATCGGTAAAGGCACAGCAAAAGTCTTGATGATTCCACGATTGCTGTCCACAAATGTTTTTGCTGTCCTTAGTCTTTCCTCCAAGTATAGTCATTCTGGGGAGCCTGTGCAAGGGGAAATGCCAAGTTTCCAGAAATATTAAGATTTTCGTCAGAATTATCCTGGATTCTAAATTTACAGTTTCATTAATCATTTCTAGATCACCATTTTGGAGAGTGTTTCCAGTCGATTTTATTTCGAATATAGGAAAAGGTCTTTTCTTCCCCTTCTTTGGCAAGCATGCGCAGTAAATATTCTAGTAATTTCTTCGTGTCTGGATGCAATACATAGTGATTGCGGTGTTTTTCGTAATACTTCAAGGCAAAACTGTCATCGTAAGTTTCCCGGTTATAATTCTTACTGGCGGCGATCCGATCGCAAAACATTTCCAGAACATAGCGGGTGGGCATCGGCATGCCCTGTAATCCCTGGGAGGGATCCAGGGAATAATCAATCCAGTATTCAAAATGATGGCGATTGCGCCCTTTGTGATGCAGCCACGCCGAAGAATATCCGTTCCCTTTTTTTTCTCCATAATTAGGGCTTCTTTTGCCACCCTGATAGTAGCGGACACCGTTCCAGAATTCTACCGGATGGTATTTAGACCAGTCGTGGGTAATCCCCTGCTTATATAGACCGGCTTTGAAACAGTAATGCCGAACCAGTTTTTTATGATGTAGGATGGTTCCGAGATGGCCAAAAAAATTATGCATCAAATTCATGATCGTTCCAACCTTTCGCTATAATTTTCCTAAGAGATACTTTCGGAAGTTTCGCCCGTGCCGTTTTTTATGCGTGCTGTCCATTGTCTGGGGGTGCAGCCTTTTTGTTTTCGAAATGTTCTAATTAAATGGCTGCAATCCGCAAAACCGGTCTCCTGGCTGATGTAATTCAGATCCAGGTTGGTAAACAGTAACAGATCCGTTACTTTATTAATGCGGACATACTCAATATATTCTTTGCAAGGTCTGCCATAAGTTTCACGGAATAATTTGGCAAAATAAGAATAACTCATTCCACAGTATTCTGCAAGCTCCTGCACTTGCAGGGATTCGTTGTAATGGGCATGGATGTATTCTGTGATCTGTTCAAACTGTTGGTTGCCAGCGGCAGTATCCGTCATGATATCGTCCAGTTTTATTCCGGTATCAAACCAGCTGCGGATGAAGGCTGTGAGGAGGGCTGCGATGTTGGAGGAAACGACGACGTCGTGTCCGTAGCGACGATGCTGCATTTCCTGGATACTTTGTGCAATGAGATCTTTGGCGGACAGATCTGGGATACTGCCTGCAGGGAACAGAATATTGGCTGGATTTTCTGCATAGGCATGTCGGGATAGACGTTTAAATTGCATTTTCCAGCGGTTTGCTACATGCAGGGCGGGCAAATCAAATTTTAACACATAGTATTGAATGTTGGACGGCTGGTCTGCATGGACGGGAACCGGATAAATTGCGCCGTGTTCCAGATTGATCCGGGGACTGGTTTCCCCTTGCAAAAGCCGGCAGCGGGAGGCAGGGTAGTCTTCCAGGTATCCAGACCGATTTTGCTCCTTTTGTCCCAGCATATCAATGGTATGAAGATGCTGCGGTGGAAAATAGATTAAATCACCCGGATGCAGGGCATAGACATGGTCATCACAGGTTACGAGGGAGTGTCCCTCTAACAGATAAATGATTTCAATAAAGTAATGCCAATGTGGCAGGATAGGAAAGTTCTCTGAGGAAGATAAGTGGGTAAAGGCTTCTAAAGGGGCATTTAGCCTGTCGCTGTACTCGAAATATTGATCCATGATTTCTCCTTCCTATAATAGGTTTGTTCTATTTTTGGATGGGTTTATTATATCATAAAGTCCTACATTATGATACGGTATTACTCCGGTTGTTAAATATCGTTATTATCCCTTGCTTAAATACAAGTCTGCTTCGTTGTTACCACTCGCAGCAGTCCAATCTTTCGCCTTGTATATGTATATCCATCCCAAAATGATTTCGATATTTAATGGCCGGAATATGTTGATGACGAGGAGGTTCCTATGACACCGATGAAATGGTTTTATTCATTTTTGAAAAAGTATAAATGGAGAATGTTTCTGGGGCTGATCCTGGTTACCATTTTGGTAACGGCAGCGCTGGCGTCACCTTATGTTTCTAAATTAATTGTAGATGAAGTGATCGAGGCGGGCAATTATAGTATGTTAAGGCAATTGATACTGCTGCTGATCGCCTGCTGTGTGGTTAAGGGACTGTGCCGTTTCTTTTCTCAGGTACTCTTTGAGACCAGTTCCCAGGGAGTGCTGTATTCCATGCGTGACCAGGTGTACCGCAAGCTGCTGCAGGAAGACTTTGATTTCTATAATAAAAACCGTACTGGAGATCTGATGAGCCGTCAGACCGGAGATATGGATGCCATCCGTCATTTTGTGGCATACGTCATCTATGTGGTTTATGAGAATATCCTGTATTTCATTCTGTCCATAGTCATGATTTCGGCAGTCAATATCAAGCTGTCATTGTGTATGCTGCTGATCCTGCCGTTGACGGCGGCGACGACTTATTTTCAGTCCAAGAATGTGCATCCTGCCTTCCAGAAATGTCGGGACGCTTTTTCCAGCCTGAATATCCTGGTACAGGAAAACATCAGTGGAAACCGTATGGTCAAGGCGTTTGCCAAAGAGGACTATGAACTGGAACGGTTTTCTGTGGAGAATGATCATTATCGGGAAGCAGAGTTGGGTGCTGCCAATATATGGAGCAAATATGTACCGGTGTTTGAACTGTTATCCAATCTGCTGACGATTGTATTAATGTTGTTTGGCGGTTATATGGTAATTCGGAAACAGATGACATTGGGAGATCTGGTTGCGGTAAATGGATATTTATGGATGCTGACGATGCCATTGCGTATGGCAGGATGGTGGATCAATGATATCCAAAGATTTACTACATCTGTAGAAAAAATCTACCATACATACAAGGCGGAGCCAAATGTAAAACAGCCGAAGAATCCGGTTCAACATAAAAAATATGAGGGAAATATTACCTTCCGCCACGTTTCCTACCAGGCGGATGATGAAGATATTATTCGAGATATCAGTTTTGATGTGCAAAAAGGACAGACGGTAGGGATCCTGGGAACCACGGGTGCGGGAAAATCCACAGTCATCAATCTTCTGTGCCGTTTCTTTGATGTAACGGATGGGGAGATTTTGGTGGATGGGATCAATGTCAAGGATTTGGATCTCTATGAGCTGAGGGAAAATATTGGAATTGCCATGCAGGATGTTTTTCTGTTTTCTGATACCATAGAGGGGAATATTGCCTATGGCAGACCGGATTGTTCCTTTGAGCGGGTCAAGGAAGTGGCAAAAATGGCAGACGCTAATTTGTTTATCAAGAATATGCCGGATGGATATGACACGATGGTCGGCGAGCGCGGCGTTGGATTGTCCGGTGGCCAGAAACAGAGGATTTCCCTGGCAAGAGCGCTCTTGAAAGACCCGTCGATCCTGGTTCTGGACGATACGACTTCTGCGGTGGATATGGAAACGGAGAGCTATATCCAACGGCAGTTGGAAAATATAAATCATAGTTGTACTACGTTTATTATTGCGTATCGAATTTCTTCCCTCAAGGATGCGGACCAGATTCTGGTCATGGATCAGGGGAAGATTATTGAACAGGGTACGCATGAGGAATTGGTAAAGCAAAATGGATACTATGCAACGGTCTATTACCATCAGTATCCTATGGCAAGAAAGGGGGCATGATCCCATGGCAAGGAATCGTTATGACCAGGATGAAATTCTGGAGGACCGCTTTGATGTCAACCAGTTGAAACGGCTGGGGAATTATATCAAACCCTATAAAGGAAAAATGTTTTTCGTCCTGTTTTTGATGTTGTCGTCCTCTGGATTACAAATGTTTATTCCTAAGTTTTTCCAGATGGAAATGGATGAGTATATTCCGGCAGAAGATATGCGTGGGATTGTGATAGTAACGATACTGGCGGCTGCGATCATTATTTATTCTGTAATTTGTACCCGCGTGAAAATCACGTTGACGACCCGAATTGGACAGAGCATTATTCATCAGATCCGGGAGGATTTGTTTGTGCATTTACAGGAGCTGCCTTTTAGTTATTACGACGAGCGGCCTCATGGAAAGATCCAAGTGCGGGTGGTTAATTATATCAATAACCTTAGTGATTTGTTATCGAATGGTATCTTGAATACGATCACGGATCTGTGCAACCTGGTTTTCATTTTAATTTTTATGTTTAGTATGAATGTCAAGCTGACTCTGGTATGTCTGTGCGGGTTGCCTGTACTGATTGCCTATGTGGTATTTCTAAAGAGAAAGCAGCGTTCGGCATGGCAGATTCAGAGTAACAAGCAGTCAAACCTCAATGCTTACATTGCAGAAAGTATCAATGGAATCCGGGTGACGCAGGCTTTTGTGCGGGAAAAAGAGAATACAAATATCTTTAACCATCTGAGTATGAGTTATCGTCATGCTTGGATGCGTGCGGTGATTTATAATTTCTGTATGGGGCCGATGGTTGATCTAATCTCTACGGTAACAACGGCATTTATCTATGTGATCGGGGTCTCCGCGATCATCAGCGGAGATATCAAGGTAGGTGTAGTTACTGCATTTACCGCATACATTACCCGGTTCTGGCAGCCGGTCAACACGATTGCCAGTTTTTACAATAGTGTGCTGACGGCAATCTCCTATCTGGAACGAATCTTTGAGACGATTGACGAACCGGTGGAGGTGACAGATGTTCCTGGAGCCGGGGAGATGCCTGAAATCCATGGTGATGTTGCTTTTGAGCATGTGAACTTTAGCTATGAAGAAGGCATTGGCATATTGAAAGATCTGAGTTTCAAGGTAAAACAGGGAGAGACTGTAGCGATAGTAGGCCCAACGGGGGCGGGCAAGACAACGATTGTCAATCTGCTCAGCCGTTTCTATAATGTGGACAGTGGAAAAGTTCTCATTGACGGAGTGGATATTTCTCAGGTTACGCTGCGTTCCCTTCGAACACAGATGGGTGTCATGATGCAGGACAGTTTTATTTTCTCTGGCACCATTATGGATAATATTCGTTATGGGAATAAAGAAGCGACCGATGAGCAGGTCATTTCTGCGGCGAAAGTTGTCTGTGCCCATGATTTCATTGTACAGATGGAGGATGGATATCAAACGCAGGTCAATGAGAGAGGAAATCGTTTGTCGGTAGGGCAGAGACAGTTGATTTCTTTTGCTAGGGCATTGTTAGCGGATCCTGCTATCCTGATTTTGGATGAGGCGACCTCAAGTATTGATACTGAAACGGAACTGGTGCTGCAAGAGGGCCTGGCAAAGCTGTTGGATGGCCGAACCTCCTTTGTCATTGCGCACCGCCTGTCCACCATTAAAAATGCGGATCGAATTATGTATGTAGATCAGGGGCAGATCCTGGAATCTGGCAGCCATGATCAGTTATTGGAAGAGGGTGGATATTATCAGCAATTATATCTGTCCCAATATAAGGACATTGTGCAGGAAATAATTTAATAATATAGAGTGGTGCAATGGTTCACTGAAGACGGTGGAAAACATTGGCGAAGGCCGTAAAAACAATTGTGAGAGTGACGTTTCTGTGTTATGATAAATGGGAGATGGTTTCTGATTTTTAGGGACTTTGTTGGATTACTGAAACAACATGTATTTAACCAGGAAGGGAAACGGAAAGAATGAAAGAGAAAAAAAGCTAAGAAATATGTCGATGGCATTTTTCTTAGCGGTGTCTCTATTGTTGCAAAGCATTGGAGTGTCTGCCGTGGAAACTCCGGAGTCTACCAGACCGGAGCCAGTAGAAACCACGACAAGGTTAGAGCCGGAAATGCAAAATCCTTTGAAATTGCAGTGAAAAAGCCGGATGGGTCTTGGAAAACGTATCAAACAAAAAAGAATACATATACGGTTAAGAAACTAAAAATCAAGAAGAAGTATTCCTTTCGGGTAAGATCAATGTGTACGGTAAATGGAGAAAAGAAATACAGTGCCTGGACGAAAGTAAAGAAAGTGAAATAGAGGTAACGGTGTTGCTTTACAATCGTATTATTTAAAAAATGGAAATTATAATACTCCTTTTTCATTCCATAGTGACATTATATGATAAAGAGTAATGCAAGACACTTTAAAAGGCAAGAAAGAGAGGTAATGATTATGGGTTTACAATGGAAAAAGATGGTGGCGTTGGCTACCGCGTCCTGCCTGATGATTGTTTCTATGCCGGACAATTCGGGATTAACAGTTCGTCAGGCGCAGGCTGCAAAGGCGGCGGGATTGGATGGCAATGTGGTACGGCAGGAGAAGGAATCGAGAAAGAAACCGAATGCACTGCGGGGAGTAGAGCCAGGCGTCGTTAGTCCCAGTGTAGTTTTCTCTAAGGGAAGCGGTACTTATCCTGAGGCATTTGATCTGGAATTGACCTGTGATACGGCAACCGCTATTTATTATACGACCGATGGCAGTGATCCTTCCGATCCGGCCAATGCGTCCAGACAACAGTATGCTCCGGGGAGTATCCATGTTGCTGACCGCGAGGGAGATACTAATGTTTTATCAGCGATAGATCCCATTTTGTTTGATGCGACCAATGTAAAGGCCAGTGCTGACGGAAAGAGTTTTGAAAGTACCGTTGAAAAGCCGGCAGATGATGATGTGGACAAGTGTACGGTCATTAAAGCAGCGGCACAATTTGCAGATGGCACCTGTTCTGCGGTGACGACAAATACCTATTTCATTGGTGAAATGGCAGATCATATTGATGGAATCCGCCAGAGCTGTGAGGCGGCTGGAATGGATTTGTCCGTTATGTCAATCAGTATGGATGCCGATGATTTATTTGATTCCAAAAAAGGGATTTATGTAAAAGGAGATGTCTTTAACCAGGCATTGGAGAAATATTTTGCAGATGGCGGAAGTATTGGCTGGAGTGCATCAGACACCTGCCGCGGCATGGATGCAAATTACAAGCAAAAGGGCAAGGAGTGGGAGCGAAAGACTCATATTGACTATTTCGAAAGTGACGGTACCAACACGAGCTGTAAGCTGCAGCAGGATTGTGGGATCCGTATTCAGGGGAATTACTCCCGTTCCGATTATCAGAAGAGTTTCCGGCTTTATGCGAGAGCAGATTATGGTGAGAAGAACTTTAAATATGGATTTTGGAATCAGGCGAAGGATGATAGCGGCAATGTAATTGAAAAATATAAAAAGATTGTTTTAAGAAATGGTGGAAACTGTGCCTTTACAACCAAGTTTGCAGATTCCTATTGGCAGTCTTTGATGGAAGGTATTGATTGTGATAAGCAGTCTGCCAGACCATGTGTGGTATATCTCAATGGAGAATACTGGGGCGTTTATGTTTTGCAGGATGATTATTGCGGCGCTTATTTTGAAAATAAGCACGGTGTAGACAAAGACAGTGTCATTATTTACAAAGGTGATGCGGAAGCAAACCGGGTTTTGGGTTATAAGTTAGACGAAGGGGAACTGCCGGAAGGAGTTACCAACGAGGATTACTATTTCCAGGATATAGAGAATTTCATGAGAGAACATAATGATTTGTCAAACCCGGCAGATTATGAAGCGTTTTGCCGGTTGGTTGATGCAGATTCTGCTTTAGATTATTTTGCGACACAGGTATGGATCAATAATAAGTGGGATTGGCCGGGGAAGAACTGGTCTATGTGGAAATCTACGATGAATGATCCGACCAACCCTTATGCGGATGGTAAATGGCGTTTCCTGATGTACGACGTGGAATTTGGAGGAATCAGTGGAAGGGACGATGCCCGTGCCAACACGGTTGCAAATTCTAAACTGTTGCTAACTGGTACAGCAGATAAGGAAGAGGATACCAACTGGGATAAGCCAAATGTGCGTTGCTTTGCGCTGTTAATGACGAACCCAGGATTCCGGGAGAAATTCAATGCCCGTCTGACCAGTTTTTCAGATACCATGTTTGAACGTTCCCATATTCTGGAAAGAGCGAACCAGTTCCGGGATGTTTATCAGCCGATTCTGGATCAGTTCTTCAATCGTTTCCCAACTTTATGGAACGGTACAAAGAAGACCGCAGATATGGTTATCAATGGAAACGGAGGCGATACCTATGGTACCTGGAAAAATATAGTTGCTTTTGCAGAGAAACGGGCGGGTAATATCAGTAAGATAACGACTTATATTAATAAAGAGTATCCAGATGTGCCAACACCGCCAGCGACTGAGGAACCGACGGCAACACCGCCAACGGCAACGTCTCCGGCTGCACCGACAGGAACACCAATTCCATCCGCCACACCACCAGCGGCAAATCAGAATAAAGGACCGATTGTGACTACGCTCAGCGATGGGGCGAAAAAGATTGTAACGTTAGATGCAAATGGCAAAACGGTTTCTACCAAATATCAGATTAAGGGTGTGACGTATCTGTCAAAAGCAGGGAATACCCTCGCATTTAGTGTGGATAATAAAAAATCTTTGAAGAAGAAAACTTCTTATGTCATTCAGGATGAAGTGGTTGCCGGCGGAAACCGGTTTCAGGTTACGGAGATTGAAGCGGGCGCTTTTCAGGGTCTGACGAAGCTGAAATCTGTGACGATCGGGGTATATGTGAAAACGATTGGTAAGAATGCGTTCCGAGGTTGCAAAAAGCTGAAGAAAATAACATTCCTGGGCAAGAAAGTGAAGAAGATTGGTAAGAATGCGTTCTCTGGAATTGCGAAAAAGGCAAAAATGATTTGTCAGAAATCTAAGAGAAAAGCATATCAGAAGCTGATAAAAAAGAGCGGGGTAAACTATAAGAAGACGAAGATTAAGGTTACCAGCGCTAACATTAAGGTTAAAAAAGGAGATGCAAATGCGTCTGCTGGAAGTAAAAATAGCAGTGGAGATGTAAAAAAAAAATTAATTAATCCTAGTGGAGAGAAAGAAACAACAAAATCAGCCGACTCCGGAATCCGGAAGTCGGCTGATTCTGCTGTTATTTCTATGTCTTCTCTGAGAACAGAGGCTGGCAGTTTTTTAGATGCTGTGGCTGGAACGACCGTGACGATCAGTTCTGCAGAAGAGCTAAAAATGTTGAGTGAATATACTAAGGCAGAACATAAAACAGAAAGTGTAATCTTTAAGCAAACGGCAGAAATTGATGCAACCGGAGTTCTTATGGAACCGATTGGGGTACGTTATTGCAGAAAAGTAGAAGTAGAGGACGGTGATGAGGATTATTTCGATTATATTTATGAGGATAAGCCGTTTTGTGGAACGTATGACGGCGGTGAGTATGCGGTTAAAAATCTTACAGTATCGGTCAAGGGAAGCGATATAGATACTTATTATCTTGCTATGTTTGGTGTAACGGAATCTGCAGTATTACAGAATATCGTATTGGATTCTATTGCATTTGTAGATGCAGATACACAGGAAGCGTTTGTGTCAACGGACCAGACTTATATTACGATGGCAGGCATTGTAGCTGAGATGGTTGAGGGTACTATTACTGACTGTACCAATCGTGCAAATTTGACTGCTGCCGGGAATGTGGTCAGGTTGGCAGGTGTTGCGGGGGTTGTTCATTCTGATGTCATAGAAAACTGTCATAATATTGGAAAGATGACGGCACAGAATTTGTATCAAGAAGCAACATATCAAGGAAATGTGAAAGTTGGTGGAGTATGTTATTATGCATCAAATATTATAAGAGACTGTACAAACAAAGGAGAAATATACAGTGATGGTACGGCAGCCGGAATTGTTGATGATGCGGAGGATATGGTATCTAATTGTAACAATATGGCTTCTGTAACAGGAAAACATAGCGCTGCAGGGATTGTAAATGAGATTTTAAACGATTATCATCTAACAAAATGTCTCAATACGGGCAAGATCCAAAGCGATGGCACAGCAGGAGGGATCGTAGTCTATTTAAATGGTAGCGTTTACAATTCAGAAAATACCGGAGAAGTTCAGGGAAAAAATGTTGCAGGTGGAATTGTGGGAATGTCGGTGAACAGAAGTAGGATATCTGGAGTGAAGAATCAAGGAAACATTACCGGAAAGAAAGTTGCAGGAGGAATCATAGGTGCTGTAGAAGGACAGGAAATTAGCAATGCGCAAAATCTCGGAAATGTGAGCGCAGATCTGGCGGCGGGTGGTATTGCTGGTTTTTCTGTAGGAATTGGCTTGGGAAATCTGTGGAACTACGGAAAAATATCCGGGGTATCCCAGGTCGGTGGAATCATTGGCAGCTCCGATCCGAATTTGCAGATGGATGAAGATGTTATTTATTCATCAGACGAAAAGAGAAATCGGTTTTTTCATTGTATTCATAAGGGAATATTGTCGGGTGGAACGGAAATGGGTGCGATGATTGGAAAATCCGGGGCAGGGGACCAGATTAACGATTGTTTTTATCTGGAAGGAATGGAGTATCCAGCATCAGGATCTGATCAAGCTCTCGCAGCACAGGCCGTTCCGAAAGCTACCTTGGAACAGCAGAGTTTTCTTGATGAATTAAATCAGTATCGGGATGCTGGTTCGGAGTTGGCATTATTGCCGATGAAATATGATGCAGATAAGAACATTGTGTGGGAGGCTAAGATATTTTTATATATAGATTGTAATAATGAAGTGGAGGATGATTCGGATAAATACAAAACATTAAAAGATAAGTTCATTGTCAGAAATACAGAGACAAATGAGGAAGTGCCTCTGGAGGGGAATGGGCAGTGCTTGGCTATAAATGCGGAGAAGGGTATTTGTTATTCGGTTGATTATCGGGATTTTTATGGCGCAGAAGATCTTTTGTATGAAGACCTGAGCCTGCAAGAGGGGGAAGTGATCTTGGTTCAGGAGCAATATGTTGGCTCTCTATGTTATTATACGGATGCAGAGAAGCTGACAGATTGGAAGGGAGATCCTTATTACAAATCTTCGGATTTATATCAGGTTATATTTTATCTGGATTTAGATGAGTTTGATAAGACCATGCCAGAAGATCCCAAGAAGCCTGGTTATGAATTTGGAGGCTGGTATTCTGATCCGGGGGTTGTCAGGGAAGAATATTATGAACAGTCCAAGGAGAAATCTATCAAGGAGTTTCAGGAAGCGGAAAAAATGTATCATGAACAGTGGGTAGAAGATAAAGAAGATTTAATTAATGATTATAAAAATGAGGAAGAATATATTCGTGAATCACTGACCAATCATTATGGTGTAGCTACTTTAGAACAGTATATAGAGACCTATGATACGGTTTATGACAGTTATTTTCTTGTTTCAGATTTAGATGATTTATATCTAAATGGTTACAAGTTTAGCTATAATCTTTTCCCAAAGTGGACAAAAAAGAAAGAAGCCAAGCCGGAGCAACCAGGGGCACCTGATCCAAAGCCAGCAGAAATACCAAAAGTACAAATTACACCAACACAACCGCCGATTGATCCATCCCGGTATCAGGATAAAGTTGGAAATTATGTTCAGGAAAAAGGACTGATTTATCAGGTCAATCGTAAAAAGAAAACAGCTTCTTTAGTAGGTGTGACCAGCAGGTCGATTTCTAAAGCAACCTTGGTAGCGAAGGTATCGACCGGAGGCAAAACATACAAAGTAACCTCTGTTTCCAAGAAAGCTTTTCAAGGCTGTGTATGGCTGAAAACAATCAAGGCAAAAGGAAAGGGTCTCAAGAAATTGAGAAAGAAAGCATTAAAATTACTGCCAAAGAAAAAATAGGTATGAAGCAGTTGTTGCAAAATAAATGGACAGGGCGTTGCAAAATCAGAGCAACGTCCTGTCCGTTGTATTTAGAAGGAAGCCAATATCATGTAGCCAATGACAGCAAACAGAAATTGAATGATAGTAAAGCGGAATACGACCTGGGTATCGGACCAATCTTTGTTTTTCCGCACGTGATCATGAATCGGTGTCAAGGTTTTCTTAAGAATATGGATCTTGAGAAAACGCAGCAGGAATACCTTAACCAGACCTAAACCGCCGTCGATAATCAGCATCAGTGCCAGAATGACAAACATCAACGGGTGTCCCGTTTTCATTGCAAGGATAGCGATAAAGAATCCCAAGGCGCGTGAGCCGGCATCTCCCATCAGCATACTGCTTGGCTTGGAGTTGAAACAAAGGTAAGCTAGTAAAGTAGCAACGAATAACAGGGAGGCGATCACATAATTACCCAATTGCAGAGGGAACAATACCGCAAAGGAAGCGATGACAACACAGCACAGACTTCCGCATAATCCGTCGACACCGTCGGAACAATTGGTTACGTTAATGGATACCCAGAGCAAAACAATGGCAAGAATAAAATAAACTGGATAGGGAAGATTGATCGTGGCAGGCCCAATATGTAATTCGGAAGTGTTAAAATTTAGAAAGGTTACCACCGTCATGATAGACAATACCAGGTCGATGGCTCCCTTTTTGTAATCACTCCACGGTGTCTCGGCAGCGTCATCCAGATATCCGCTTAACATGATGGCGAATAGCAGGATACAGTAGATAATGTATTCCCGCGTCAATGGCATAAAGAGCAGACAACTGATGATAAAGCTGGTGACAAAGGTCAGACCAACGCCGCGGGTTTTTCCTTTGGATAGAGCACCATTCACAGCGAATTCCCGACCCTGGTCTTTTGGTAAAAATGGGAACGGAAATTTCAATCCTAGGAAGGTTAGGAGAAAGGCTGCTAAAACGCCTGCCATAGCGATTTGGTTTGGATTCAAATACTCTTTCAATATGTTATACATAGATTCCCTCATTTCTATCGTATGATACTATGCTGGTAATACAACGAAAAATAAAAAATCCGGAATCGTTGTACAAAAAAGACATTTCCAGCATTGTGTACGAGATTTACTATTTCCTAATATACCATGGGGAATGGCAGAAATCAACCAGACAATCCTTTTGACTTTCCCCATTTTTTGAAATCCAATCATCCAAAAGCCTCTATACCAAAG
>CANRZB010000023.1 GCA_947644195.1 uncultured Clostridium sp.
AACTTCTGAACGAAACAGCAGGGTAAATGATGAAATTTAATGGATAACAGAAAATGACCTGTCAGAAATCATCAATGAATGATACCATTTGAAAATTGATTTCCGTGCCCGTGAGGATGATGCTAAAAATTCGCCAATATATTCGTTTTGTTGCAATTTCTTGCGTGAATTGTGGAGAAGGAGAATAAGAGATGGCAGCAAATAAACGCTGTTGCTCTGAGAATAAGGGAACATGTCTTGCTAATTTCTGAGAATGGTTTATAATGTAGAATAATGGTTTCAAAAGAGGATCAAAGGAGCGGATGATATGTATAGTTTTGATAGCCGAGTGCGTTATAGTGAGACGGATGCAAGTGCGCATCTGACGATAGAGAGCATTATCAATTATATGCAGGATTGCACTAATTTTCAATCGGAAGATCTGGGGGTAGGATTGGAATTCCACAGGGAACATCAAACAATGTGGGTGCTTAATTTTTGGCAGATCGTAATAGACGAATACCCGCGAATGGGAGAGAAGATCACGGTTGGAACCCAGGCATTTGGATTTGAGAAAATGTTTGGGTACCGTAATTTTCTGATTACCAGGCAGGGGATGCCGGAGGAACGGATTGCGATTGCTAATTCTATCTGGGTATTGATGGATCTGAAAAAAGGGCGTCCCATGATTGTAACGCCGGAAACAGGGAATGTGTATGGGATTCATGAACCTTTGCCGATGGATTATGCTTCTCGTAAAATTCGTATCCCAGAGGGACAGGGGGATGCGAAACAGGGTTTTATCGTACAGGAATATCATTTGGATACCAATCATCATGTGAACAATGGACAGTATGTGCGAATGGCTCTGGCGGCGATTGCAGAAGATATCACGGTGCGGGAACTTCGGGTGGAGTACCGCAGGCAGGCGATGCTGGGGGATGAGATTTTCCCAGTGGTTTATCGTATGGATGGTGAATACTTGGCGGTGTTAAACGGGGCAGATGGAAAGCCATATGCGGTAGTACAATTTTTTGTAGCTTGATGGTCTTGGGAAAAGTGATTTTGGAAAGGGGTAAGTGAAATGATAGCTGGGGGGATTCTGATGGGGGTAGGAACACTGAGCATTGCTTACTTTATACTGTATGCAGTGTTAGTGGATCTGAATAATGCATTTACGTATTTTTGGCTGATTGTGGGAATTTTTCTCCTAGCGGGAGGATTCTGGATATTTCGGATCTATCACAGAGGACATAGCCTGCCAAAGTGGTTTTTGCTGACCGTGGGTTCTGTTTGTGGTGTGGGAATTTTATTATTTGTGTTTGTTTTGAGTTGCATTATCCGAGAGGCACATTTGCAGCCGAAACCAGGAGCGGATTATATGATTGTACTGGGAGCGAGAGTAAGAGGAGACCGGGTATCCCCGTTGCTACAATATCGTCTGGACCGGGCATTGCAATATTTGTCCGAAAATCAGGACACCGTTGTGGTTGTTTCCGGTGGAAAGGGCCCGGGAGAAAATTTGCCGGAGGCAGAGGCGATGCAAAAGTATCTGTTGGATCATGGAATTGCCGAAGAACGTATTTTGACGGAGGCAGAATCTATGAATACGGATCAAAACATAAAAAACAGTATTCAGGTGATCCGTGCCCACGAAAAGAATGGAACACATGGGAACGAAAAAAAACATCTGGTACTGATTAGCAACGGTTTTCATTTATTTCGAGCGACCAGGATTCTTCGCAAGCAACTTCGTGACACGGCAGCTTCTACGGAGGGGAAGCGGGACGGACAGAAGCAGGAAAGCGGGCTGAATCATGTCGTTGTGGAAGGGATGAGTGCTCCGACGAAATGGTATGTGGCGCCAAATTCTTATGTACGGGAAGTGTTTGCTGTGGTAAAATACAAATTAAGCGGGCAGATTTAAGGGAAGATGGAATCGGATTGCCTTAGCAACTTCTGCCTGGAAAAGAATTTGAATGTAGCAGGATAGGATTGTGATATGAATATACGAGAATGGAAACAGGGGATCAGGGATGGGATCCCCATTGCTTTGGGGTATTTATCGGTAAGTTTTACGTTCGGTTTGATGGCGGCAGAGGCTGGCGTGAGTTGGTGGCAGGCGGTATTGATATCGGCGGCCAATCTGACTTCGGCGGGTCAGTTCGCAGGCTTGGATATTATGGTGGCACGAGGCGCCATCTTAGAAATGGCGCTTACACAGTTGATTATCAATTTAAGATATGCTTTAATGTCTCTTTCCTTGTCCCAGAAATTGGACAAGAGGTTTGGGACGGGAAGCAGGCTCAGTTTAGGCTTTTTTATGACGGATGAAATCTTTGGCGTGGCAGCGAGCCGAAAGAGAAAAATTACCAGGAGCTATTTTCTGGGATTGGGGATGCTGCCAATGGCAGGATGGACATTCGGAACGATGGCGGGAGCGTTACTGGGAGGCGTGTTGCCGCCGATTGTCCAGTCCGCATTGGGAGTAGCGATTTACGGAATGTTTTTGGCAATCATTATTCCGCAGGCGAGAGATGATATGCGGTATTGTAAGGTCATTGTGATAGCAGCTGCATTGGCTTGTGCATTTCATTACCTGCCGGGACTGAACCGGGTGTCCTCTGGTTTTGCAATTATTTTGTGTTCTGTGATTGCAGCGGCCGTGGGGGCTTGGCTGTATCCATTAGAAATAGAACAGGAGGAGAGATAGATGCTTTTATCGGTGCAGACGTTTATGCTATATCTGGCAGTTATGGCGGGAGTTACTTATTTGATCCGCGCCGTACCTTTTGCCCTGTGCCAGGGAGAGATTAAGAATCGTTTTGTACAATCTTTTCTGGCATATGTGCCGTATGCGGTACTGGCATCCATGACTTTTCCAGCGATCTGGTACTCTACGGGAGGGCTGGCGTCTGGACTGGCAGCAACGGTAACGGCTCTGGTGCTGGCTTACCGCAGACAGAGCTTGCTGACGGTGGCGATGACAGCCAGCGGCGTGGCGTTTTTGGTATTACTTTTCTAATTTTGTCTATGGCTTCCCATGGTCTATTTTGTCTGATCTTCGCATATGATGAAAAAGGAATTTGAGTTACTATTCGCGGTCTATGCCTTGCCGGGAGTTGTAACGAACTTAAATCATCCCGTGGGAGGTCGGCCAAATGGAAGATAAGTATGAAGAAATCCTGGCGCAATATCCGATACAATATAAAAATAAAAAACGTGTACGAGGGGCGGTCCTGCTGGAGACAGAGGATGGTTTGCGGTTGCTGCGTAATTATACTGGACATCGGAATCATCTGGCTGTGGAAGAACAGATCAAACAATACCTGATCAACCAGGGATATCCCTATGTGGACCTGGCGGTAGCGAATGGGCAGGGAGAGCTGCTTACCAGGGATGCCGTGGGTGGATTTTGGATCATGCGGAAATGGTATGCGGGACGGGAATGTGATATCCGGGATGATAAAGAAGTGTGTTTGGCAGCAGCGCATTTAGGGAAACTTCATCAGATGTTGGTGCTGCCGGAAGAGTTATTGCAGGAAATGGCAGGAGATCGGGATGACAACACAGACGATCCGAAAAGCAAAGATTTGTCTGCGGCAGCTGTCGATTCACAGAATGGCATTACCTTGTCGGAAGATTTGGATGGAAGAAGGAACGAAGTGGAATCGAACTGTGGAACAGGGGATGGCAGTAGTCAGATAGAATACTCCGGGAAACGTTATTCGGATAAGGCGGCAGCGGATCCGGCACAACGGCAGCCGGAACAGGTGTATTTTGCAAAACGGAATCGGGAATTAAAGCGGATTCATGGTTATATCCGCAAAAAAAGAAGAAAAAATGAAATGGAATTGGGCTTGTTAAATGCATTTTCCTATTATTATGAACAGGGATGCGAGGCAGAACGCATGGATGCAGAGGGGGATGTTTACGGTACTCTGTATCGGCAGGCTTTACAGAATCGACAATATATTCATGGCAGTTATAATTACCATAATCTGCTGATACAGGGAAAGAGAATTGCCACCACGAATTTTGAAAATGTTAAAATAGGTATCCAGGTGTTGGATTTATATGGTTTTTTACGCAAGGTTATGGAAAAAAATGGATGGCAGTGTGGGCTCGGCACACAGATCTTGAAATCTTATCAGCAGAACCGGGAGCTGACAGAACCGGAATGTAAATTGCTGTACACCTTTTTGCTGTATCCTGAAAAATATTGGAAACAATGCAATTTTTATTACAATGGAAAAAAATCTTGGATGTCGGTTAAGAATTACGATAAATTGCTGCGTTTGCAGGCGCAGGAACAGGACAGACGCCAGTTTTTAGAAACGATAAAAGGGGTTTTATTTTAGAAGTCTCTGTAGTATAATATCCAATGATCTATATGGTTTCCTGGTACAACGGACAGAGTTGGGCGTTGTGCGAATAAGGAGGTTGTGATGTTATACCATAGAAAATGGTTTCAGAGAGGTTTTTTTCTATTATTTATCTTGATTGTGGCAGCAGCTTTGGCAGGATGCAGTAGTCGTGCCGGAAGGCAGCGAAGAAGTGGAACATTCCGCATGAACACGGAGGAGCCGGATCATACGAGCAGTATTACCGGGGTGATTGTGCTGCAGGATGTCCAAAATACGAAACTGACAGTGCGGGAATTGGACTCGGATGTAGAATCCATATTGCATTATGATTCCTCTGCGGAGGTGTATGATCAGTATAAACAGCCGATTCGGGCGGATCAGTTAAAGACAGGGCTGATTGTGGAAGCACATTACCGCCCGGAAGATGCGGTGCTGGTCAAGGCGTCTGTGCCGGAAGAAGTCTGGGAATATAATGAGGTCGGTTCGTTTTCCTTCCGGGAGGAAGACCGTATGATGAAGTTTGCCGGAGAAAAATATCAGTATTCGGATTTAACGTTTATCAGCTCCGGAGTGCAAAATCTTATGCGGGAAGACCTCAATACGCAGGACGAGCTAACAGTTCGAGGTGTGGGATATCGGGTTTATTCGATTGTCCGTACTATGGGACACGGCTACATTCGTCTGGCGAATTATGGGGATTTTATTGGTGGAATGGTTGAGGTAGGAAATGATATTATTTTGCCGATTACAGAGAATATGCTGATTACAGCCGGTGAGGGGATTTATCCACTGACGCTGATCCGTGGCGATATGGTTACGACCAAGACCATTACGGTCACGGCGGATCAGGAGATTGTAGCGGATTTCTCAGATTATGTTCCGGCATTGGAAAATGTGGGAATGGTTACATTTCAAATTGACCCGGAGGGTGCGGATTTATTTATCAATGGGACAACCGTTGACTATTCTGCTCCCGTTGCATTAAACTATGGAGAGTACCGTGTTGTGGTAAAATTGACAGGGTACGATACCTATTCCGGAACGTTGGATGTAGAAGAACCATCTTCTTCTGTGAATATTGATCTGATTGAGAAAGCTGCCGGGGTAGATGGGCAGGAGTCCAAGACGACGGATTCCCCTTCTGCTACGGATGATGCCAACGATACTGAAGATTCCGATTCGACAACGACCAAACGGGTGGACAGTAACCATTCGATTCATGTGACAGCGCCGAATGGGGTTGAGGTATATCTGGATAATGTATATAAAGGATTGGCGCCGTGCAAGTTTAAGAAAGTCATCGGTTCGCAGACGATTACATTACGAAAGAATGGGTATATTACAAAGAGTTATTCGGTCGATATATTGGATGATGATGAAAATGTATCGCTTAGTTTTCCGGAACTGGCGGAGGATGTGAATACGCCGGAGGAAAGCAGTGCTGCAACCAGCAATCCATCCTGATCGTCTGTATAGGGACTTCGGGGGCGGAATATCTTTAAAACTTTTAGGATTGTTCTATCAGGCACGCATGATTGCAGGGGGATTTCGGCAATGATGTGTGTGGATCAATAATGATATAATGATAAGTGTCAGGGCAAGTGGTTCTTGGGAGGGACAAGCCGATCAGGAATGCTTGTGGGGACACAACGGGATTAAGACAAGTCTTATGATCGGGAAACTCGTAAATTTACAACATATGAGCCGGCTATGTCCGGGACAGGAGGATGCATCATGAATTACAAAGATATTTATGAGTCTTGGTTAAGTAATCCATATTTTGATGAAGAAACCAAGGCTGAGCTTAAGGCAATTACAGATGAAAGCGAAGTGAAAGAACGATTCTATAAGGATCTGGAATTTGGTACAGCCGGATTACGTGGTGTCATTGGCGCTGGTACAAACCGCATGAATATCTACACTGTCCGAAAAGCGACACAGGGACTGGCAAATTATATCATTAAGGCTGGGAAACAGAATCAGGGAGTGGCCATTGCCTATGATTCCCGCCATATGTCACCGGAATTTGCGGATGAGTCAGCATTGTGCCTGGCAGCAAATGGAATTAAAACTTATGTGTTTGAATCTTTGCGGCCGACACCGGAATTATCATTTGCAGTACGTGAATTGGGCTGTGCCGCCGGTATCAATATCACAGCCAGCCATAACCCGCCAGAGTACAATGGCTACAAGGTGTACTGGGAAGATGGCGCTCAGATTACGCCGCCTCATGACAGTGGTATTATGAATGAGGTAAAAGCAGTGACGGATTATTCGTCAGTAAAGACAATGGATAAGGCAGATGCGGTGGAACAGGGACTGTATCAACAGATTGGCGCAGAAATTGATGATAAATATATTGCAGAATTAAAGAAACAGGTCATTCACCAGGATAGTATTGATGCTGTTGGCAAGGATATCACGGTGGTTTATACACCGTTGCATGGCACGGGGAACATTCCGGCACGTCGTGTATTAAAAGAAATTGGATTTGAGAATGTATATGTGGTGCCAGAGCAGGAATTACCGGATGGGGATTTCCCGACAGTAAGTTATCCGAATCCAGAAGCAGAAGAAGCATTTGAATTGGCGCTCAAACTGGCGGAAGAAAAGGATGCGGATCTGGTGCTGGCTACCGATCCGGATGCAGACCGTCTGGGTGTATATGTCAAGGATACCAAAAGCGGGAAGTATATTCCTCTAACCGGAAATATGTCCGGTTGTCTGCTCGCGGACTATGAAATTTCGCAGATTAAGGAAACCAAAGGACTGCCAAAGGATGGTAAACTGATTAAGACGATTGTGACTTCGAATCTGGCAGATGCGATTGCAGAATATTACGGTGTCGATCTGATCGAAGTATTAACTGGATTTAAGTATATTGGACAACAGATCTTGGGCTTTGAGACCAGTGGCAAGGGAGAATATTTATTTGGTTTCGAGGAAAGTTATGGCTGTTTGATTGGTACCCATGCCAGAGATAAGGATGCGATTGTAGCAACGATGGCATTGTGTGAGGCAGCAGCTTATTATAAGACGAAGAATATGACGCTGTGGGATGCCATGATTGCCATGTATGAACGGTATGGATATTACCAGGATGGCGTGAAGGCAGTGACGATGAAAGGAATTGAGGGCCTGGAAAAGATTCAGGAAATCATGACTTCACTGAGAAAGAATCCGCCAAAGGAGATCGGTGGACACCAGGTAACAGCGTTCCGCGACTATCAGGCCGATACAATTACTGATCTGGCAAGCGGTGCTGTGAAGCCGACCGGCCTGCCGAAATCAAATGTGTTGTATTTTGATATGTCAGATAAAGTCTGGATGTGTGTCCGCCCATCCGGGACAGAGCCAAAGATTAAGTTTTATTATGGCGTGGTGGGAGATTCCCTGGATAATGCCGCCAAGAAATCAGAGGAAATGGCAGCAGCAGTCGATGCCATGATTGCATCCATGTAATCATAGTGAGTTTGTAGTTAGAAATAGGTAGAGAGCGTCACTGGATATGCCGTTGCGGTATCGTGTGACGCTCTTTGTTTTAAATTGTTAAAATGACACCTTGTATAGCTTGGCTTCGTATTCATTGCTTCCCTTTGCTATTTGTTGTACCGCGGTATACATTGCTTTTTGCGGAATGGCACTGATGGATTGCATTTCGAATCGTTTCGTGTTGGAAGATTCCTGATCATAAAGACCGAGCAAAGTGCAACCGGTGTAACTTGGGGATGGCCCCGTTAAAGACCATTTTGCGATATAATTTTTGTTTATCTCCTCGTTTTTCTTTTTGCCATATACTTTATAGAGATGATCATACTCCACGAACATACCTTGTCTGGTTAGACCGGTTTCTGTATCTAAAGTGGCTGGAATAGTGCCGCTATCCTTATCTAATGTAAAATTTGTTTCGTCAACAAAACCGCCGGTTAGACTAGGGTCTATGGTGGTATACATCCTACAGACGGCAACTCTGTTTCCGTTTCCTAATAGAAAAAATTCATCAGAAATATGTGAGATACATGTAATGGCATCACCCAGGTAAGATCCTCGGTATTCATAGGTATGTGTCTTGAGTAAGGAATTTTGATCAAAAGCATATATTTCTTTGTTTTTACTTGTGACAACATAATAGTTTCCATTATAATAGGTACAGTCGTTGGCATGTTTTAAATTGGTTTTTATGCTGCTGATTTTTGTACCAGAACCTGATATCCGTACTAATCGCGATTCGTTTTCACGTTCGGTTTTATTTGATTTTAACATGGCAAATAGCTGGTTGCCAGAAGAACCTGCCGTGTATCCTTCCAAAAAACGGAACGATTTGGCAGCTTCGGAATTTTCTTTTGCATCCTCCATTTTTTTGATAACATTTATTTCTTGGGTTAATGTGATTTTTCCTTTCTTAACACTCATAATTATTTCCCTTTCTCTGTTGTAGCATTATTGATTTTATCTAATGTGACTATATTGTCTATTTTTATATTTATAGTTATCGCACAGAAAAATTGATCTGTCAATAATTTTATTTATAGAAAAATATATTGCGTATTTTTTCCTATAAGAGTATAATAAATATTAAAAAATCCATAGAATGGGATTCATATTAGATTTGGGGGAAAGAAATCCAATGAAAAAAGTAATCTTAACATTTAGTTTGCTTTGTTTGATGCTCAGTTTTAGTTTGGGAAGTAATCACAAGACAGGAGCATCTGCTATTTCAATCGAAGAAAAACAGGAAAAGAATTATGCGAAATGGGCATATGATGATGCAACGCATTGTTTGACGATTTCTGGGACAGGGGAAACACATGATGAAGAGCGTGCGCAAGGTGGAGATGAAGTTTTGTTTACTGAAGCTGCCATTCCATATCCATATGGAATGGCAAAGTCTGCGAAGGACGCGGAAAAAAAGAAGAAAGCAGTACGAAAAATTGTCATAGAACCGGGAGTTACAGCAATTAACCGGGCGGCATTTTTTGAGTTTACTAATTTGGAGAGCGTCATTATTCCAGATAGTGTAGAAACTATCAGTGATCATGTATTCTGGGGATGTAGTTCTCTAAGGGAGCTTATAATACCGGATAGTGTTACCTCCATTGGGACTGGTTGTTTTGCGCACTGCAAATCATTAAAAAAATTAGTTCTTGGCAAAAATGTCCAAAGCATTGGGGAGGGAAATTTTTGTGACTGTCGTTCCCTACGAAAGATAACGGTGCATCCGGAAAATATGGAATTTATTACAAAGAAAGGCTGTCTGTATCAGCGGAAACAGAAGATTCTATGTTTTAGTTATGCAGATTCCCGTAGGGTCTCTATTGAAAAGGGAACAAAACAGATTGGGGCCTTTGCATTTACCTTTCATAGTAAGCTTCAGGAAGTGAAAATTCCTGCTTCTGTAACAACGATTGGCGGGGGCTCCTTCTATCAGTGTAAAAATTTACGGAAGATTTTGTTTGCTAAGAAATCAAAGTGCCGGGAAATAGAATCTTTTTCGTGGCTTGGGATTTCGTGGGATTATGTTTATGAAGATGAAACAAATTATGGTTGTATTACGTTTTGTAACAGTCTAGAGGAGCTGTGTTTTCCAGAATCCCTTCGATATATTGGACATGATGCTCTGAGTAAGTGTGGTTCTTTGAAGAAAGTATTTTTTGGAAGAAGATTTCAAGGACATCGTTTAGATGAAAAAGAGGAAAAAAGAGATGGGCATCATCCTATAGAGATTAGGTCATTCAGATGGGAAACTGGACTTATGATGGGAGATAGGGCGTTAAAATCGGTTGAAATATCAAAGAAGAATCCGTATTTTTGCTCTAGAGATGGTCTTGTTTATGACAAAAAGAGGACTATTTTATATTTCTGTCCAGAAGCGAAAGCTGCGGCAAAAATCAAAATTCCCGGAAGTGTGAAACAAATTAAATATTATGCTTTTTGGCGGTGTAAAAAAGTACAATCGGTTGTGATACCAGGGAAAAATACTAAAATAGGTCTCAATGCATTTAAAGATACTGAGCATATGGTCTTATATGGAAAGAAAAATTCAAAAGCACAGAAATATGCTAAAAAACATAAAATGAAATTTGTTATCATATAGCTTGTAACAATTAGAATATGGAGTCAGAAATTTCTTGTACATAGCTAAAAAAACGGTTGTAGCTGCTTTCGGACTACATAGTAATAGGGAGAGGATAGATGGATATAAAAATATTACCTCTGGAGACGGTTCCGCTTACTGCATGGGCGGAACAGAATTTTTTATTTGGAATTGTGAAAAGTCAAGTTACCGGTTGGGACTGGTTATTGAATCAATTTATACAATTACGGGGAGCCCATTATGTGAATTTTGAGTACGGCGCTGTTGATTCTAGTATTACGTTTTATCCTTATTCTATACATCAATTAGCCCCCAATATGTTTGATTTATGTCCATTTATCAATAAATACACCATACCAAAGAAATATGTCATGAATCACTATGAAAGTTTTTATGATTTTGTCAAAGAAACATTGGATGATGGATTTTATCTATCGACTTTTTTAGATCAGTTTTTCCGGAAGGACAGGGATGGTGAGGGATTTCGCCATCCAAATTTTATTTATGGATATAATAAGAAGAATGATTCTGTTTACCTGGCAGATAATTTTGAGTACGGAAAATTTTGTAAAAAAGAAATATCAAGAATTGATTTAGAACGAGCTTTTGAACTTGTATCTGATAATTTATGGGAAGTAAGTGTTTTTTTATATAAATTAGTCGACTATCATCATCAATTTAACAGTAAGTATGTAAAAGAGCAGATAGAAGATTACTTACATCCTAATCGAGGAATATGTTATTTTAACCGGACAGTGTGTATAGAACCTGTTCATATGGATGAGCACTACCTTAATGAAGTTTATTTTGGTGTAGAGTGTTATGATCTACTGAGAAACTATATTGTAGCATTAATAGAGGGAAATAATGTTTATCTAAATGATGATTGGCGTAGTTTTGCAATGCTATTGGATCATAAGATAATAATGCAGGAAAGGTATGTTTATATGGTAGAAAATACCTATATGAATGGGGATGATAAATTACGAATTGGGCTAGCAGAACTGAAGGATGAATGTGCAATTGTCAGGAATTTATTTTTGAAATATACGGTTAAGAGAAATACACTGATTTTATTTCGAATTGCAGAACGTTTACATCAAATCCAGGAGAAAGATAAGGAGTATATGAATTTATTCATGGATAAAATTTTATAATCCATGATGTAGTATATATATCGAAAATTAAGTTAATTAAAAAGGGAAAAGAGGGATTAAGATGCAGGATACGAAGAAAAAATTATATGCTATTATTGGAAAATTGATGGAAAATGTAGATATTGCATTATCAGAGGATATGAACTTAATTGATGACTTAAATTTTGATTCTATTCAGTTAATAAACTTAATTATTGAAATTGAGGAGCAATTTGGTGTGGAATTTAATGACTCGGATTTACTATTTGATCATTTTAATCGTATATCAGATCTTTGTAGTTTGATTAACCAGCTATTGAATAAAGATAGCCAATAGCTCTGAAAAATGCATAGGGGGAAAGGTATGTTGGATTTGGATGAAAAAAATATTCCAAAGGAAGTGGAAGAAATGGTACAGTACGCGTATAGTAAGGTACCGTTATATACCAGTTTGGCTAGGAAACATAATTTAACAGACCTGGATTTTTTTCAATTACCATATGTATCTAAGGATGTTTATATGGAAAGTAAAGAGTTATCTGTTTCTGTTGATTATTTGCCTCAAATGATGAAAGGTCAATTATTTTATGGAAAGACCTCTGGTTCTACGGGAAAAATAACAGAATATTATTGGGACAGAAAAGATGAAAATAAGTCTTTAATGGAATTATGGTATTATAGAAGAAAGTATTATAATATTACGCCGGCAGATAAATTATGTTATTTTTTTCCGATTTCATCAGAGGCCACTGAATGTATTGAAGATAAGCATATATTAGGAATTTCGAAAAGTTTTTTGTATAATGGTAGAATTGTCGATGCCTATCTGCATATGTTAGAATATCAACCTAAATGGTTGATATTACAGCCTAGTGTAGCATGGATGCTTTGTCAGGCTATTAAAAATCAAAAATTGGAATATTTGCCTTCTGTAGATTATATAGAATTTACTGGGGAGTATTTAGAGGATAGTATTAGGCAGTTGGTAGAAGAGGTGTTTCGTTGTAAAACAGCAAACCAATATGGTATACGGGAAGTAAATTCTATTGCATATGAATGTCCGGAAAGATGTATGCATGTTATGAACAAAAATGCATATATTGAGATTTTGGCAGATGACGGAGAAGTTGGGAATATCGTTGTGACATCTTTAAAAAACCGAGTTATGCCATATATTCGATATGATACTGGAGATAAGGGAAGATGGGTTGATAAGAAATGTAAATGTGGAAATCATAATCCAATACTTGTGGTATGTAATGGACGAGATAATGATTGGGTTAGGAAAATAAATGGCGAGTTATTACATCCATATGCTTTGTTAGAAATAATCAATGAAATAAATTGTAAAATGAATGGCGCTATTATTCAATATCAACTAATTCAAAAGGAATTAGATTATTTCCAATATCGTTTTGTTGTCAGGGAGGATGCCGATACGGAATCTTTGGAGAAAGAATTGTGCCTCATGACAGCAGAACGCCTGCAACAGGAATTTAATTTGGAGATACGATATTATAGACAATTAATCCCAGATATAAAAACAGGAAAAATTGCTGCTTTTTGTTCTGAAATAAATAAAGAAAATGAGGACTAGCAAGTATGCCATAATAATGTAAAATCCCTCTGCACTATTCCCAAGAATTTGCATCAGGACGTTCTGACTTTTGTAAAAGAACGGGGCAGTCTGTTTCAGTCATATTTTTTCCTTTTCCTACATATATTTATTAGGATTAGGGATCACTGCTAATGGAACAGCCAGAACGGGGGATATGATTTATGAATGGAATTGTGAATATACATCAACGTATGTATTCCTATCAACATATGGAGCAAGATTTGCAGAAAATTGCAGAAACATATCCACCAGAATCGGTTCGCCTGTTTTCGATTGGGGAGACAGTACAGCACCGGCAGCTTCGTTGTCTTCGTATTGGACCGGAAAATGCAGAACGAGCCATACTGGTACAAGCATCCATGCATGCCAGGGAATGGCTGAATACACAGTTAGTTATGCTGATGGCGGAACGGCTGCTTCGCAGAAATCAGATGGATATTTTATGGGAAGGGATCCCCTATCGACAATTGTTGAGACATTATGCCGTACATATCATTCCGATGTTGAATCCAGATGGGGTAGAGATTAGCCAGGGTGGAAGAAAGCGCTATAAGGCTAATGCAAATGGGGTGGATCTGAACCGCAACTATGAAATAGGCTTTGGACGGGGGGAGAGCAGTGGAGAGAATGAATTGACCGGCGGAGACGCCGCATTTTTTCCGGGAGACTATCCGGGGTCGGAGAGTGAGACACAGGCGTTGATGAAGCTGGTGCAGGAGATTCAGCCAGACCTGGTCATCAATTATCATTCTGCGGGGGAGGAAATTATTTATCAAAAGTACTTCAATGCCCTGCGGTATATGAGTGATATGACGACATATCCTTTACATCATGAGACAGGAGCAGCCTATGGCTCTTTGGGGGATTGGCTGACAGAGAGAGGGATCCCCTGGTGTACCATAGAAACAGGTTTGGGTAAAGCCCCCGTCTGGCACAGTCAAATCTACATACAGTGGTTTCGGCATAGAGATCTTCTGCCGTTAGTATTGGCGACGGTTCCCAGACAGGGAGCAAGTGTCCATAGAGTGTGAATAGCCAGTGAAACCAATTTTTCTCCTTGTATCTGGAAAATGATCTTGCATGGAAGTATCAGAAACTTAATATTCGCTGTACTAGTAGAAAAATCCTGCCATTTATGGTAAAATACTAATACTATGGAGTAAAATATGACTCCTGGTCATTTGTGACCTTGTTTTGTGCAGGTTACAGGATGGTGGTGGTATAATGCAGAATGAGATAACGAAATTCTGAAAGCCATTACGGATAAATCAAGAAAAATATTATGGGGGATAACGTATGCAGGAAAAATTAGATCAGTGGATCAAATGGATGGAATACGATGAGATCCTGGCGGGAAAACACAATGCGCCTCACAACATTCTGGGATTACATGAGTTTGGCAAAGGACAGGTATTTACGGTATATCGACCAGAGGCAGAGGGTGTGACGGTAACGGATGCAAAAGGCAAAAATCCGGTAGAGTTGGAGGAAATAGGAAAGAACAGTGGATTTTTCGGGAAATATGTTTCCGGCAAAAATTATAAGAAACCATATTTATTACATATTAAATATGGGGAGGATGATGTGGTTACCACGGAAGATCCGTATAGTTTTGCACCGCAGATTAGCAGTGATGATCTGTATTTATTTGCGGAGGGAAAACATTATCAGATCTATGATAAACTGGGCGCACATCCAATGACGATTCAAGGTGTGGAGGGTGTCTATTTCGCAGTGTGGGCGCCACATGCCAGAGCGGTTAGCGTTGTTGGCGACTTCAATATGTGGGATGGCAGATTACACCCGATGCGTACCCTGGAGGTGTCCGGTGTCTATGAAGTGTTTATTCCAGGAGTAAAAACAGGGGCAGTCTATAAATACCAAGTACTGACCCGGACGGGTGAAATCCTGATGAAAAGCGATCCCTATGCCAATTGTGCGGAGCTGCGCCCGAACAATGCTTCGGTGGTTACGGATATCCGTGGCTACAAGTGGTCGGATCAGAAATGGATGCAGATCAGGGAAAAGGAGGATCGGGTAAGTCTCAGACAGAAGCCGATGGCAATCTATGAGATGCATTTGGGGTCCTGGCGGAAACGGGTGGAAGATGATGACGATGGATTTTACAGTTATCGGGAATTGGCTCCGATGATTGCTGAATATGTCCTAAAAATGGGATATACGCACATAGAATTGATGGGGATTGCGGAGCATCCATTTGATGGTTCCTGGGGCTACCAGGTAACCGGGTATTATGCTCCGACAAGACGATATGGTACTCCGGAAGATTTTATGTATTTTGTGGATTATATGCATGGACAGGGGATTGGTGTGATTCTGGACTGGGTTCCGGCACATTTCCCAAAAGATGCTTATGCATTGGGGCAGTTTGATGGACAGGCATTATATGAACATCCAGACAGCCGGCGTGGGGAACATCCGCATTGGGGTACGTATATCTTTAATTATGGAAAGCGGGAAGTGGAGAACTTTTTGTTAGCGAATGGGCTGTTCTGGCTCAAGAAGTTTCATGTGGATGGACTGCGCGTAGATGCGGTAGCTTCCATGCTATATCTGGATTATGGAAAAGACGATGGAGAGTGGCTGCCGAATAAGGATGGCGGAAATGAAAATTATGATGCCATTCATCTGTTCCAGCATATGAATGAAGAATTTGAAAAAGAAGTGCCTGGCTGTATGATTATCGCAGAAGAATCCACCGCGTGGGCCGGCGTCACTTCGCCAGCCTCTCTGAAAGGATTAGGATTCCTGTTTAAATGGAATATGGGATGGATGAATGACTTTCTGGAATATATGCAGATGGATCCGTTATTCCGTGCCGGAAACCATGGACGCCTGACCTTTAGCATGCAGTATGCATACAGTGAGAATTTTATACAGGTTCTGTCCCACGATGAGGTCGTACATGGAAAAGGTTCTATGATCAATAAGATGCCAGGGGAAGAAGCCGACAAATTTGCGAATCTTCGTACCGCTTATGGATTTATGTATGGGCATCCGGGCAAGAAGCTGTTATTCATGGGGCAGGAATTTGCCCAGTTCCGTGAGTGGAGCGAGAAACGGAGCCTGGATTGGTATTTGCTGAATGAAACCTATCATCAGCAAATGCAGGATTATGTTAGGGAGTTAAATCAGTTATATCAAAAATACGATGCCTTGTTTGTCAAAGACTATGATCCGTCTGGCTTTGAATGGATGAGCTGTATGGATGCAGACCACAGTACCGTTAGTTTTGTCCGTCGAGGAAATAGTACGAAGGATCAGTTATTATTTGTCTGCAACTTTACTCCGGTGCAGCGTGATCAATTCCGTGTCGGGGTGCCATGCGCCGGCAAATATGAAAAGATCCTGTCTTCCGATGAGTTGCGCTTTGGTGGTATCGGCGTGGAGAATTCCAAGCAGGTTAAGGCACAGCCGGTCATGCATGATGGCAGGGAATATTCTATTCAGATGAATCTGCCGCCTTTGTCTGTAACCGTTTACCGATTTGATTATCGCTAGAGGTTATGCTATACTGTTCACGAAAGCTACGAGCGGTTCAAAAAATCAGAAACGAGGAAAACTATGAGCGATATGATAACAATAATGCCAGTACTGGCAGTGAAACCCTGGTTAATTGTAATGATTGTTCTTATTGTGGTATTGGTCGCTGCCTTTGTTGCGTTGACTATTTACGGTAAGAAACTACAGGACAGGCAGGAAGCCTCTCAAAAGGAATTAGAGGCGGCGGCACAGAGCATGAAACTGCTGGTCATTGATAAAAAGAGGATGAAGTTTAAGGATTCTGGTTTGCCCGCCATTGTCTTAGAGCAGGTTCCGAAGTATATGCGGGGGCGCAAGGTGCCGATTGTCAAAGCAAAGATTGGGCCAAGAATTATGTCTTTGATCTGCGAAGAGAAGATTTACGATCTGATTCCGGTAAAAAAGGAGATCCGGGCAACGATCAGTGGAATCTATATTATGGATGTCAAAGGACTGCGCGGCGGTCTGGAACAAGTGGATCCCAAGAAAAAGAAGAAACGATGGGGTGAAAAGCTGAGAGAAAAAGCCGATGAGCAGCATAAGGATCTGAAAAAAAGACAGGCAATCAAGGAAAAAGAATTAGGCAAGTTGAAAAAATAATAAATAGCCTTATAATATGGATCTGATTTACATGCCAGCATTATGAAAATATTGCTGGCATGTTAGCGTCCAGAAGTTTGTTCGTCTGGTACAATCGAGATCTTCATGGTACTGTCGGCTACGTGCATGCCGTTTAATTCTAAGACATATTGGATCAATACTTTTATGTAATTCTCGGTTTTCTCAATATCCAGTTCCGTTGTATGGATGGTCATATCGAAAACCCCCATAGGTGTTTGATAGAATCCATGAAAAGTATAATCTTTTTGATATTGCATTTCGGCACGGATATCGCCTTTTTTTATTAACGTAAATTTGGAATCCTGGATTTTCATAATGTTTTTGATGGCGCCTGCGGCATTGCCGTCATCATCCGGCATAATTTCTTCATACAGGACAACATCCATATCCGACATGGAACGGTAAATCCCCGGATGGATGGCTTCGATAGTCTGATTTTCATGATCAATCGCCTGTGTACCACAGATTGTAATTAGAACATTTTTTGTCATGGTGGTATCCTTTCCGATGTCAGTAATCGCACTTGTCAAATAAAGTAATTTAACGGAACTGTTATTTGAGAAGTTCTTCCCACGGATCTGGACGAAATCCAGGAAAAACACCTTGATCTGTGACCAAAAGAGGACGTTTTACCAACATGCCGTCAGTTGCTAAGAGCTTGTACTGTTCTTCTTCACTCATTTCCGGCAGTTTATTTTTTAATTCCATTTCTTTATATAAATTCCCACTGGTGTTAAAGAAACGTTTCAACGGCAGTCCGCTTTTTAAATGCCAGTCTTTTAATTCATCCACAGTTGGATTTTGTTCCCGTATTGGCCGAATCTCTGCGGAATAGCCATTTTCTTCAACCCATTTTAATGCTTTCTTGCAGGTAGAACATTTATCATAACATAAAATTAATGGTTTCATCGTTTTCCTCCATTTTTACTGATCCTCTAGGAAAGGATGGTTGATAGTGTGCACAGAATCAATGCAAATGTTTCCATGGCATAGACTTCTCCTTTGTTCTATTTTGTAATCAGTTTAACACAGAGAAGGATCAGGCTTCAAGAGGAAAAACGCAGGATACACGGAAATCAATTTTCAAATGTTACCTTTTACTTGTGGTGGATTTTGTAATGGATAACAGAAAATTACCTGTCAGAAATCCTCAATGTTTTTTGATCCAGTCATAAATGGCGGAGTGAAATTCTGGTTGGGCAGTGGGCGCAGGACTGGCAGAATTTTGGTTTGACAGGCTATGGTAGGCTTCTTCGGACAAAGAATCCTCCAGTTTTTCCTTGGATGTTTCTGGTACTTCCGCGGTGGTTTCATTCACGAAGCAGAGGCTGGGAAAAAGGACGCACCACCAGTTTTTTCCCGCAGCGTTACCAATTTCAATACAGAGAGCTCGGTACGTTCCAGGTGGAAAAGTCAGATCTCCGTAAGTTTTTGCAGGGAAATAGCGTTGTTCTAACACGACGTGAGCAGTATAAGGGTAGCCTTCTTCCTGAATTTTATGTTGTGCAATTTCCTGAATGGCTGGAATCATATTCTCTAGGATATTTTCTGCTTCCTTCAGCGTTGCAGAGGGGATCAGTGAGGACTGAATTTGGGACAGGACTTCATCCCGGACTTTTAATTTGAGAGATTGATCTTCTGCAGTATCGCTATGGGCAATCACGTGGAGCCGGATAATATGGTCGGCAATATTCTGTTGTATTTCTTCCGCATTTTTTGTGCTCTGTCCCAGCGAATTTTCCTGTGGTGTTACTTCCGTTGTGGTTAGAGAGGATGTAAAATCCTGTATATTTTTGGAATCTGGGAGTTTCTGTAAATCTTCCTGGTTTTGGAAGGCAACGGTTGTTAGATTTCTAGCACTTTCCTGTAGATCTTGCTCCGGCTCAGCGGCTAAATTATGGCAGAACATGCGCAATCCAACTAAAAGCAAAGTAAATGCCAGGGAATATAAAAATAGAATGAGCAGCAGACGCCTGGAATGTGGAAATGGCAGATGCTCCAGTAGCACCCAGCGTTTGGTTTCATGAATGTTACCTGTTGTTTTCATTGGAATCCTCCTTAGTGGGCTGTGTATGTACCGTTTTGCGCCGCCCAATGCGCATCGGTTGTTATCCATAGCATTTCCAATATTAGGTTAGTTATACAGGTCAAGTTTTCGGTGCATAATAATCTTACTTTTTTCTGAATTATTCCTTGGAAAAGATGCATTTTCCCATAAAATATGCTATGATATGTTCCGATATAAGGTTAGAATTCCACGAGGAATCCCGAAAATATCATATGCGGCATGATTCGTTAATGTTTGTGCCGGAGGGCTGTATATCATGATGAGAGCCGTTAGGAACGGCATAGGAGATTATTATGAGCGAGAAAAGTAAAGCAAAAAAGCTGGAACGTTTTAACCGGCAGAAAGGCCAGAAAAAAAAGCATAAAAAACATCCAAAGCTGCGGTTGGCAATGAAAATTATGCTCCTGGTTTTTTTGCTGCTTGTGTTAGCTGGCATGCTTGTGTTTTATGTAAAATTCGGTGATGATCTGATTAAATGGAAAGCGGAGGCCAAAGAAGCGGTCAAGGAATCCACGACGGATACTTTTCGGTCTTCGGAAACCAGTTTTATCTATGCTTCCAACAAAAAGCCGATTGCAAAGCTGGTACAGGAGCGAGATGCGTATTATCTGACGTTTGATGAGATCCCACAGTATGTCAAAGACTGCTTTATTGTGACAGAGGACCGGGATTTTTATGAGCATGACGGGGTTAATTTCCTGTCAACAATTAAGGCGGCCGCATTGCTGGTAGAGAGCCGTATCAAGGGGACTAAAATTACCCGTGGAGGTAGTACGATTACGCAGCAGCTGGCAAGAAAAACCTTTCTCTATGACGACCAGACCTATGAGCGGAAGATCCGGGAAATGTTCTATGCCATGGAATTAGAGAAGAAATACACCAAAGACCAGATTTTGGAGTTTTACATCAATAACATTTATTTCCAAAACGGAAAATATGGGATTGAGGCGGCGAGCAGAGCCTATTTTAGTAAATCTGCCTCTGAATTGGATTTGTCAGAAATTGCATTTCTGTGTACGACGCCTAACCGTCCAAATTATTATAATCCCCTGGATGAAGAAGGATTTACTCATATGATTGAGCGTCGTGGGCGTATTTTGGACCAGATGCTATCCGAGAATAAGATTTCGGAATCGGAGTATAGTGTGGCAGTATCCAAGGAGATTATATTGAATCCTGCGGAATCTATTAAGACACAGGATTATATGACCACATATGCGGTCAGTTGTGCGATCAAAGCGTTGATGGAACACCAGGGTTTTGAATTCCGGTATGAGTTTACCGACTCTTCGGATCAGAAAAAATATGAGAAAGAATATGATGATTTATATCAGGAATGTAAAGATAACTTGTACAACGGCGGATATCGGATTTATACATCGTTGAGCAAGTCCAAACAGAGCCAGTTGCAGAAACAGGTGAATGAAAATCTGTCTGCATTTAAGGAAAAGACAGAGGAAGGGATTTTTAAGCTACAGGGGGCGGCAACCTGTATCGACAATGAAACCGGATTTGTGGTAGCGATTGTGGGTGGCAGGAAGCAGCAGACTTCTACAAAATATACGTTGAACCGGGCATATCAGAGTTATCGTCAGCCTGGAAGCTGTTTTAAGCCGATTGCTGTTTACACGCCTAGCCTGGAACGGGATTATACGCCGGATTCCATTGTAGATGATACCTATTTCAAGGATGGGCCGAGGAATTCAGACGGCACATATCTAGGGAAAATTCCGTTACGCCGTGCGGTGGAAAAATCCAAAAACGTAGTGGCATGGCGTCTGATGGATGAGTTATCCCCGAAAGTTGGCTTGTCTTATGTACTCAAAATGAACTTTGGGAACATTGTTTCCGATGACTATTATCTGGCGTCTTCGCTGGGCGGACTGACGAACGGTGTGACGACTGTGGAAATGGCGTCTGCCTATGCTACTCTCGCTAATGACGGTATTTTCCGGGCGCCGACCTGCATTAAGAAAATTACAGACTCTGAGGGCAATGTTGTATTGAAAAATACCGGGTCCAAGCGGGTGGAAAAACAGGTTTATGAGAAAAAAGCGGCCCGAGAAATGACGGATATATTAACAGGAGTTTTGGTCCGTGGTACTGGTGCCGGACACCAGTTAAGCAATATGTCATGTGCGGGGAAAACCGGTACTACCAGTGATAAGAAGGATGGCTGGTTCTGTGGTTTTACCCCATACTATACGACGGCGGTCTGGGTAGGTTTTGATTCGCCAAAGACCCTGAATGATTTGTATGGTAATACGTATCCTCTGCGAATTTGGGAAGCATATATGAATCAGATCCATGAGGGATTGGAAAATCGGGAATTTCCATCTCCGTATGAAGATGAGGAAGGGGACGATGACAGAGATTCCTCTTATGAAGATGATAATACACCGAAGGTAACTCCAGATGTCACTGTGGATCCAGATGCAGAAAAAGTTCTGGGAGATGAGGACGAGGAGGAAGAGCCGACAAAAGCGCCTAAAACAACGAAGCCTCCCAAGGCAACCAAGATACCGGAACCAGATCCGACAGATCCACCGATTACGGCGCCTCCGGAAGAAACTGGAGATGGTACTGGTGGAGAAGGCAGTGGAGGCGATACTGGTGACGGAGGAGAAAACGATCCGGGTACCGGGGAGGATCTGCAGCCAAATAACGGGATGGAATGAGTTTGTTTCGTAGTAAGGCACGGGAAGGAATACCTGGGATAGAAGAGGAATACTGACACCAATGCTGGTGTTTCTTGGAGGAAGGAGCGAGTTGGATGGCAACGTTTAGTCTATGCATGATTGTCAAGGATGAAGAACAGGTTTTGGCACGTTGCCTTGACAGCCTGGCGCCTTGTATGGATGAGATCATCATTGTCGATACGGGTTCTACGGACCGGACGAAAGAGATTGCCGGAAAATATACGGATCAGATTTACGATTATGTGTGGACAGGTAATTTTGCGGATGCACGGAATTATGCGGCTTCCAAGGCAACCCAGGAATATATTTATACAGCCGATGCAGATGAATATTTGGAGCCGCAGGATCAGCGCAGATTGCAGGAATTAAAGAGTGTTTTATTGCCGGAGGTTGAAATAGTACAGATGTACTATTGTACACCGGCAGATCACAACGCCTTGTATAATTTTGAAAAAGAATACCGCCCTAAATTATATCGCAGACAGCGGGAGTTTGTTTGGATTGATCCGATTCATGAAACCCTTCGTCTGGATCCGGTGGTTTTTGACAGTGAGATCGAGATACAACATCGGCCGACAGAACTCCATACAGGCAGAGATCTATCTGCTTTATGGGAGATTCATGCAAATGGAATCCGGTTGTCGAAGAAACTGCATCACATGTATGCGATGGAACTATATCATTCCGGGACCGCCAGTGATTATCAAAAGGCAGAGTCCGTATTTTTGACCACATTGAGCCAGTCAGACCGTTCTCAGGATGAATGGCGGGAAGCAGTCTGCGTATTGACTAGGGGGTATCGTCTGAATGGCGATACGGTACATTTTTTGGCCTATGCAATGCGGGATGCCGTGACAAACCCCAGCGCAGAACTTTGCTGTGAACTGGGGGCATATTTTGAGGAACAGAATGATCCGGCGGAGGCTGCTATGTGGTATCAAAATGCACTGACGGAGACAGAGAGTATCTTGGATCTCCGTACTTCTCAGGAAATACCACAGGCAGGAATTGCACGGTGTGAAGAACTACGAAAATATAAATAGCATAAATATAACACGCAGCTACTTTGGGTAAGATTTCGCATAGCTGCGTGTTTTAATAAAAGAATATTATTATCTGCGATGGAGATACTGGTTTCCTTCGGTTACTGTTTAAAAGATGGCCTGTTTATACAGTATGGCTTTTGTCATCCGGCTGCAATGTATCTAGTTCCCGCATCCATACATCGACAGAAGCATCACTTGGCATACGCCAGTCGCCACGTGGAGACAGGGCTACGCTTCCGACCTTTGGGCCGTCCGGCAGGCAGGAACGTTTAAATTGTTGGGTAAAGAATCGGTGGTAAAAGATCCGCAGCCAATGATAAATGGTGGTATCAGAGTATTCCCCGGCAAAGGTATAGCGGGCTAAACGGAAAATTTTAGTCGGGGTGTATCCGAAACGCATCAGATAGTAGAGGAAGAAGTCGTGAAGCTCGTAAGGGCCAACGATGTCTTCCGTTTTTTGTGCAATTTTTCCATCCTTTGGCGGCAGAAGTTCAGGACTGACGGGCGTATCCAGAATGTCTAACAGCACCTTTTGCAGTGCAGGATCTGGTGTGGTTTCCGCATAATATAAGACCAGATAACGCACCAGTGTTTTTGGTACAGAACAATTGACGCCATACATGGACATATGGTCTCCATTATAGGTTGCCCAGCCCAGGGCCAATTCCGACATATCGCCGGTGCCGATTACCAACCCATTATTTTGGTTTGCCAGATCCATGAGAACCAGGGTGCGTTGCCGTGCCTGTGAATTCTCGTAGGTAATATCATGATTGTTGGGATCGTGGCCAATATCCTGGAAATGTAATGTCACAGCTTCATGAATAGGGACTTCCTGCAGGACCGCTCCTAACTTTTGGGTTAATGTGCATGCGTTTTGGTAGGTACGGTCTGTTGTACCGAAACAAGGCATGGTTACCGCGAGGATTCCGCTGTGATCCAGTCCCAGCATATCGAACGCTTTGACAGTGACTAATAAAGCCAGGGTAGAATCCAGTCCACCGGAAATACCAATCACGGCATGGTCGCAATGGGTGTGTTCCAGGCGTTTTCGTAATCCCATTGCCTGGATGTTCAGGATTTCATCGCATCGACGGTCCCGATCTTCTTTGGTATGTGGAACGAAAGGTGTCCGGGAATAGGTACGTGTCAGTTCGGTCTGATGCAGGTCCTGGAAACGAAATTCTATGGTTGGATAGTCGGGTTTTGCCAGTGTCAAATCGGATGCTGGTTCTGTGTGGTAGGTGGTAATACGTTGCCGTTCGCTTGCCAGACGCCCCAAATCAATTTCCGAGCAGATGAGCTGATCATCGGCAAATCGTTCTGCTTCCATAAGCAGACTTCCATTTTCTGCTATCAGGTTATGGCCTGCAAAAACCAGGTCGGTAGAAGATTCTCCCAGTCCAGCATCGGCATAGATATATCCACAGATCAATCGAGCGGATTGTCCGGTTACCAAATCTCGGCGATAGCTGTCTTTGCCAGTGGTTTCATCACTGGCAGACAGGTTGGCAATGACGGTTGATCCATGTACGGCAAGTCCACAGGATGGTGGGGCAGGCGTCCAGAGATCTTCGCAAATTTCCACGCCCAGAGTAAATCCCGGCAGATTTTCAGCAGAAAACAGAATCTTTGATCCAAATAATATTGGGCTGCTCTGTTCGCCAAGGGATGGAATTTGAATGGGAATCCATTCCGCCGGAGCAGGAGAAAAATGTCTGCCTTCATAAAATTCTGAATAATTCGGGATACAGGTTTTAGGAACCAGTCCCAAAAGTTCACCTCGAAAAATTACGGCAGCTACATTATATAGGCTGTTTTGATGCAGGAAAGGCAGTCCGACCAGGGTAATCATATCGAGATCCTCGGAGATAGCGAGGATTTGTTGCAATCCATCCAATGCGCCTTGCAATAGACTGTCTTGCAGAAACAAGTCGCCACAGGTGTAGCCCGTCAAACAGAGTTCGGGAAAAACGACCAGCTTACAGCCCGCATGGTCGGCCCGTTTCATTTCCTTGATTATCTGTGTTGTGTTGTAGCCGGGATCAGCAACACGGATCTGTGGCGTTGCTGCGCCGACTTTGATAAATTTTTCTTTCATAGTTTCCTACCTCGCTTTGGATGAAATACAGTGCTAATTCCATATTATAACAGAATTTATTGGATCAAGACAACTATTCAAAAATATGATACACTGGTAAAACGAATACGAATAATATCCTAAATCTTTTAGAAAGTTGGAATAGATATGACATTCGATCCTTTATATCGTTATTTTTATGTGGTTTTTGCCATGGATCTGGCAGCAGTTGCCTTATTTCCAATGGTTTTAGTATTGCGTTTTATCCTGCGCGATATGCAACGAAAATATATGGTCTGGATCTGGCGCCTGTACTTTCTTCGCATTGTTTGTCCGATTGCGATTTCCAGCGTTTTTAGCGCTGTACCGATGTGGAATAGAATGTATCATCAGATATTAGCTTCTCTGGGGCTGACGTTAGAGGGAGATTATGGTCTGCTGACCGGATGGCATACGGTATATGAGACAGAGATTGCGACGACGGTTCCGTATCGTGTTTTTGCAATGGTCTGGATCTTAGGAGGACTGGTGTTGTGCGGACTTGCCTGTTTCCGTCAGAGGGTAATTCATCGTGAAATTAGACGTGGCGAAGTTTTGTTAGAGGGCAGGATCCGTCAGTCAGCGGTCCAGACGCCGGTATTACTGGGCTTGTTTCGAAGTCGATACTATCTGCCTAGACAGATGGAGGTTAGTCAATTACGTTATTTATTGCCTCATCTCGAGGCGCACCGGAGCAGGAAGAGTCCGTGGTGGCGTTTGTTGGGATTTCTGATTTTGCTGCTGCATTGGTACAATCCTCTGGTATGGGCCGCCTATGCTCTGGCAAATCGGGATGAAGAAATGGCTTGCGATGACCTGGCGGTAAGACAGCTTGGGGAGAGGGAAGCGTTGTCTTACGCACAGAATTTATTAAATTTTGCCAAAGAAGAGGTGGTAGTTCCCTACTCGATCTCTGCTTTGTTTGAGACAAATTTAGAGAAGCGTGCAGCACGGATGTTATATTATCGACCTGATACTGCCAGACAAGGATTAAATGCGTTGCTGCTGGCATCCCTCTTGGCAGTATGGATCTTTGGCTTACGTCCGCTGCAAATTGCGTGGAATGGCGGCACCTGGGGCCAGGGAACGGCTACAGAATCAAAGAAATCATTGGAAACTGTGGATTCAGGAAAAGTGGTGGGGAAATGTGGTGTTTCCTCTCCAAATGGGTTGCCATTTGTATTGCGTCTGTTAATGACAAAAGGAGAGCATGCCGATAATCAGTATAGAGGGAAATTTGCGTTGGAATTGCTGGACTCCATGGGGGATGTTCTGGATACTGTTTCATTGAAACAATCCTGGAGTGAAAAAGGAATGTCGGCCGAATCTATGGTGTTTTCCGATGGATTGTCTATGCAGACTGGAGATTTTAATGGGGACGGTGCCCAGGAACTTATGTTAGGGCAGCAGCGGGATTGGAACACGGAGCAGAAGAAGAATGTGCGGGATACGTTATTTTTAACGGAACAAAACGCTGGAGAGAGGGAATACATTTATCTCATATATCAGATCGAAGAGACAGAATTAAAAGTGATATCGGACCCAATTTTTGCACTGGGAGAGGATCGCCGGGAGACCGCGCTACCGTTGACCGAGGAAGGGATGGATGATCTCTTTGCTGTTCCTGTTCCCGATGGAAAGAATTATTATGTTTGGGATATGGATGGAATGTGTTATCGGCGGGAAAAGATGACACAGGAAATGTTAAACCAGCACAGGGAGGCATCAAAAGGAACGGCAGAAACCGGTGTCCGGGATACACAGACGTTATCGGATTCCAAAGGGAAGGTGCAGATGACGGTGGAGACCCGAAATGACACGACGGGCAGCCCGGAAATTCAGTCCATAGCGGTTGGTCCGAAAGACAGACAGAAAAAAATGGAGAAATTGGATGGTTATTATTGTGATCTGAAATGGGCGGTCAGTGAAGATGGTGTGAAGGACCGTTTTGCGGTGCTGACTTATAACGGAACCCGGGCGCAGACTTTTGTCGTCTATGATGTACAGGAAAAGATGGAATATTACCGCCAGGAGGATGGTAACAGTGTTTTGGCAGACGCTTTCGGGCAATACAATGGTTCGGAGATTTCTTTTGCAGACGGTGGCGTGGCAGTGTATGGTTTACAGTCCCGAAAAGGGGACACACTTACCGTTAGTTTTGCGGCAGATGCCGATGGCGGAAGGACTGTGAGGGGAAGTTATCAGTACAGTTTGAAAGATGATAGAGTGATGAATTTGAGTTTTAGCCAGACCATGGATTCGGAGAATCAAAAGGAGAACGAAGATGAAGAACAATGAATTGGATCATATTGACAAAAAGATTTTGCAGATGCTGCAGAAAAATGCCCGTATGTCTCTGAAGGATATTGCGGAGCAGGTATATCTATCCTCCCCTGCGGTGTCTGTCCGCATTGAAAATATGGTAGAGGCCGGTTATATCGAAGGGTTTCACGCAGTAGTAAATCCTGTCAAAATGGGTTATCACATCAAGGCTTTTATCAACCTGGAAGTTTCGCCAGTGGACAAGGAAAAGTTTTATCCGTACATTGCCGCCTGTAAAAATGTAGTAGAATGTAATTGTGTGACGGGGGATTATTCGATGTTGTTGGAGGTGCTGTTTCCAAGTACGGATGAATTGGATCAGTTTATTGGGGAGCTGCAGCAATACGGCAGGACAAATACGCTGATCGTCTTTAAGACCTCGGTGGAACATCGAGGGATACAATTTTAACAAGTGGAGGTAGGAAGATGAAACGACGGGATAAAGTCAATTATTATCTGGATCTGGCGGATGTAGTATCGAGAAGGGGTACCTGCCTGCGCAGGCATTATGGTGCCGTGATTGTGAAAAATGATGAGGTAATTGCAACTGGATATGTGGGGGCACCGCGGGGAAGGAAAAATTGTTCGGATATGAATCGGTGTATCCGCGAGGAGATGAAGATTCCCAGGGGGGAACGGTACGAATTATGTCGAAGTGTGCATGCCGAGGCAAATGCGATCATCAGTGCAGAGCGAGAAAAAATGATTGGCGCTGCATTATATTTATCCGGCAGAGAAGTGTCCACAGGAGAATATGTGAAGAATTCCAACAGTTGTTCTATGTGCAAGAAGATGATTATTAATGCAGGTATTGAACGGGTTTTTGTACGGGATGATGAAGAGAATTACCGGGAGATATCGGTACAGGAATGGGTTGATGAAGATGAATCTCTGTTGGGACAGATGGGATATTAGTACAATTAACATGGTAATATGAAATGAGAAATTTGGGCAGAGAGCAGGGCTTATCTGTCCATTTTTTATCTGGTTTACAGTGCTATTTTGTGGATAAGTGACCCAATATGCGGACAAAAAGTGCATAACTAGGGAAAATATGCTCGAAAAACGTAAAAAACCGTAAAGTTATCCACTAAACTGTGAATAAAAAGTGCAAAATTTCTAACATGGATCTCTGCCAGATAATGGATGACAAGCTACATTATATTTGATAGAATAAGAATCGGAAGTCTGGGGCCGGACTATGGGAAACGGCTCTGAGATTTCGGATTATATCACAATGCGGGCCACGGGCCTGACGCAGAAATGGAGGAGTTTCATGGCAAACTATATATATGGGATTGATCTTGGGGGAACTACGGTAAAGATGGGGTTATTTGACGGAGAAGGTACCATGATCGACAAGTGGGAGATAGTAACCCGCAAGGAAAATGAAGGAAAACAGATTCTGCCAGACATCGCTGCTTCTATCCGGGAGAAAAATGAGGAAAAAGGAATTGCTCAGAATGAGATAATAGGCATTGGCATGGGTGTACCTGGGCCGGTTAATGAGGACGGTGTCGTGTTAAAATGTGCGAATCTGGGTTGGGGTATCTTTTCCGTGGCGGAAGAGCTGCAGAAATTGACAGGAATAGAGAAAATCAAAATTGGTAATGACGCAAACGTGGCGGCTTTGGGTGAACAGTGGAAAGGCGGCGGGCGCGGCTTTGACAGTATCGTAATGGTGACGCTGGGTACCGGTGTCGGTGGAGGCGTCGTGTTAAATGGCAAGATTTTGACGGGATCCAACGGAGCTGCCGGTGAAATTGGCCATTTGACGGTAAATATCCATGAAAAACGGGTCTGTGGTTGCGGCAAGAGAGGATGCCTGGAACAGTATTCTTCAGCGACAGCAATTATGCGTGACGCACGGGAGCGAGTAGCAAATACGGATACACCGTCTTTGCTGCGTGACTATCCAGAAATTACTGGCAGAGAAATATTTGATGCATACCAGGCAGGGGACGATATGGCAGAAGATGTCGTAAATACTTTTGCAGAGTATTTGGGACTGGGTCTTTCCCATGTCGCACAGGTCATTGACCCGGATGCCTTCGTGTTGGGCGGTGGTGTTTCAAAAAATGGACCGGTCGTAGTGGATGTTGTAAAGGAAAAATACGAAAAGAATGTTATGTTTGCATTAAAAGATAAAGAATTCCGTCTGGCGGAACTTGGGAATGACGCTGGTATGTATGGGTCTGTCCGTATGGTACTATCATAAATCTTCTGTTCTAAATGCTTGTCTTTTCTCATATAGATGAAACAGTAAATACATGGGAGGGGACGAGATGAACCAGTATCAAAGAATGATATCCTATCTATATGAGTATAAACGTGGTGTCAAGGGCGTCAATGTGGGATATGTACGAATAGAACAGAGGGGCGATGCATGCCGGATCAGCTTGCAAATGCGCAGCCGTAATTTAGGACAACTGTGGGATGTGGCAGTATTTCGTCAAAGTGCAGCTGGGATTCGATATTATTCCATCGGCACTTTGACAGAGAGGAATGGAGATTACAGATGCAGAATAGAAACAGAATCTGCAAATCTCATGGATTCCGGGATTGATTTATCAGAGGTAGACGGGATTATCCTGTATCAGGATGATTCTTACTATATTGCGACTACCTGGAAGAATCAGGGAATCCGCCTGGGAGAGAGAAAGATCTGGGACCCATCGGAACCAGATGATTTTGTCAGGACAGAATCGTCTGCACCGGAGGAGGGAATGGCCGATAATTCCATGGAAGAAACTGATTCACAGAGCGAGGAGCAGACAATAGGGCAGCAATCTTTTGAAGAGGATACCGAACCGATGCTTCCATTGTCACAGGAGCAGACGGAGGTTAGTTCGGAGCAGGATAAAAGACCAGATGCTAAGTGGAACAAGGGATTGGAAGATGGGATAGAAACGGCTGAACAGCAAGTTTCCCGTCAGGAGAATGTACCAAAAACAGGACAGAAGCTGATGGGTAGGAACGGTGTTTCTGAAAGCGGAATGCAGGAGAAAGTGTCAGATTCAGTACAACAATCCGTGGGACAGGAGATGTCCACACGGACAGAAAGAGCACAAAATCCAGGGCAACCATTCATGGGACGTGGAAAAGTACCGAATCCGGGACAGCAATTTCAGGAACAGGAAAGACGGCAAAATCCGGGACGACAAATCCAGGAACAGGAAAGAGAGCAAAATTCAGGATCGCAGATGTCAGGACAGCAATCTTTGGAACAGAAAGAAGTGTCAGGAATGGCACAGCCATCACAGAGACAGAATGGTATGCCGGGAATGGCGGCGAGATTCCCAAGAATGGGAAGCATGCCATTTTTCAGACGTCGTCCTATGGGAGGCGGAAACGTGCCGATGCCGATTCAGATGACGGGAGAATGGGGCAATGGAAACCGGCAGACCGTCGAATCCAGGACAACAAATCAAGAAACTGCCCCGACAGGAGAGAGGCAGGGAACTGATTCAGAGCAGGGGATCGCTGCTCAGGCAGAGTGTCAGGAGCAGATGCAAGAGCAGGCGGTATGTAGAAATTGTCCGTTCAAGCGGAAAAACATTGATTATGGAAAACGTATTTTGATGACGTTTCCTGTGATGCGTCCCTTCCCCAATGACCAGAAACATGCCTGCGTTCGGATTGAACCACAGGATCTGGGATGTCTGCCGATGCAGATGTGGACGTTAGCGAACAATCATTTCTTGTTGCAGGGGTATTATTGCTATCGGCATTTAATTTTTATGGAAACAGAGGAACATGGATATGCCCTGGGCGTACCGGGAATCTATGGCGGAAGGGAAAGCCATCAGGCAGAACAGTTTGGCTTTACGCAGTTTCGTGCGATTTGCAGCGGTAGGCAGTGTGAGGGGGCGTTTGGCTATTGGTTGATGCCGCTGTCGTGCTGACTTGGGAATCGGTAGAAAAGATAGATGTTGTGGAAAGCAACCGTGAGACAGAAAGATAGGAAGATAGGAAGGACAGTCAGGGGTGTCTGATGCGGAGAAAGGGATCGCCATTATTGCTGTAAGTAGGTATAGAGGAAATGATCGCGCCATTCTCCATTGATCTGTGCAAATGAGTGCAGATAACCTTCTCTGATAAAATGCAGCCGTTCTAGCAAACGAACAGAGGCAGTATTATCAGGAAGCACCATGGCTTCAATGCGCCGTACATGGCAGGTCTGACTGAGTTCCGGGAGCAGACAGGACAGTGCTTCGTACATATATCCATGGTGACAGGCCCGTTCATCCAATTTATAACCTACCATACAGCTGCTAAAGGCCCCTTTGAGAAAGTTGCTGAAGCTGACACAACCCAGCGGATGATAAGGATCTTCCGGCAGGAACATCCAGTATCGCATGTATTTCAATTTTACAAAGGAATTATATTCACACACCAGATTGGAACGTTGAAACTTTGGAGTATAAAATTGTTCTGGTCTGGTTGCCTCCAAAGGCTCTAAGAAGTGTTTATTTCTTTCATAGAATTCCAGGACAAGATCTTCTTGCCCTGGTTTTAATATTTTCATAATCATGCGGTTTGTCTGATAAGTAGTATGCATACGGTGTTTTCTCCTGATAGCTATGATAGGGATTGTTTTAGTGTAACGGAAATGAATCAGAAATGCAAGATTTCAAAGTGGAATTCATATGTACAATACCTGCAAAAGAAGTTATAATCAGAGTAGTGTATCTGATAGGGATCAGATATATGAATTCGTTGTCTCAGGCGGAGCAGTGGCTCGATGGATCAGTGATAAAAAGTCTGGGAGGATGCAGGATGAGAGGTGTGGAACGATGGAAGAGGATGAGCGGTTTATGCGTGAGGCTGTCAAGCAGGCACGGAAAGCCGCAGCAATAGAGGAAGTACCGATCGGCTGTGTGATTGTCCGGGAGAACAAGATTATAGCCCGCGGATACAACAAGCGGAATACCCAGGGATGCACTTTAGCACATGCGGAGTTGATCGCTATTCGAAAAGCCAGCCGTAAGCTGAACGATTGGCGTCTGGAGGACTGTACGATATATGTAACCCTGGAGCCTTGTCCCATGTGTGCTGGGGCGATTCTGCAGGCGAGAATTCCCCGTCTGGTCATCGGAACGATGAACCCCAAAGCCGGATGCGCAGGAAGCATTATTAATATTTTGCAAAATCAGCAGTTTAACCATCAGGTAGAACAGACACAGGGTGTATTGCAGCAGGAGTGTCAGCAGATGCTTCAGGATTTTTTTCGGGAATTGCGCCGCAGCAAAAAGAAAGAAAATAATTAATAGTACGATCCTGGAAACAGGCGAAAATTGCGGACAGAGATCTCTAAGGAAACTTGACAGAGTGGGGCTCAACCGATATAATAAACCCACGCTGTCTTGTGTGGGCAGCTCCATATGTCATAAGACTTCCGTGCTAGCCGGGGAGATAGCGGTTCCCTACACCTGCAATCCGCTATAGCAGGGGTGAAAGTCTGTTTCGGATCTGTGGTATGCAAAGCCGCCCTAGGCAAGTGGCGATGACGCTTTGGTCTTACGCAATGAGAACTCATGAACCGTGTCAGGAGGGGAACCTAGCAGCACTAAGTGAGACCTCTCGTGTGCCGTGAGGTCGCCGGGGCCGAGTTAACTGCCGAGGTAACGTTTGCAGACAATGGATACAACGCAGACGTGCACGGATTTTTTTACGGTATCGCAAGGTAAGCCGTCCGGCTTGCTTTTCATAACGTATAGAGGAGGAACGGGATTGAAAGCAGAACTGAAGAAAGCCAGTGTGAATCAGATTATCAAGGGCTATGACATCTTTGTCAAGGGAGAGGATGCTCTCTATGTTGGATTAGTTTTAAAGGGAAGAATAAAAGTTCATGCAGAGGGAATTAATCTGGAAATTGGTTCCGGTCATTTTCTGGGAATCTGCGATTTGCCGGATGCCTCCTATCGTGTGACATATACGGCGACGACGAATTCTGCGATCTATATCTTTGAGGCCAAAGACGATTTACAGGAAACGCTTGATGGAATTTTGTCTGCCAATAAAGAATACGGTGCGCTGATGGTCTCCGCGATGAATAAATATATTCGCAGCCTTGGAGATATCTACCAGAGTATGGAGAAACAGGCAGAAAATACGTTTCTGCGTATTGGGGAACTCTGCCAGAGTTACCATAATATGTGTAAGCTTCATGGTACGGAGCAGATGGTGATTGATATAGATGATAAATTACTTTCAGATACCCATCAGCATGTGGTAGATACCGATAGGATTGAATATTATCAGGCATGCGCTGTGGTAAAACCAGAGGTGCAGAAGGCGTTTTATGGATCTTCGGAATCCATTGTCCGCTATCATTTGGCAGAACAGATTGCCCTGATACGAATGTTATTGGAACAATGCACAGAGGCGGCGAAATATTTGCAGGGATTAATGCAACCGTTAATGCTGTCTCCCAAAAATCTGTACCAGGCTTCTATGAATCTCACGAACTCTTTGCAAAATATGGATATCAGTGATAAGGACAGCATGAAGCTGTTTGATCAGATCATTGACCAGATCAATGAAGTAGAAGCTGTTTTGTATGATAAGGCTTCTGTGGATATGCAGATTGACCATAAAACGATGGAGGAGCAATATTTCTCATTGTTAAGCCATGGCAACACCGCGGCCGGCCCATCTGTGTCAATGGAGGAATTTGCTCTGGTAGAGGATAATTTTGTGGCGATCGAAGAATTGGATCAAGCGATGAACAAGATTCTGGCAGCGGCCGCATTGGATGCAGACAAGGAGCAGGAATTCCGAGAGCTCATCAAACGATTTGAAGATCTGCCTGATAAATCATCTACTGCGGATGATGAGCGTACCTTGCGCCGCAGTATTATGAAAATATACTATGACATCTATGAAAAAGTGTTCCTGAGTGATTTTGAGAGTGGGGAAGATACCCCGATTGTGATTGATTTGTTCCTGCGATATGGTTATCTCAGCGAGACACTTCTCAGCGAGGAGATGCGGGAGGAATTGCTCAGTTTTGATCGCAGTAGTTCCAACCAGGGAGAATGTCAGGTATATGACATGAAAGAATGGCTGACAGCGATCCTGAAAGGGGAGAAAGAGCCGTCAAAGAATGATTTTGACCAGGATTACCAGGAATATCTTCGGGAACAGAAAAAGACCGGAGCGATTACTGCGGATGAGATGAAGAATCTCGAACAGGATTGCAAGGCGAAATTTCACTATGAGATACAGAACATGTTCCGCAGCAACCAGCGCCTGTTGAGCGGTCAGACGGCGATCTTTGTGCCGTTTCTGTATACGGAAGGCTGTATGTCTTCGCTGGCTCGCTCGTACTTATCCAAGGATAAAGTTACCTCTTGTATCCGAAAGCTGTGCCAGATTGATTATTCTGTCTTTTATCGGGAGATATTATATATTGAAGGTGAATGGAGTGATAAAAAGGAACATATTATGGAAGAAGTGTTCCCAGATGTGATCGTTATGCCTGGATGTGGATCCAAAGGATTGATGTGGCAGGAGTTGAGTGGACGAAAGAGAAATTCGAAGGGCAGATTCCTGATGCCGATTTTCTTTGAGGGAGAATTGGAGGCAGTCATGATCGCATTGTTTGGCAGATTCCGTTGGGAGCTGTGCCGGACAATGCAAGGTGGGGCCTGGAATAATGTTCAGATCAAATCTCTGACCAGCGAATATAGTGACTTTATTCAGTTTTATCGCAAAAACAGGGAGCTTTCGGATACCCGCAAGGAGAAGTTAAAATTGCAGATCCAAAAGAGCCGAAACAATACCAGGGAAGTATTTGTGCTGGATTACCTCAATTGGATTCGGCATGAGTCCAAGGGTGGTATGCTCTTGAGCAAACCGGTGCGTGAAATTATGGCGACCTATTGTCCATTTTCCAAAGAAATCCGGGAATCCATTGCAGATCAGCCGTTATTTAAGGATGCAATGGCGAGATACCAGCGTGAAAACGGCAAAAAACAGAAAGAATATGATTTGAAATTCCGCGTATGGGAAAAAGATGGCATCCAGGTTCCAGAAGAAATTCTGGAAACCCAACGGTTTTATCGGGATATGTGAGAGAACGCTGACCATTCCTTTTGGTGAATCGGAAGAGATCAGATTAAATCCAGCCGCCATCCAATGAAATAACCTGTCCCGTAAGATAATCAGGGCTTTCCAATATGGATAATACCATCCCGGCTGCGTCATCCGGTGTACCGGCACGACCAGCCGGGATTTCGTTGCAAAGCTGTTGTTTCTCGTCTGCGCTCAGATGTTGATTCATTTCGGTATCTATATAACCACAGGCGATTGCATTGACACAAATATGGCTGGGAGCCAGTTCTTTGGCAAGGGCTCGCGTAAGAGAATTAACGCCGCCCTTGGTGGCGGAGTAGGCAGTTTCCATGGAAGCGCCGGCAACGCCCCAAACCGAGGAAATGTTGATGATATGGCCTGCCTTTTTTGAGAGCATGACGGGAATAACCTGTCTACAGCAATAGAATACAGAAGATAGATTGGTCTGCAGAATACGATTCCATTCCATATCAGTCATATCCTGTAGCAATCCTATGTGGGAAATACCAGCATTGTTGACCAGTACATCAATTTCGGGATATTGTTGGGAAATCAGGGCAAAGAATTCCTGGACCTGTTTTGAATTTCCCATATCTCCGGTATAGGCAATGCATTGGCCTCCCCGATGGAGGATTCGGTTCTGGACTTCATTTAATGCTGTAGTATTGGTCCGGGCACAGATGGCAAGGTCATAGCCTGCCTCCGCAAGGCGGATGGCAAGTGCGCGGCCAATACCGCGGGAAGCTCCGGTAACGATTGCTGTTTTACGATGCATAGTTGTGCTCCTTTCAAAAATAATTTGCGAGCCTGTGATTCGAGGATCATAAGTATGTTTTCAAAGGCGTGTTTATGCGTTCATTGTACCATAAACACTGGGGTTTACATAGGGTTTGTTTTTTGATATAATCAAAAGACATGGCATTTATGTGTCCAATTTCTGGAAAGCGGAAAGGATATAAAAGATGAAGAATGGCAAAAATCTATTAAAATATTTTGGAATCAATCTTCTGAAATCTTTGCTCAGTATCTGTGTACTGATTGCAGTAGGATGCGTCAGTTATATGATATCGTATCATTTCCTGTCCCAAAAGGCGGATCAGGAAAAGAAACAGGTGGAGCAGGATACCTTGGAGGAGATAAAACACGAGGCTCAGGTTGATGAAGTTTCCAAAAATCTAATCTATGTTTCTGACGACAAAAACAAGATCACTCATATGATCCTGGAGATCTGTAATACCCAAACGAACAATATGGACTATATTACGATTCCGACCAAGACGGATTACACGATTCCTACGACAATGTATCGGAAATTGTGTACGATCAATGATGAAATCCCTCAGATCATCCGCCTGAGCCGGATGAAACAGTATTTTGAAAATGAGGATGACGCCTATGGATATGGACTCCTGATTGTACAGAAGATGCTCGGAACGAAATTGAGCTACTACACGGTGCTGAATACAGAAACCTATACGAGTTTTTGTCAGGAGGTCAAGGTAAAAGTTAGCTATAAAAAGACGGAAGATCCAGAGGCATCCCCATCTCCGTCGCCGACAGCGGAACCGACGGAAGATCCGGAAACGGGTAAGGTGCCGAAGCAGAAAAAGACAGGCACAAATACGAAAACCAAGATGAATATTTCCATCGCTAGCTTGGAGTTTACAACGCAGTTAAATGATATCAAGGGAAATCAGGAAAAGATTGCGGCGTATATCCAGAACTTGTATGATAAAGTGAATTCAAATCTGACAGTATACAATAAACTGGGGTATCTGGATTGCTATGAAAAGATGGATGTCAACTTATTCCACTATTGGGGGATACCGGGCGAATATAACATCAGTAAGGTATTTGAAGTGGATACCAAGGCCGCTAAAACATTCCTGAAACAATTGGTGGATAATCCGACATATACGGAGGCACAGGATCTGACGACAACACAGAAAGCGGAAGCCTCACCGTCGCCGGAACCGACGGCGGAAGCTGGCAAAAAGAAGAATAAGCCGGATAAAGTCATTAGTTCCAAGGGAGCTAAAATCATTATTTTGAATGGCAGCAGAATCAATGGGCTGGCAGGCAAGATGAAGGAAAAATTAGAAAAGAAGGGGTATACGATAGGGGAAATCGGTGATTATACAAAAGAAACACTCACGCAAACTAAGATTATCGTGAAAAAAGAGGGGCAGGGCGAGGATCTGGTGAAATATTTCAAGGATCCAACGGTAACTGTCGGGATGGTTGAGGACGGATATGATATCGAGATTATCGTCGGAACCGCCGATGCAAATTAGTACAATGATTGGATGGTGGTATGCGAACTTCGGTAAAGATTATGGATATAGACGTTGATATGATGACGAACGATGTCTTTATTCTGAAGATGAACGAATACCTGCTGGATGATACCTTGCATGTGATCTTTTTTGCATCTACGGATGTATTAAATCGTGCAGTCAACGATGAAAGCTATCGGGAAATTGTGGATCAGGCAGATCTGTTTTTGCCCGGCGAAGAGGCTCTGCTCAGTGCTCATCATGTAGAAGTATTAGAAGCAGGAGATATGGTAGTCAGTTGTAAAAGTTTTGGAATGATGTTGGAAAATCTGTGGAAAGAAGAACGCAGTATGTATATCATTGCCAAAAATGAGCTGGAAGTGGAAACGCTGGAGGCCTGGTGTAAACGGATGCAGCCGGAATTGCGGGTTGTGGGTTCTCAGGCGTATGATCCGGAGATGGAGGATGCGGCGTTGGTCAATGAAGTCAACAGCCATATGCCGGACATGCTGTTGGTGGATTTGGACAGTGGCATGCAGGAACAATGGATCATAGAACATAAAGGCATGCTGGGAGCCAAGCTTTGCATCGCGATCGGCGGTGTGGCAGGGTTAATACTGGCAGAGGAAAAAGAAGTGCCTGGCTGGGTCAGTAAAATGCGTCTGGGCGGCGTCTATGACAAGCTGGTAAAGCAGCAAAAAGTCAAGAAAGATTTCCGCGCACGAATATTTCGGAAACAGGTGGTACAATATAATAATCAGTTAGAAGAAAATGATACCAAAAAGGATGATGTATAAAGATTACACATCCTTTTTTCCTTTATTTGCAACTATAGGCAAAGACCTTTGGGCTACCGATTTGGAATATGGGAGGCAATATGTGGGGTGAAAAATTCTGGCGTCAAGAGCTGTGGCGTATGTTGGTGGGAACTACCTTGATGGCGTTGGCAATCAATATTGTATATGATCCGATGGGAATGGTACCAGGCGGTTTTTCCGGGGCATCTATCCTGTTGGCGCATCTTTCCGGGGGGTTGATAAAAGGTGGAATCCCGGTCTGGCTCTTTAATATGCTGTTAAATGTACCGGTATTTCTCTGGGGTTTGTTTATCCGAGGACGGGAATTTATTGTAAAATCCCTGATTACCAATCTGATGTTCAGTACTATGTTGTATCTGATTCCCATTCAACCGGTGGCACAAAAGGACTATTTCCTGGCAGCCATTATCGGGGGCGTTCTAACTGGCAGTGGAATTGGATTGGTGTTTTCCGTAGGATACTCAACGGGAGGCACTGATTTGCTCAGCAGTCTTATTCAGAAATATCTTCCGCACTATCCGGTGGCAAAACTTCTATTTGTTTTGGATGCGCTTGTGATATTGGCCGGAGCAGTGTATTTTGGTATTGATAAGGCAATCTATGCGGCGGTTTCCGTGTATCTGACAACCCAGATCATGGATGGGATTCTGTCCGGATTGAATGTCAGCAAACAGGTCATGATTATCTCGGCGCAATACGATCAGATCAGCGGTGATATTATCAGCCAGATGGATCGAGGGGTGACCCAGCTTTCTGCAAAAGGGGGATACAGCAGGTCGGATCGTCCGGCGTTGTTGTGCATTGTGGGCAGGAGGCAGGTTGCCAAGCTGCTCCGCATTGTGAAAGAAAGAGATCCGGCGGCTTTTGTCATAATCACGGATGTCAGGGAGGTCTTAGGGGAAGGATTTGGTCAGATTCAATCCTAACACAGGATGTATTTGGTTATATTGCACATGAGAATGGGAGAAAAAGTAAAAATATTTAATGCAATATGAACAAAGAAAATTTTTTTTTATCGGTTTGCACAAAAGGATAAAACTTTCTTTGTAAAATTGTGCTATGGTCAAAAAAATTGGTTTAGTGTATCATAGGCTATAAGTTGATTGAGATAGGTGAAAAGTCTGTTGAGCCAATGGGCGGGAGACTGGAGCTAATCTGAGGATACTATAATTTATGGCAAACAGGAGGGCAAAGAAAATGGCAAGTTTATCTTTGAAAAACATTTGTAAAACATATCCTAACGGATTTGTGGCAGTAAAGAATTTTAATTTGGATATTGCGGATAAGGAGTTTATCATCTTCGTTGGACCATCTGGATGTGGTAAGTCTACGACACTTCGTATGATTGCTGGTCTGGAAGAGATCTCAGAGGGTGAGCTTTGGATTGGTAACAATATGGTGAATGATGTAGAGCCAAAGGATCGTGATATCGCGATGGTATTCCAGAACTACGCTTTGTATCCACATATGTCAGTATACGATAATATGGCATTTGGTTTGAAATTAAGAAAGACTCCAAAGGAGAAGATTGATAAGTTAGTACATGATGCAGCACGTATTCTGGATATCGAGCATCTGTTAGACCGTAAGCCGAAGGCTTTATCCGGTGGTCAGAGACAGCGTGTGGCCATGGGTCGTGCAATCGTTCGTAATCCAAAGGTATTCCTCATGGACGAGCCGTTGTCCAACTTGGATGCAAAACTTCGTGTACAGATGCGTATTGAGATTTCCAAGATCCATCAGAGACTGGAAGCAACCATTATTTATGTAACACATGACCAGACAGAGGCTTTAACACTTGGTACACGTATCGTCGTTATGAAAGACGGTGTTATGCAGCAGGTAGCTACTCCTATTGATTTGTATACAAAACCATGTAACCTGTTCGTTGCAGGATTCATCGGATCTCCACAGATGAACTTTATTGACGCTGTTGTTGTTCAGGAAGGCAACGATATCAAGTTAGCATTTGGTTCCTATGCAGTGAAGATCCCAGAGATGAAGGCAGAACGCATCATTGAAGGTGGTTATGTCGGCAGAGAAGTAACCTTTGGTATCCGTCCAGAGGATATTAAGGATGAGGAAATTTTCGTAAATGCTGGAACAGACAATGTTCTGGATGCAACGGTTAAAGTATATGAGATGTTAGGTGCCGAAGTATTCTTATACTTCACGGTAGAGGGATATGATGTAACAGTTCGTGTAAATCCTCGTACCACAGCACGTCCGGGTGATACCATTAAGATTGCTCTGGATACCTCTAAGATCCATATCTTTGATAAAGAGACTGAAAGAGTTATTACCAACTAAAGGTAGTAGCGTTTTGGTACTTTGAAAGGTTAGGGAAATACGGAAAACAAGCGCTCCATTATGGGGCGCTTGTTTTTTGTTTTTATAGAAAAAATTGTCCTATCCAGTAAGAATACTTGGTAACAAATGGAATATGTTGCTTGTACCAATCGTCGGAGGCAGAGAAGCTCGTAGATGTGGTTTTTGTTGCTGATCTAAAAAAATAGCCAGCTGGGTTGCAGGAAAGTGGAAGTGTCGAAAGACACTTCTTTTTTTGCATTATCGGCTAAACGATTGCTGCTGGTATTTAGAAGCGCCGAAGGTAAAGTGGAATACTGTGCGAATTTCTTTGTCGAGCGGTCAAATTGGTGCGAAAAAGTACCAATTTTTGCTCAAAAACAAATTGGTACAAAAATACATTAAAATGGTCTTGATTTTTGTGCAAATTGTGGTACAATAAAATTCCAAATTGGATTACAAAAAGAACCGATAGAAATGGAGTGTTGCTATTAGTAAGGAGGAAATGCCATGGAGAAGGATATGGAATATTACATTAGAGTTTCCGGGGAGGTTATGGAGAAAAACCTGGATCGTCGAAAGGAACTGACCCAGGAATTGGTTGATAAATTTTTGGAGTCTGGTAAGAATACTATCTGCATTATTGCTTCTGGATCTTCCCTGAATGGAGCGTTGACGGCGGAGTGGTTCATGAATAGATTTCTGGGAAACACTGTGATAGTGATGAGCCCTACGGAATATTTGGACTACAGAAAAGAAATGGTTCGCGACAGATTTCTGATTGTGATATCCCAGAGTGGTTGTAGTACCAATATTATTGAAGCTGTCAAGGATATGAAGAAGGATGGGATTCAGCCTGCTGTGCTTACAGGAAATCTGGAAGGGGATTTGAAGGAATACTGCGAAACCATGATTGAGTATGGTGTAGGAAATGAGTCAGTGGATTATGTGACGCTGGGAATGGTTACATTAGTGGAGTTTTTGATTTTGTTTAGCATGGAGGCGGCCAGGAGTAAGGGACTTCTCTCAGAAAATGAGTATGAAGAGATCGTCAGCGAGATCAGGACATGCTGTGGTGCCAGCAGAGAAATTTATGAGCGGTCTGTGTCATACACAGAAAGATTTTACGATCACTTATTACATATGGAAAGCGCCATGATTGTGGCAGATGGGGCCAATATGGGAGTGATACGGGAGGCAGCGTTAAAATTTGGGGAGACATTAAAAATCCCTGCACTTTATTATGAGAACGAGGAGTATATTCACGGCCCTAACATGCAGTTGACGCCAGAGAGCACCGTGTTTTTTATTGATACCAATGAACGGCACAGTCGGATCTATGATGTGTTCCGCGCTACGGAATTGGTAACGGAGCATGTTTGTCTGGTAACCAATAAAGATCTACCAGAGGATGACAAAATTATTAATGTGCCAAACAATGTGATGAATGAACTAACCCCTCTATTTACGGTAGTGCCGTTTCAATATATCTCTGCCCATGTGACGAAAGAAAAAAATAATTTTGAATGTCATCCGCTGTTTGATGAGTTTGAAAAGAAAATCAAGTGCAAGACAGATGATTATGAGCAGGTGATGGAAAGAAAGATTCAACAGGCAAAGGAGGAGTAGGAATATGAGAAAATATGTGATAGCGACACATGGAAAGATGGCGGAAGGTATCCGGTCAACCTTGGAAATTATCGTTGGTCCTCAGGAGAATCTCATCTGTATTAGCGGTTATACGGAGGAGTGCCCTGAACCGGTAGCAGAAATGAAGAGGATTGTGGAGGAGAACCAAGAGAATGATGTTGTTTTCATGACCGATTTGCTGATGGGAAGTATTAACAATAATGCAGTTAGCTTGATGTCTTCAGGAAAGGTTCACGTGGTAACGGGAGTGAATCTGGCGGCAGTAATTTCGCTGGTAATGTCCGACCCAGGCCAGGACACGGCGGAGGCAGTGAGAGAGGCCGTGGAGAGTTCCCGGGAGATGATTGTTTGCTGCAATGAAATAAAAGAAGAAGGGGATTTGGAGGAGGATTTTTAGTACCAATAAAATAAAGGAGGAGGAAGAGCATGATTAAAGCAATTAGAGTGGATTACAGGCTATTGCATGGTCAGGTGGCAGTTTCCTGGACATCGGCATTGGGGGCCGATTGCCTGCTTCTGATCAGCGATACGGTAAAAGATGACCCCATGAGAATGAATGCGCTGAAAATGGCAAAGCCATCGGGGGTGAAAGTAGTAATCAAGAACACAGAAGAAGCGGTGGAAGCATTGCAAAGTGGCGTGACAGATAAGTATAAACTTTTCATTATCTGTGAGGACTTGGAAATTGCCAGCACCATTGTGGAGGCCGCGGGAGAAAAGAGCCTGAATATCGGGAACACTCCTTTTCGGGAGGGGACGAAGCAGTATGGAAAGAGTGCCCACCTGACAAAGGAGGAAGAGAAGTTGATCAAGGGAATGCTGGATGCGGGAATTGATGTGTACATTCAGATGGTTCCGGCAGAAAAGAGCATCAAATGTAAGTCAATATTTAAATAAAAAGGAGGTAGGAAAATGATCATTAAAACAATACTTATTTTCCTGATAGGTCTTCTGGGATATTCGGAGTGGTTGCTGGGTACCAGCTTTCTCCAAAGACCGATCGTACTTGGCCCCCTGGTGGGGCTTGTGATGGGGGATCTACAGGCGGGGATTATCATGGGTGCCACATTGGAGTTGGCGATGATTGGTGCAGTTTCCATTGGTGCATACAATCCGCCGGATTTGATTTCAGGAACGGTTTTAGGTGTGTCTCTGGCGATTTCGTCGGGCGCAGGGGCGGATGCCGCATTGACATTGGGTATTCCTATCGCTACGGTGATGCTGGCAGTGGATACGGCTTTGGGTCAGCCGATCATGTTGTTCTTTATCCACAGATGCGATAAGCATGCGGAGACAGGGAATATCAGGGCGTTTAATCGATGTATGTTTATCGCCGGGTATGCTCAAAGTATTTTTGGCATTATCTGTATCCCATTAGCATTTTATTTCGGTGTGGATGCTGTGGCAAAGTTATTGGGTGTGATTCCAGAGTTTGTTCAGACGGGTATGGACATTACCGCTGCATTGCTTCCGGCTTTGGGCTTTGCGATGTTGGCGCAGACGATGATGAACAAGAAGGTGGCGCCATTCTTCTTCATTGGATTTTTCCTGGTGGCGTATCTCAAGATATCCATTACGGGGGTAGCAATCTTCTCGATTCTGTTGGTACTGATGTTAATCATGTTTGGTGTGATTGGCAGACCGAATGGTAATGTAGCTGTGGCGGCAGAGGAAGAAGGAGGTGATTTTGATGAATTTTAACATACATTCCGACTATGAGAAAAAGATAACGAAAGGTGATTTGAAAAGAGTCTTTTGGAGATCTATTCCATTGGAACATTCCTGGAACTATGAAAGAATGGGAAACGTGGGATATACCTATGCCATGTATCCTATCCTCAAAAAGCTATATCCAGATAAGGATGATTTGGCCCAAGCCATGAAGAGACATCTGACTTTGTATAATGTGACGCCTTACATCTGTACTTTCCCATTGGGAATCAGTGCGGCAATGGAGGAAGCTAATTCGATGGAGGAAGATTTTGATACAGAGTCCATCGGCGCTGTGAAATCAGCTCTCATGGGTCCGCTGTCAGGCATTGGCGATGCATTTTTCTGGGGGACTTTGCGGGTCATTGCTACTGGTATTGGCTGTAGCCTTGCGATGAAAGGGAATATTCTGGGTCCGATTTTGTTCCTTCTGGCGTTTAACGTGCCGCATTATTTGATACGGTATTTCGGGACGTTTCTGGGGTATAAGCTGGGAAGTGAATCCATTACGAAGATTATGGCTTCTGGTTTGATGGACAGTGTCATGGAGGCGGCTTCTATCGTGGGTATGATGGTGATTGGCGCCATGACCATGGATATGACGGCGATCAATTTTGTCACACAGATTGGAAGCGGCGAGGAGGCCACTACCCTGCAGGAACTGCTGACGGATATTGTGCCCGGTTTGCCGGTGCTGGGGTTGTTTGGCTTAGTATATTGGATGTTGAAAAAGAAGTTGAATCCGTTGTTAATTATGCTGTTTATGCTGATATTAGGCATTGTGGGTGCATTTTTCGGATTCTTAGGTTAGAAAAAGGAGGGAAAGAATAAAATGGCATTGAGAAATTTTGATGTAGAGAAGTATTTGAAAGAGGGAGAACAGGCATACGGCAAGAGAGGCGAGATTGAGGCATTGGTGGATAAATTGTCCAAGACGGAATATGAGAATGTGTGCCTTCTGGGTATCGGCGGCACATGGGCGGAATGGTATCCCGTGGTGGAGGTTGCCAAATATTATAGCGACCTGCCGATCTATCTAGAGAATGCTGCGGAATTCCTGGTGAAGAAAAACAAGAAGTATATTTCGGATAAGACACTGGTGTTTACATCATCAGCTTCTGGCGATACCATGGAGATTGTGAAGTCGGTGAAAATGTGTCAGGATATGGGGATTGATGTGTATGGATTCACAAAGGATGATACCACACCTCTGGCGAAACTTCTGACAGAGCCAATCTATAATCCGTGTGGCGACTGTGAGGATTCTTACTTGCTCTATTATTTTATTATATTGCGCCTTCTCTTTAACAGGGGAGAATTTCCTAAGTATGAGGCGTGGGCTGATCAGATGGCAGGGATACATAAAAATCTCTTGAGGATCAGGGAAGAGTTCGAGCCTAGGGCGGCAGAAATTGCAAGGACATACAGCCAGGAACCTTATACAATGTTTACAGGCTCCGGTGTTCTCTGGGGAGAGACCTATCTCTTTACGATGTGTATCCTGGAAGAAATGCAGTGGGTAAGGACGAAATCCGTGACCTCCGCAGACTTTTTCCACGGCCCACTGGAATTGGTGGATGACAGAGTTCCGGTGTTTGTTATCAAGGGGGAAGATGAGTACCGGGAATTGGACGAGAGAGTGGAGCGGTTTGTGAAGAAACATACCAAGAAGGTGGAGGTCTTCGATACCAAGGATTATATTTTGGAGGGAGTAGACGATGAGTTCCGGGTAATTTGCTCTCCGATGATTATTACAGCGATTTTGACGGAACGGCTGGCTGCCCACTATGAATTAAACACGGGACACAGTTTGGAGTTCCGGCGTTATTACCGCCAGTTTGAGTATTAAGATGATTCGGGCAGTGATTTTTGACATGGATGGTGTATTGATTGACAGCGAACCGGTGTATGCGGGATGGCTGGAATCTTTCTTGAGAAAGCATCATGTGGAGGTGCCAAATTCTGAGTTGAGGAGAGTGGCGGGAATATCCTCCCAGGATTTCAAGAAAAAGCTGCAATCCTGGTGGACTTCGGGGAGGAAACCATTCCTGTCAGGGGAGGACATCGACAAAATGTTTGAAAAATATTGCGATGGCTTTCGATTATCATTCAAAGAAATTATGGATACCCATGCGGAGGAGGTGATGGCTTGGCTGAAAGAGGCGGATTGCAAGGTGGCAGTTGCCTCCTCCTCTCCTATGGATGATATTAAAAAGGTGCTGGCAGACACAGGGCTTTGCAGGTATGTAGATGTTAAGGTCAGTGGAGAGATGTTTGCCAACAGCAAGCCGGACCCACAGATTTATCAGTATACTTTGAAGCAGTTGGGATTGGAGGCTGGAGAGTGTCTTGCTGTGGAGGATTCTACTTACGGTATTCAGGCAGCAATCCGAGCCGGCATCAAGGTCATTGCCAAGAAGGATGATCGGTTTGGGTTTGACCAGTCCCAGGCGGATTACCAGGCAGATCATCTGGGGCAGGTAATTGAGATTGTAAGGATGGCAAATGAATGTGTCCTTTCATAAATTAGAGGATAGTCTTGTCATGTTCGTTGACAGAGTAAGACATGTTCCATGATTAATAAAATTATTATATCAGACAGGTTGTATTTTCAATATTTGTGAAGGCATTTTGCTTTTGTTATCTTGGACTGCATCCGAAAAAGAATGGCTGGCTTGTCCACGATTTCTTTTTCGGATTTTTTATCAAGTAGGAAATTCCTGCTATTCCATAAAAACAATCCGAAGGTCAATATCACTTTGCTATTTCGTGGATGAATCGAAATGAAGAATCAGGTTGAAATATAACCAAAAGTTGATATACTTAAAGGTATAGAGGGATGGTAGTTTTTACCGAAAGAAATGGAGGAGTGTGAGAAAAAGAATTATGAAACTGCTGAATAAGGATGAGTTTATTGCAAACGAAATGAAGTACTATTTCTTGAGAAATCATATGAAAGAGGGAGAGAAGCTGCCTTCCGAGCGGCACTTGTCAGAGTTTTTTGGTGTTCAGCGAGCTACAATCCGGGCAGCGTGTGAAATTTTGGAGGAGGAGGGGATTCTTAAAATCAAGGAACGAACGGGCAGATATTTGGGACATTCCAGGATCACTATTAATCTCCAGGAAATCAAATCATTTAGTGATGAAATGTCTGAAATCGGAATTGGAATGGAAAGTAAACTGTTGGCTTTTCAGTTTCTTGAGGTTGACAAGGAGTTGTCCCGAAAGATGAAGCTGCCGATAGGAACGCCGGTAAATAAAATTACCAGGGTAAGGAAAGCAGTGTGGGGCGAAACGGTGGTTCCTGTGGCGATAGAATATTCCTATATCCCGGAAGAAATGGCCCCCAAGCTAATGAAATATGATTTGGAAGAAAGCTCTTTGTTTGGGATTTTATCAAAGGAGTATGGAAGGATTCCCAAGAGGGATGATCAAATTATTGAAATTGTCTATGCCAATGAATTCGAATCGAAGACGCTTAAGGTAGACAAACTGACAGCATTGGTTAAAAAAAGTGGAATTACATATGACAAGGATGATAATGTCCTTCAATATCTACATGCAATTATGAACAAGGAATGGCTTCAGTATGAGCAAAGTAATGAGATTATACAAAAAAAGGTAAAAGAGGTGTTATATCATGGATTATAGGATGCCGTTGTATATTCAGTTGCAGGATATTATTATCAAGAAAATAGAGGAGAAACAATACCTGCCTGGAGAGGCTATTCCCAGTGAGAGGAAGATGGCGGAGACCTATGGGGTAAACCGTATGACGGTCAAACGGGCAGTAAATAAGCTGGTGGAACAGGAATATCTGTATCGGAAACAGGGGGCGGGAACGTTTGTCGCCAAAAGGGATAATAAGAAAATTGATATGGATTATGCTGATGAGACTGGCAATACTGGTATTAGCGCTGTTTTTCGGGAAAAGGGCATTGAAATAATCAATAAGGTACTGGGGATGGGTGAAATTTGCGACAGCAAGTATCTCAACTACAAGTTAGCCCTGAAAGAGAATGAAACGGTGTGGGGATTGCACCGCGTCCGCATTGGTGATGATGTTCCGGTCGCTGTAGAATATACATATGTCCCTCGTAAATTTTTTAAAGATATGGAAAAGTATGATTTTGCAAAGGTGTCTTTATATGATTATATGGATTCCTATGGTCATATGCCAGTGCATTTTATACAGAATCTGATTATCTGTGAAGCTAATGAAAAGATAGCGGATTTGCTGAATGTGAAAAAGGGAGCTGCCATATTTAAAATCGAATATCAGGGAGCGGATCAGGATTATAATGTGGTAGAATACACGAAAAGCTTTATTAATCCAGAGTTTGTTGAATTTAAATTTGCTGCAGATACAGAGTAGGTTTGCTCTGTATCTGTAGCATGTGTGTAGTAGTACAGCGGATATTATGTTTTCGTTGTTTCATATACGTTGTGTCCGAAATATAGTACACTGGTAATCCATATTAGAGTAATGCTAACTGATAAATCTTCTGTAAATTTTGTCCGGTTTGGTTCATGCTCCGTTCCACTGCTACTTGGTATCCATGTTCTGTGAGGTCTGGCGTTGTGCCGTTGCAGATTTCCATAATTCGATGGGCAGCCTGCTCCTGGTTTTGGAAGGTATAGACGTTCTCTCCATTTTTGAGCCAACCCTGATAAACTGGGATGTCCCGGATTAATACCGGTATCCTCATGGCCAATGCTTCCAGAACAACGATGCCTTCGGTTTCTTCGTAGGTTGGAAACCAGAAAAGGTCGCTGCCTGCATATGCCTGACGCAATTCTTTCTTTGGCACATATCCTGCAAAGCGCAGGTTTGGAAGGTTACTGCGTACACCCTCCCGGATTTCCTTTGGTACACTCCAAATATTGGAGTCCCCAAACCAGATAAATTGATATTCCGGTAATTGCTTTGCCATTTCTATAAAGTCCAGGATGCCTTTTCGTCGGATCCATAATCCCGCGGACATAATGACGTTATCGGTGTCGGAATAGCCATATTTTTCTCGAAAACTATTTCTATCATTGGCTTTTCTTTGATAATATTCCAGGTCGATTCCATTGGACATGACGCAGACGGGCCGGGTCATGCCTTGGGACAACAATAGCTTCCTGGCATATTCACTGGGAGTTATCACAATGTCTCCCAATTGATAGCAAAAGTGGATCCACCGGCCAAACAGACCTGCTATGGTGTTTGACCCAATGAAAGAATTCCGAAAATCTTCTCTGGTGGAATGGGCGTGAAATACGACCTTTTTTCCATGCTGTTTCGCCCATAGCGCCATGCGGATCGACCCCGGAAAAATGGTGTTAATATGAATGACATCTGCATCTTCTTTGTGTTCCGTTAGTTCAATGCCTGTGGTTTTGGATATCGCATTTTTCTGATGATAGATTGCTCTGCCTACTCCGCTGTGTTCAATCCATTTCTGGTACTCTGAATAAATATAGATTTTCATAGGTTCTCCCTTCTTAAGTATTTTCACTGATACTTCGTTTTTCTGTTTCATTATATTTCATATCAATAGATCAGAACTTTAGTGTAAAAATGTATGAATCGCATATTGTACAATCTGAAATAACCCCATGCTGTACAGAAAGATGGCCAAAGGTTTTCCCAGCAGGATAATGACAGTAAAGCGCTTTAATGTCATGCTGCTGACTCCCGCCAGGTAGCATAGAAAGTCATCCGGGGCAACAGGCAGGAAGATTAATAATGCAAAAATTCGCTCAAATTGTTTCTTCTTACTAAGAAATTTCTGGTATTTCAAATAAAACTTATCTCCTGTTACATTTTTTACAAAGAGAGTGCCATAATGTTTGGCTACCAGAAATGCCCAGACAGAGCCGGCACAGATTCCGATGTAATTGTAGATAAAACCCCAGACTGCCCCAAAAAACATAACCCCAAAGGCGCAACCAATAGAACCGGGCAAAATGGGGATCACTACCTGGATGGCTTGGATCAATATAAATAGAATGGGAGCCATAATGCCGCATTTGCCCAAAAATTTCTCCAGAGCATCGGGATTGGTGATTAGTCCACTGCGGAGACACCATGCCATAAGCCCCAGCATAAGGATCCAGCCGCTAATTTCAAATATTTTTTTATGCTGCAAAAATTGATCCATGATTTTCTTCATCTTTTCTCACATCCTGTTTTTTTATCTTGCTCTGATAACGTGCTTCTATCTGCGATGCAAATTGTGCCTGCCCCAGACCCGCTACACTGGCTCGGATGTTTTCCGGGGAAAAGCGTGGATTATGTTTGGCAGCGGTACACAAGAACTCTAGGCCATGCTGAAAAGAAGATTCGTCTACGTAACCAACGCCGTTTTCATAATCCCACAGAATTCCGTCCAGACATTCGTCCTGCCGAACCAGAAGTGGAATACCACATGCCAGAGCTTCAATGTAGGTAAGGCCCTGAGTTTCGGAAGTGGAAGCGGAGACAAAAATATCTCCCAGTGCATAATAATCCTGGATCTGATCGAAAGGAACCATACCCGCGAAAATTACCTGGGATTCCAGATGCAGATCCCGTGCCTGTTGCTCCAAAGATTCCCGTTCCGGTCCGTCTCCAACGATTAGAAATACCAATTCCTGGTTTTTTGTTTTTTGCATATAGGTCAGTAATTCTGTAATGTTTTTTTCTGTGGAAAGTCTTCCAATATATAGCAGTACGGTTTGATGGTCAGAGATGCCAAACTGCTGCCGAAGCTGTTGAGTGTGGTTTCTGTCCGGGGCAGCAAATTTCTGTAAAGAGATACCGCTTGGAATGACATGGACCTGGCGTTTCACGCCATACTGCCCCAACAATTTTTTGACTTTTTCGGTGGGCACGATAATTTCATCGGTGCGGTTACAGCAGATCCGGCTGAATTGCTGTACGATTTTCCGGAAGCATTGTTTATCCGGCATATGCAGATAGGAGAGATAATCTTCGTAAATGGTATGATAAGTATGAAGGTGGGGAAGTCCCAGATTGTCCGCTATTTTGCGCCCCAAATGTCCCATCGTAAATTCTGTATGGGTATGAATCACATCCAAGTGTAATTTTTTCACTTTCTGCTCCCATAGTTTAGAAAAAGTGACGCCAATGCGCCGTTCCTTTAACATGGGAAAAGGCACGCTGGTAACCCGGTATACACCTTTTTCATCCAAAGGAGCAGCCGGATTGGTAACAGTAAAGATAAATACAGAATGACCCAGATTTTCCAATCCTTTTTTCAATTCAAAGATGGAACTTGCTACGCCATTCACTTCAGGATAATACGTATCTGTAAAAATTCCTATTCTCATAATTCCCCTCTTTTCTGTACAGATCAATTTCGTTCTACGGTCTGCACGATCCCCTCTTTTTTCGTTGGTACAACTGTAAAACTTATTTTATAATACGATACCATAATATCAATTAGATTTTTATTATTTGACTTTCCCCATTTTTTGAAATCCAATCATCCAAAAGCCTCTATACCAAA
>CANRZB010000024.1 GCA_947644195.1 uncultured Clostridium sp.
TAGCGTAGAATAAAGCCATACCGACTGCAATTTTCCCGCAGCCAACGGTTTCCCGGCTCCCTTTTTTGAGAAGTATCCATTTTCATATTTCCAGAACACAGAATATCCAGCGCCAACCCAGTCTGATGCTCACTGTGTCCGGCAGGCATGGTCTCTTTACAGGTTTCCCGCCAGGCTTGTTGATAAGACATCCCCTTCTCCATCGCACGCCGAACATCCTCCTCCACCAGTCTTTGCTGTTTCTCCCTGCTCCGGTAAGCCGAGGCAATCCAAAAATGATATCCCTGTTCCTCTGCATCCGCAAGCATCTGCACCAGGGAAGAATAGATCCGCTTAGAAGCCTGCTCCCTCCCATTGCAGATTGACCGGAGGGAAGGGTCATAGGAATCTTGCATAGCATGCTGCGCATTGACCAGCACTAGATTCTTTTTGTTTTTTCTGTAAATTTGCCGTTCTGTTTCCCCATCCAAATTTTTGCCAGCAGCTCTGCGGCCAGAAACGGATTCGCCCTGCTGTTTCCCGGAATCTTTCGTTTTGCCGCTTTTTCCTGCCTTTCTAATCCCCTGGTTTCCCTCTCCTCCTGTTTCGTTATCCTGCTCTGTTGTCCGATCTCCCTGACTTCCCTCTCCTGTTTCATCTTCCACCCCGGCTATCCGATCCCCCCGTTTTCCCTCTCCCATCTGATATTCTGCATCCTTCCCCTGATACACCGGATCAACCGTTGCCTGCCGGATTACCCCCCGATGTCCTCCGGCTGTCGTTTTCTCTGGAAGTAACACTGTCAACACCAGAAATAACAATACTTCGATACAGATCAAAGCAGAAATTCCAATGACCCATCTCTTAATCTTCATCCTCAAACCATCCTCTCCTCTTTCTACTGTGGTACTTCTGTACTAAAAAGAGGATACTGACTTTTTGTATCACAATTTCTGCCAACTTCCATCAAAATTGTATCATTTTATTGAGAAAGAATCCTACATTCAAGGAATCCCCCTCCGACAAACTTTCCACAAAACGACAAATACTGATCGAATCCATGATATCGTTAAATTCAACCGTGCCCGAACTGTGGAAATCATCCACTCCAAAATTATCGAGCCCATTATCAAAAAATCCCGGATACGTATTCAGATCATAGTAATTAATCATCCCATTCCACCATAGATAGATATCCTTGGATATTAGTTTGGATCTCTCTCTACTGGTGGTATCATCATAGGTAATCACCCCCTCGCTGTTAATATTGAATTTGAATAGGACATTGAGCTGATAGATTTTATGATATTCCTCATCCAGATACACTGTGGTTTTTCGATTTTTGCTCTCGTACTCCAGTTTCCAACAACTAATTCCTTTCATTTTGTCATATTGATTTGTCGCATAAATTGTATATCGTTCACAGACCGTCATGTTTCTTGCCTTGGGCTTGTATGCCGTAGGAATTACCATCTGTTCCTTCAATTTTTTGAGTTCCGTCCGTACAATTCTGGTCAGTTCTTTCCGCCCTGGACTCACATCTGCTTCATTGTTCATCCGTACAGCACTCAGATTTGCTCCGGTTCCCATTGCCTGCGCCAGAGCATGTATTTTCTCAGCGAAAGATGTATAGGCTGTTTCATAAGTCTGAATCTGAATATCGGTGGTTACCATATGATTCAGGGAATTCTTATCGGTATAGGAACAATAGTAATCCGGGAACCGAATTGCTGCAAATAACAGTAGTCCGATACTGACAATCCCACATATGGTACTTACCAGCCTATGGATGCCCTTGCTCATGATCTTCCGCTCCTTTCTCTTCCTCATCCCCAAACCAGATTTCAATCTTTGTACCTTTCCCCAGTTCACTCTGAATCTTCCATCTGGCATGATGCAGAGCAATAATCTTTTGACAGAGCGTCATGCCAATCCCGGCTCCTCCCTCTTTTCTGGCCCGGGATTTATCTACCATATAAAATGGCTCTGTAATTTTATAGATTTCATCCTCTGGAATCCCGCGGCCATCATCCTGAAGACAGAAATGATATCCTCCAGGCTCCGGGTTACCCTCTAAACAAATATCACCTTGCTCCTGGCAAGCTTTCCTGGCATTATCTATCAAATTCGAAAACAGGGATAACAGCAAATCCCGGTCTCCATGCAGTACACCGTCCTCAACCTGAACGGTAAACCGGATCTTTTTCTGCGCTAATACCTGTTCCGTCATTTTTTGCACTTGGCTGATCAAGGAAACTACCTCGATCTTCTGTACCTCGATCTCCTGTTTGTCTACGTAGGAAATCTCCATCATTTTCTTTGCCAAATGTTCCAGTCTCTTTCCCTGGCTAAAGATATAATCCGAAGACTTTACAATCTCCTCCTGAGACATCTCCATAGAACGAATCATATCCGCATAGCCGATAATGGAAGTTAGCGGTGTCTTTAATTCGTGGGAAAATGCCTCTGTAAATTCCTCCTGTCTTCTGGCATCCTCCTCCAATTTCACAATACTTTCCTCTAATTCTCCTGCCATCTGGTTAAAATCCTGTCCCAATACTGCCACTTCATCCTGTCCCCTTTCACGGACACGACTCTTATAATCTCCACGTGCAAATGCACGGGTAGCCTGGGAAAGTTTCCGAATTGGCCTGGTAAAATGAATGGAGAACAAAAACAGCACTGCCGCAGATACCACAGTAACCACAACCAACATTAACAGATACCGTTCATACAATTTATCACGATCCTGATAAATGTGATCAATCTCCCGGTGGATTTCAATGACATACCCTTCTTTATTATCAGGGGTTTTACATAACGATTCCATATAATAATGCCCATTCCTGCGGGCAATCTGCCAAGCCGCCGAGGGAATATCCTCAATTTTCCGGATCAAATCACTCTGATAGGTACTATTCTGGTAAATCATCTGATTTTCTTTATTATAGATAACTAGTGCACTCTGGGAATTATTCAGACTTTGCTGAATAGAACGGGCAATTTCTCCCATCGCTATATCGGTAGCCTGATAATCCTTGGGCAATCCCTCCAGGGAAGCCACTAACGCATATTGGAATATTTTCATTTCCTCCACACTGCGTTCCGTCTCACGGTTCAACATCGTCTGAAACGCCGTCTGTACTAAAATATTACCAAATACCATATAGGACAGCAGGATCACACACATCATCGTGATATATAATTTTCCAAATAGCTTCATACGCAACCTCGTTTTCCCAAATCACAAGATTTAGACGATACCACGCTCATCGATCAGCCACAAAACGGTAGCCCACTTTATAAACCGCCTCAATATTCTTTTCCAGACCCGCTTTTTTCCGCAATCGCTGCACATGCAGATCCACGGTTCTGCTGTCTCCCATATAAGTACTTTCCCATACATGTTCATAAATCACTTCCCGGTAAAGTGCCACATTTGGATTTCTCACAAAAAGAAGCAGGAGATCAAATTCTTTATAAGTCAGTTTTAATAATTCTCCATTCTTATATACATTCCTGGATACAATATCAATGTGTAAATCCAAGACATCCATGGTCTGCTCCATTTTTTGATAACGCCGTAGCACATTCTCCACTCTGGCAAGCAGTTCCAGTACCTCAAACGGTTTGGTAATATAATCCTCCGCCCCCGACCGGAGCCCCCTAACCTTGTCTGTCGTTTCCCCCTTTGCTGTCAGAAAGATTACTGGCAGTGCAATCGTCCTTGCATATTCTAATAGCTCGTAACCATTAATCTTTGGCAGCATGATATCGAGCAGACACAAATCATAGTGCTCCATCTGCATTTTGTCTGCCCCATCCTGACCATCATAGGCAACATCACAGGAATAACCTGCGTTCGTCAGATTCATTCTAATTAGATTGGCAATCGGTTCCTCATCTTCCACAATTAATATTCGATTCATTGATACACCCCATTTTTCTATTGTTCACTTGTACATTTGACCGCTGTGAGCAGGCCCTATTCGTTCATTGTATCATGTTTTTGAAAAAAATATCATGAAATTGCATCAAAGTTGTAACTGATAAAATTGATATATAAAAACATTTTCATTGTATGTGAATAATCGTTTCTTCTTGATAAATAATAGGAAAACTCTTCAAAATATGGATTGTCTTTCCTGATCACAAATGATAAAATAACAGTAAATTAGTGACAAGAGAGGACACGCCATGAAATTTTATGCTGATGAACAACATGTGAAAATTACAGGCAGAACCCTGTACCGGAATCAGATACGTTATCTTGGATACTCTGCTACTTCAATATCTTTTCGTTTTACCGGGAAACAAGCTTCTGCCAGTATCATTTCTAATCCAGAAGATTATCCGCTGGAAAGCCACGCTTGGATCGCCGTTTTTATTAATGATGCTGAGGAACCGATCAAACGGATAGAGCTGACCAAAGACAGACAGGATATCCTGCTCTACGAGTCTGAACAGAAAGAATCTGTGACAGTTACCATCATGAAATATACAGAACCGGAATATGCGGTCTGTGGGATCGAATCTATTACCATTGATACGGATGACCTGCTTCCGCCTCCTGCACCCAAACAACGTCAGATTCAGATCATTGGAGATTCCATTACCTGTGGCTTTGGTATCGAGGGGTCGGTAGAAGACCTCGTACATAATACTGCCACAGAAAATCCAGCAAAAGCATATTCTGTACTGACGGCCAGAGCACTAGAAGCCGATGCAGAGATTATCGCCTGGAACGGAAAAGGAGTATTTTCCTCCTATATCGGAGAAGATGTCGATGAGCCAGATCAATCCTGGCTGCTGCCAATGCTCTACGAATATACGGATGCGGGCTGTTGTAAACAATATTTTCACGAACCCGAAGAAGCATGGGAAAAATGGGATGCAAGCCGTCTGACCCCGGATTTAGTCATTGTCTATCTGGGAACCAACGACGCCAGCTATACCCGTGATATCCCAGAACGGCACCAGAAGTTTTGCCATGCCTATCAGGAACTGTTGCGTACGATCCATCAGAAGCATCCGCAGGCAAAAATTCTATGTACGTTGGGAACTATGGATCCCCGTCTGAATGTAACAGTAGAACGTGCGGTTTCCGAATTTTCTGAAAAATGTCCGGAAACCGAAATCACCTATCTGGCCCTGCCGCTGCAACGAGATGAAGATGGATTGGGCACATTCTGGCATCCTACCCACGCTACCCAGAAACACGCCGCCGCAGAAATTGTAGCCCGTGCAAGAAAACTGATGGGCTGGAATTAACGATAAACTCTTGTTTTTTCGTTGTACTAGTGGACTGACACTCTAGGACGAACTTCTGAAAAAGAAAAAAAGACATGCCAACGTACACTCCCGTACTGTCTGGCATGTCTTTTTTTTTACTTATATGGTTATCTTTTCAAAATCGGAAGCTGGATGTTTACACCAAGGGCAGATAAAATCTTCGGGAAGTTCCTCCCCTTCATAGACATAGCCGCATACGGTACATCTCCAGGCCGTTTTCCCTGAAGTTTTCTGCTGCTCCGGTTTCGGTTTTATCGAGGACTGATAATAAGCATATGTGGCAGAGGGATGGTCTGACAAACTTCTCAATTCTCCAACCGAGGCCAGGAACAGACTGTGGCTGCCCAGATCAATGACCTGTTCTACCTCCGCACTGAGATAGCCGTTTGTGCCTGATGTCACATAATAAAGACCATTATTACTTCTTTTACAGTCCTTAAACTCTGCGAACTTATCCACCGAACGACCCGACTGAAACCCGAAATGCTGGAACAGAGCAAACTCTGCTTCTTCACTTAGAATGGATAGATTCAATTTTCCACTCTTCTCTATCAATTCGTGGGTCAGATTCGACTGGTTGACTGCGACACTGATCCGATTTGGCTCCGCCGTTACCTGTCCCGCCGTATTAATGATACATCCGTTATCTCTTCCATTAAAATGGGATGTCAGAACAAACAAACCGTAGGTCAGTTTGTACATAGTTTCCTGATCCATCCTACCACCTTCCCACAATCAATCATTACTGTCTATGACATTCCATTTACCGTCTTGTACTTGTACAACATCTCTGCATGATTCTGCTCCTCAATCTGAATGTCTGCTAATACTTTTCTTACTCCTGGCTCAGAGCAGGCAAATACATTCGTATTGTACTCAGAAGAAACTAATTTTTCCGTTCCAATACAATCGGTAGCCAGGAAGCAGTCACTTTTTTTATCCTCGGAATTTTCAGAAACCGAATAGGTTGCAGTTGGTTGATACTCTGCTCCCCGTCTGTCATTGCAGTTACATTCTGGAACATTGCCATTGAGTACCTGTGTCAGGGAATTATAATGTTCCTGCTCATCCTTCTTTAAATTTGAGAACAGATCCTTCAGAACGGGATCCTTCGCTTCCTGACCATATCTCTCGTACTTCTCTACACAGGATTGCTCCTGTGTCCGTAAATCCTGAATGGTAGTAGCTTCTTTTTCTTTCAAAATCATAATCCTTACCCTCATTTCTATGCTGTTTTATTGTGATACAGATAGTATGAAGCAGGATCCCTTTTTTTATACATATTTTTCTGAAATAATCGTTGCCTGATCGGAATCGTTATGCCAAATGGACAATCATATGGACAGACAGGATACATTCTCCCGCATCCTCTAGGATCTCTGCAGTAATTTCTCCTTCCATCCGATGCATCAACTGTCTACAGATATACAGGCCCAGTCCACTCCCCTGTCTCTCTCCCACATTACTTCCCCTGTAAAAACTGTCAAAGATATGGGGCAGCTCTTTTTTGGACAGGCTGCATCCCGTATTATACAGAACGATCTGATATTCCTCCCCTTCCCTGCGCACCTCCAGCCAGATCCGCCTGCCATCGCCATATTTGATTGCATTTTCTATCACATTCTGTAATACTTCCTGGAAACGGTCTGCATCACCATAGAGCAGGCAGTTCTGATACGATCCCATCGAAAAATCAATCTGGTTCAGGCTCATTTTATCCTGATAATATTCCCGTATCTTCTCCAGGGAATCCCGAATATAAAATTCTGCATTATTTACCTCAAAATCTAGAAAATCTTCTCTGGAAGCCTGGATCATTTCGGAGAGATACCGTTCAATGACATCCACATTTCGTTTAATATTTTCCGCGATTTCCTGTTCCTTTCCCTCCGCCTGATACAGTCCTTTACTGATTGCCCCCGCATATAATTTAATCGCACTTAACGGTGTCTTCACATCATGCCCAAGAGACAGGAACAGCATCTTTTTTTCCTTCTGGAACGCCAACTCCCGAACCTTATTCTTCTCCAAATGTTCCCGTAGCAGATCCATCCCCCAGATATATTTTCCAAAAAATCGGCTTTTATTTTCCTGGAGTGGAATGGTAAGATTCCCCTTGGCAAGCTCATACGGAATTTCCGAAAATTGATGAAACGGAAGCAGAATTTTTTGCCGGATATAACACAACAGAACGAGTACTAATCCAAAGATCCCGATCATCATCCCTGTGAAATTCTTTCTGATTTCCCGAATCGAAGTATTCCCGGGCTGATAGGTAATTTTATAATAATTGGTTTTCGTTGCCAGAATGACATAATCCTCCCATTCATTCTGTAGGAAATCATCCCGTTCCTCCCGGCTGGCATCTGCTGAAATTGCAGATAAGCCAGTCAGAGCAGGAAATTCCTGATCCCCTGCCCAATGACGCAGTTCCTCCAAATTTTTCGGCGCCCGGTTCTGCTCTTGTTCAAAGGTTTCCAGCGCATGCCTGGCACGATTGATGGAGACCTTGTATTCCCGATGATCCCATACATTAGAATCATTCCGGTTACGGCTGCCCATCCAAAAAATGCCTATCAGAAATGCAACGATGATACCAACCATGATACGATCAAATTTTTTCATACGGATTTCCTTACTTCTTTATTATACAAAACGGTATCCCACACCCCATACAGTTTGTATCCGCTCCGGTTTCGCCGGATTCTGCTCCAACTTTTCCCGCAGCCATTTTATGTGGACTGTCAATGTCTGTAGTTCACTCTCACTGTCAAATCCCCAGATTTTATGAAACAGTTCTTCTTTCCTCAATACCTTCCCCTTATTTTCCATCAGATATAATAACAGATCAAACTCTTTCACAGTCAGGGCAATCTCCTGCTCATTCAGAAAACAAAGACGACCAACCTTATCTAAACGGATCGAACCGTCCAAAATCTCATCCGAGGAATATCTTCGTTTGAAAATCCCCTGGATCTTTGCCAGCAGAATATCAATATCATACGGTTTTTCTATATAATCATCTGCCCCCAGCAACAGGCCGTTTAACTGGTCCTCTTTCTCGCTGCGGCCACTCACAATGAGAATTGGAGTATTTCCCTGCTCTCGGATCTTACTACAGACATAAAAGCCATCCACTCCCGGCAGCATAATATCCAGCACCACCAGTTTACATCCCTCCGCTGCATATATTTCCAACGCTTCCTCGCCTGATCCCGCCAGATAGGTATCATATCCCTCTGCAATTAGAAAATCATAGAGTAAGCCCCCAATCTCCTCATTATCCTCCACCACAATAATATCTGCCATAACCTTTTTACCAACCCATTTCGTTTAACCACTGATCTACTATGCGCTCCCGTTCCCTTTGTAACGGCGTTTTTTCCATCTGTTCCCCATCCTCCTGCTGGCATTTTCCCAAAGAGAGTTCTCCCTCTATATTTCCATCCACAATATACAGAATCCTGCTGCATTTTGCCGCCACTTTCATATCATGGGTCACTAACAGGATCGTTGTTCCCTCTGCATTACACCGATTTAATTCCTGCATTACTTCCTCGGAACTCCTTCGGTTTAACGCCCCCGTCGGCTCATCGGCAAATAATACTTTGGGATGATTCATCAGGCTGCGGCAAATACATGCTCGCTGCAACTGTCCCCCGGATACCTCCATAATATCACGCTCTGCAATCTCACTGATCCCCAGCTTCCGCATCAGCGCCCTGCCATATTCGTCAATCTCCTGTCTGGTACGGTCCCTTTTCCGGGACTGGTATGCCGGCAAAATAATATTATCAATGATCGACAGATTTTTCAACAGATGCATCTGCTGAAAAATAAATCCCATATCCAACAACCTGGTTTCTGCCAATTTCTTTTCACTGAGACCGGTAATTTTCTGATCGCCCAGCATGACCTCCCCGGCGGTAGGACGGTCCATCCCGGATACACAATATAATAACGTTGATTTGCCGGACCCGGATGGCCCCATCACAGCTACCATCTCTCCCTGCTCCACTGTGAAATTTACATTCCGCAACACATTGTTCTGTCTCTTATTTGTTACATAAGTTTTACATAAATCTTTTACCTGTAATGCTAATTCCATTCTCGTCACTCTCCTATCTATGATATTTACCTTTACCTGCATCTGGTGGCAGTACCATTCAAACAAAACTATAAATTGTTTATTCCTCATCTAAAATGGCAACTGCGGCTGTTTTTCTGATTTTCAGCATGGTAATCATACAGGCCAATACGGTTACCACAAAGATTGCAACAGGATAGATCAGATATATCTCCAGAGGACGAATGACAAATTCGATCCGACTAGCGCCCATCATCTGAAATACCTGACCGGAAGTAATCTGGGAAAATGGTGTGGCCGTCAACATTCCTATAAAAATTCCTGCCAATAATACCATCATGATTCGTTTCGTCTGCCAGCGGATGACCGAAGCATTGGAAAATCCAAGAAGCTTCAGCAGTCCCACTTCCGTCCTCTCCCGGATCAGAAACATTTTCTGCATCAATACCACCACAAGAACATTGATGATCATAACAATCAACAAGATCAGTATTTTCAATCCTTCTAACTTATTAGAAATACCACCGACCATTGACTGGATAAAATCAATCACAGAATAGACATTGGCATCTGGAAAGATCTTTTCCACTTTGGAAAGTAACGCCTGGTATTCCTCCGCATCCGGTCTCTCCTCCAGGATGACCTGTGCCCCAAAGCTTCCACCTGCATAAGAATAATCAATCTCTGCCTTCTCTGGAAAACGAATTCCTTCCCCAAAATTATTCATAGACTGATACAGCGCAGTAATCACAAAAGGTTTTTCTTCCTCTCCCGTATGGATATAGACGGTATCGCCAATCCCTACCTGGAGTTTCTCCGCAATCACATGGGTAATCGCTACTTCATCCTCATATTCTGGCGGTGTTCCCTCATCATAAAAATACTCCTCCATCTTCGTCCCCAGTCCCTGTAGGGAAAAGGAAATACAGGAACGATCTTCATGGCGGATTTTAAGACGGAATAATCCTTCCATGACCACCCGGGAAACTGCAATTCCCTCCTCCTGCAGCCTGGTCTTTATTTCATCCAGATATTCATAGTAGTTCTGCCTGTTACCGGAAGCAAGTAACTCTGTCCCTCTCCCGTCGTCAATCAAAAACAAGTCAGAATCCACTACCCCCATCCATTTACTAAGCTGCTCGGAGCCTAACGTGTTAATCGTATTGACTGGCATGATCACGAGCCATACCCCAACAATCGATGTTACCAGCAAAACCATATATTTCCGCAGTTCGCTGATTACATCATTCCCCGCCAGAAAAGTAGTGGTTCTCCAATGGGAACCAACGAGACGGAGAAATCCTTTTCGTTTGAAGCGCTCTCCATTGTTCCCACTACGTATCGCATCCATCGGCGTCAGCTTTTTAATTTTTCCGGTACTGAGATAACCACATAACACAACAACCAACACAACAACCAAGCTAATCAGGAACATCTTTTCCAATCCCTGTCTGCCTGATGGTATGACGATGGACTGCATGACCTGTGCCAATAACATCCTGCTAAAAGGAATACTAAAGAGAAATCCTAACGCAGCCCCCGTGACAGCAATCAGGAAATATTTTGCGAGATAAAGTTTCCGAATATCTGTGTTCCGAAGCCCGATTGCTTTCATAATCCCAATCTCTTGGTAATCCTCACCTACTGTAAAAATAATCATAAAGCGAAGCATGACAACAGAGATTACAACCAAGCACAAACTGACAACCAACAGTACCGCAGCAATTACCATATCCATCACATATGTCTTTTTGATCAGGGACCGATCCCCGGAAAAGGCTGCTACCAATCCCTCATCCGTAAATTCCTGCTGAAACATTTCGAGATCATCCAGATGGACCGAATAAATTTTTCCCCCGAAAAAATCTGCCTGCTCTACCATTTCCTGATAATCCTCATCACAAACCAAATTTCGTTGGTTTCCCATCATATCAGACCCCAGAAAGGCATCTTTACAATAACCCACAACCGTAAATTTCTTGCGATAACCATTTCCATCCTGAATCTCAATCTGGTCGCCAGACTCCAGGTCATTCTCTTCCATTACCTTTCTGGAGAGATAAACCGTCCCTGCTTTCATCCCGGTAATCTCCCGGTTTTTCTCATCAAAAAATTTCTGCTGATGAATCTGGAAACTACTGATCATCAGACTGGCACCAGGTTTGAAATTCTTACCCGAATCATTTTTAATGTTATCATTCGCCAGATATAAATTCTCATCGACCGTATAATTCTTCACATTCTTCTGGCGATCCAAAAAATGAACGATATTTTGTTCACTCTGCGATGTTCCCCCTCCATCGTCATACATCGTCACAATCAAAAAATCCTGAATTCCCGATACTTTCATAAAATAATCTGTGCCATTCACCACAACCGACAGATTATTCAAGCTGGTAGCAATAAACGTTGTCGCAAGTAAGATAAATAGCAACAGAATCAGATTCATGGACCTTTTTCGTCTCAGATCTTTTTTCAGTATTCTGATATACATACCTCTGCCTCCTTTTCCATGTTGACGGTATTGTAACTGCAGTGACTGTGACCGCAGTTACAATACCATCTTCAAAATTCTGCTGCTATTGTATCGTGGAAATTATTAAAGAATCCTTAAATGAAATGGAGAGTAGAAAATAATTCCATAAATATGCAAATAGTTTAGGAAGCAGTAAAAATCAACACTACAAATGCCACCCGATTTTATCCCGCATAAATAACATCTTTAAAATAATACTCTTGTCGGTCGTATCTGCTACCACTCTTCATCCAACCTTTTCTTCCATCCGGCAGGACGAACTTGATATATGCTTTTTTATTTTTCAGACAAATTGCTGTCGCCTGAACTTTCTGCCCTTTTTTCAGAACCAGCGCCTGTTCTGTCCCACCCGGTTTTTTGCGCAGTGTAATCTTTCGATTCGCTGTAAGATTTTTCTTTCTTGTTGCATAAGTATTCCCTTCCAATTTCCATTTCCCGTCTGAATAACGAAAGACAGCAGTCCAATACATACCTCCTGTTGCACAGAACTGGTTCGAATATTTTACTTGAATTTTATCTTTCTTCAATTTTATTTTTTCAATATAAATATGAAGAATACTTTTATGGCGATCCATCGGTGTAAGGATATCACAGACTTTTTTTAGCTTTCCGTCCCGGTATTGATAAAAGGCACATTCATTAATATCATTGTTAGCCCCCAACTCGTCCGTGATACAGAGATAACTCTTACGGCTATCGATCCGGTACAGATTTACCGTCAAATATTCCGTATAATTCTTAGGATTGGAACGGAACGCTGTCTTTCCATTAATCGTAATGACCCACGGCCCCTCTGTATAACCATCCGGATTCACAGGTTTTTCGCTGTGTACCCGAATGACATCCTTTTTTCCATCTCCTGTCACATCATATGATTTCACATCCGTTTGCAGCTTAATCGGGACAGATTTTACCTCTGCTGCTTCTGCTTGCCGAACAGTAAAACCTGCCGCAATCAGACAAAATAATGCCATAAGACCTTTCCAGTACCATGTTTTTTTCATACAATTTCCTCCTTATTATAATTTTAGTAACATTTATAAATATAGCATAATATTTATTGTCAGAAAAGTCAAGTATATGGCAACCATATTTTTCTTCGTATTGTTTTTTATATGACAGGAATAGTACCGTATGAATTACTTTCCTATCTAGGAATTTCCTATTCGATAAAAAATAGCCGTTCCCTGTAACGATAGGTTACCTATCTAATCACAGGAAACGGCTATTCACTGGCAATACTACTTCCCACCAGGAAGCAGCCTGTCGATTGGTTATTCTTTTCGATTACTGACTCAGGTCGCAGTCCCGGATTGCTGCCCGAACTGCCAAGATCCGTGACGGACTTACCGATAATTCATCCACTCCCATGCGCAGAAAAGTCTCTGTCAAGGCAGTATCGGCACCCAATTCTCCACAGATTCCTACCCAGGCACCACCCTTATGCCCATTCTCAACAGTCATCTGAATCGCACGTAAAACTGCCGGATGATGCGCATCATAGAACGAATCTAACCTTGGATTCTGTCGGTCAATCGCCAGGGTATATTGTGTCAAATCGTTCGTTCCAATGGAGAAAAAGTCTACTTCTTCCGCCAATTCTTCCGTCATCCATACAGCGGCAGGCGTCTCAATCATCACACCCAATTCCACGTCTCCATATTCAATTTCCTGCGCATCCAGTTCCTGTTTCACTTCCTCTACCATGCCTTTGATCCGTTTCACCTCATCAACGGAAATGATCATTGGAAACATAATGGCAAGGTTGCCGTAATAACTGGCACGATAAAGAGCACGGAGCTGCGTCTTAAAGATATCTGGCTGCTCCAGGCAGATCCGGATCGCCCGGTATCCCATGGCCGGATTATCTTCCTGTGCCAGGTTAAAATAATCCACCTGCTTGTCGGCACCAATGTCCAGTGTCCGAATAATTACCTTTTTCCCTGCCATCGTCTGTGCAACCGAACGATAGGCATTAAACTGATCCTCCTCCGATGGAAAGGTATCGGACTCGAGATACAGGAACTCGGAGCGGAATAATCCAATGCCTCCGGCATCATTCTGCAGTACAGACGGTACATCCCCCACTCCGCCGATATTAGCGTAGAGTTTGATTTCCTTTCCGTCTTTTGTTATGTTCGGCTTGCCTTTCAGCTCCTGTAACAGACGGGCTTTCTCCTGTTCTTCTTCCTGTTTTTTCTTATACTTTGCAATGGTCTCCTCATCGGGATTGACATACAAAATCCCCTCAAAACCATCCACAATACCAAACTGTCCGTCAATTTCCTCACTGTAATCCACACCGATCAGTGCCGGAATATTCATTGTCCTGGCAAGAATGGCAGTATGGGAATTGGTGGAACCAAAACGGGTCACAAAGGATAGCAGCAACGATTTATCCAACTGAACGGTCTCAGAAGGCGCCAGATCTTCCGCTACCAGAATCACCGGTTCCGTACTGTCTATTTCTGTATCGCCCACTCCCTGCAGGACAGAGATCACACGGTTACTGATATCTTTTACATCAGCGGCCCTGGCCTTCATATAATCATCATCCATCGCAGCAAACATTTCCGAAAAATTGTCTCCCGTCATCGCCACTGCATACTCCGCATTGACACTTTCATGCTGGATCATATTGATGACAGACTCCTGGTAGTCCAAATCGTCTAACATCATCTGATGCACTTCAAAAATCGCTGCACTGGACTCTCCCACTTCTTTCAGCGCTTTGTCATACAAACCTGCCAACTGCGTCTTAGATTTTTCCGTAGCCTCTTTATATCGTGTAATCTCGGCATCCGTGTCAGAAATCTTCATCCTCTTAACGACTTGGTCATTTTTCTTATAGATGGAGAGGCGTCCCATTGCCACCCCTCCAAACACAGATTTTCCTTCCATCTTCATAGCTTATAAATTCTCCTTAAAGAATGTCTCTAATTCAGCAGCTGCTTTGTCCTCATCCTCACCATCACATTTCACAGTAATCTCCATGCCGCACTTTACGCCCAGGGACATAATCCCCATAATACGTCTTGCATCTACCTCTTTCCCATCCTTGGCAATCTTAACGCTGCAGGTATAGCCTCCCACCTGCTTTACCAAAATCCCTGCCGGTCTGGCATGAATTCCTTCCGGATCTGTAATCGTGTAAGTAAACTCCTTCATAATAATACCTCCATTTCTACGCCTTTTGCATCAGTTGTAGATACAATGTCCACTCTGTTTTTCCTGATGGAAACCATGTATCCGGTTTTCAGTTGCTTACAAGTATTTCTTTCCAAACTGCCCTAACAGTCCCTGAACCGCTTCTCTCGTCGCCATTCCGTCTGAAAAAGCAGATGCAGAACCAGTACAAACGCCCATATAAAAGGCCTGTTCATAATCGCCTGAGGCTAAATAACCTGCAATAAACCCGGCCACCATGGAATCTCCTGCCCCCACCGAGTTTTTTACTTTCCCCTGCGGCGCCTCTGACTGAACTACCGTGCCATCCTCTGCTAAAAGAACTGCACCTTCTCCCGCCATCGAGATCAAAACATTGCGTGCTCCCTCCTCCTGCAGTTTCCGTGCATACGGTATTACTTCATCCCTTGTATTTAATGGTACACCATAGATTTCACCCAATTCATGGTTATTTGGTTTAATCAAAAATGGATGAAATTCCAGAACATTTCTCAATAAATCTTTCGTTGCATCTACCACAATCCGTAGATTCTTTCCGGCGAGATGGCTCATAATGTCACGGTATATCGTTGCCGGCATTACCGAAGGAATCGAACCTGCCAATACCAAAACATCCCCATCCTGTAACCCGTCTAACTGCTTATATAGCTTTGAAATATCTGCATCACTGATCGCCGGACCCATCCCATTAATCTCAGATTCCTCCTGAGATCTGATCTTTACATTGATCCGGGATAATCCTGATCCAACTTCAATAAAATTCGAACTAATATGCTGTTCTTCCATTAATCTGACAATCTCCCGCCCGGTAAACCCGGCAGAAAATCCCAATGCAGTACTGTCATACCCCAGGTTATGCAGAACAAGAGACACATTGATTCCCTTTCCACCCGGATTCATGATCTCATGGTTCGTTCGGTTGACAGCCCCCAATTTTAAATGATCGACAGATACGATATAGTCAAGAGACGGATTAAATGTCACTGTATAAATCATAAGACTCCCCCATTCATTGCTGTAAATCGATTCGGCTGTAGAAATGTCTCCCGGCTGTTGCGGTATCACCTCATTCCCACAGCCAAATCCGGTTATGACAACTGCTTTAATATCCAGGAAACATCATCCGTCGTCTTCATTTTCTCCATGACCTCTTCTTCTTCCAATGCCTCACAGATCTTGGAGAGCAGATCCAGATGTTCATCACCAATCCCTGCAATACCAAATACCAACTGTGCTTTTTCATCGCCAAACTCTACGCCATCCGGATACTGAACCAGTGTAATTCCAGTCTTTTTTACCGTATCCTTAGCTTCTGAAGTGCCGTGTGGAATCGCCAGACCCATCCCCATATAGGTCGTAACCAGCTTTTCCCGCTCGATCATCGCATCCACATATGCTTCACTGACGCATCCCTGTTTTACTAACAATTCGCCAGCAGCACGAATTGCCTCTTCCTTGGATACCGGCGCCTGGTTCAACAAAATCCCGTTTTCATCAATCACGGTTTTCCTGGAATCTGCCATCTCCTGTCCCGCCGCTGTCTCCGTCTGTGCCTCCTGCGTTGCTGTCGTTTCCTGCGCACTTTCCGTCACCGTCGTCAACTGTTCATAAAAGGCATCCAGATTCGGATCTGCCAGAAAATTTCCTATGGTAATCAATTTTGCCTGCGGCGCAGATTTTCTCGCACGGTCCGCCAGCGTCGTCTGTACAACCGCCACATCACAATCCGCCGGGATAGTATCGACGGATGTATTTTTTACAATTATCTCCGGCCGGACATCCTTGATCCGGTTTCGGAACTTGGTCGCTCCCATTGCTGATGAGCCCATGCCGGCATCGCAGGCAAAAATAATCTTCTTGACTGCGGAGGAATCAATCGGCGCATCATTCTGCAAACCAGTCTGCCCCTTTGCTTCCGCTTTCATCTGACTCATTTGATCCTGTGCCTCTGATAGACTGCCTTTCTTGCCATCCGTAAATTTAATAATCGGAGAGGCAATCAGGAAGGACACTACCGTAGCGATCAAAACACCGAGTATAGTAAAGACCATCTTATCTTTTGGCGTCATTGACAGAAAAGCAATGATGGAACCCGGGGAGGCCGGGGCCTTTAGTCCGCATCCCGTCAATGAGAAAAAGGCAATGGAAGTAATATTACCCACAATCGGCGCAATGATTACCATCGGATTCATCAACACATACGGAAAATAAATCTCATGGATTCCCCCAAAGAAATGAATAATTACAGCACCTGGAGCTGACTGCTTCGTTGTCTTGTCTTTTGCAAAGAAACAGTATGCCAGCAATACTCCCAGCCCAGGACCAGGGTTCGCTTCTAACATATACATGATAGATCTTCCAAGTTCTTCGGCCTGCGCAGATCCTATTGGAGTAAATATACCATGATTGATAGCATTATTCAAGAACAAAACTTTGGCTGGTTCCACAAAAATTGCTACCAGTGGCAATAATCCGTTTGCTATCAAAATTTCCACACCTTTAGACAGCACCAACAAAATCGCTGTCATAACAGGTCCTATAATAAAGTAACCAATGATTGCGATAATCATACCTAAGATACCGACAGAAAAATTATTAATTAACATTTCGAAGCCCGTCGGCATATGACCATCCATTTTCTCGTCAAAAAATTTGATGACCCATCCGGCAAACGGCCCGATTACCATCGCACCCATGAGCATTGGCTGCCCCTCGCTGCCACCCACGCCGGCAATGCATCCCATCACTGCAATTGCGCCCATCACACGGCCACGGTCACCGCCGACCAGATATCCACCGGTGGAAGCAATCAAAATTGGCAGCAGATAGGTCAGCATATATGGCTGAATGGATGCCAATCCTTCATTTGGCAACCAGCCATCCTCAATAAACAATGCCGTAATCAAACCCCAGGCGATAAAAGCACCGATATTTGGCATGACCATCGACGACAAAAATTTCCCAAATTTCTGAACCCCATTTTTCATACTTTACCTCATTTCTGCGCTGCCCTTTGCGCATCATGCAATGTTTGTGTCGCAGCGCAAACACAAACTTGCAACACAAACTACGTTTGTGTTGTAAAATCATGCACTTTGCTTTCCTGCACACCATCCCCAAAAACGCCCTGATATGTACTTCCCCCACATCTGTCCCAGACCAGGCGGAAAGATGTGGGAAGATCCTACAACAGCTGTACTCCGGCTTTCTTACATTCTATCTGAAATTCTGGGGAAATATTCTGATCGGAAACCACAACATCCCCCTCTTTCAGAGAACAGACATGAAACGTACTTTTCTTATCCGTTTTAGAAGAATCCATCATTAGAATCTTTTCCGCAGACCGCTTTATTACCGCCTGCTTTAATTTCGACTCCATCAGGATCCCACAGGAAAATCCCACGTCTGAAGCATAGCTGGTAACCCCCAGTAGAGCCAGATCAAAATTTACTGTATTGACAGTATCAACCGCCCAAGCACCACACACACTACGGCTGTATTTATTGACTTCACCACCCAGCAAAAACACGGTTGGATGTTGTAGTCTGGATAATTCCACCACACAATCCAAACTGCTGGTAAAGATAAAATCAGGCTGGTCAGGCCAGATTTTCGCCAATGCAGATGCCGTACTGCCGGAATCCAGATAAATCGTAATATTCGGTTTGATCAACGGTAAAATCTTTTGTGCAATGCTCTCCTTTTCCTCGACATTACGCACAGACCGCCTTCCGATATCATCATCCGTTCCCAGGACCACTTCTACCGATTTAGCGCCTCCGTAGATTCGGACAATTTTTTTTGCATCATCCAAGAATTTTAAATCGGTCCGAAGTGTCATCTGCGAAACCTCGGGAAATCGCTTTTCCAACTGTGCAAATGTGATCGTCCCTTTTTCATTGATAAAATCTACGATGAAATTCCTGCGCTGTTCCATGGAATCCATATCGGTCCCTCCTGTCCTGCCTCAATGTTTCTCATATTTTACCACAAAATGATTATTCTTTGTTCTCATCTTCCACAAAATGCTGTAACAAGTATTCTTCTGCTTCTGGGCACCACAGACCCTTATTCGCATCCAGAATATCTGCCAAACCGATAAAGCGTTCGTCCTCTGCACCTTTCGCACGAAAATCCTCCAGCGCAGTCAGCGGCATACTCAAATGAGTATAGATTAACTTTTTGCCACCGGGGATTTTAGGCAAGTTTAGTGTAGTTTCTGCGGCGGCATCCAATCCTCCCACATGGGTTACCATAACCGCTGGATTGATACGTTTATCTGCCGTCAATTCCAGGGATTCTATCATATCTGCCGTGTTTCCACCCGTAGTTCCCATTACATGGGTAGAATTATAATGCACATCGTAGAAATTCATCTTGGCACTGAATTGATTGTCCGTCGGCCCTGCAAAGAAATTCAGACAGCCATCCCTGCCCAGGATTCCGCTGCTCTGCTCTACCACCGCAGCAACCGGTGCATAGCAGAACACATCATCATAACCAGTACCTCCCGTCAGTTCCCGCAGTCCAGCCACGGGATCCTCCATCTCCCCGGTATTGACAAACCGCAGGTCAATGCCATCCGCTTTTGCCTCTTCCACCGGGAAAAGTTCTTCTGCCCGCTTCAGACGATCCTCATTGACATCTGTGACAACCACCATAGACGGACGGATATCCCGATGCAGCGCATATGTCAAGGCTCCCAGACCCATCGGACCGGCACCTGCCATAATAGCCAATTTTCCTCCCTCTTTGATTCCCATTTCATGGTGGTATACTCCCATCTTGGTATGGTAGGCTGCGTTAAATGCTCCGATACTGCAAGACATCGGTTCTGCCAGAGAAGCCTCATAATAAGCACGGCCCTTGTACTCCAACAGGCATCCGAGCTCCATGACTTCTGCCGGAATCACACAATAGGTACAGTCTCCGCCAAAAAATTCATAGGAATATCCCGGACTCCACATTGTTCCTTTGTAATTCAACGCCGGCTGTAAGGTAAATTTCATCCCCGGTTTGAACTTATCCTGGTGGGCAGCTCCCACCTTAACGATATCACCTGCAAACTCATGCCCCATAATCGCCGGGTGCTCCGCCACATCCTCATGCACACGCTTATGTTCTGTACCAAGGATGGCACATTTGTAGGTAGACATGCAGATACTGTCCGATACCACCTTTACCAGAATCTCATCTTCCCGGATTTCCGGCAGTTCAAACTCATCCATTCTTAAATCATTGGCTCCGTGAAGCCGCACCGCTCTAGTTTTCATTTTAACAGTTCTCCTTTCTAAAATAACAATCATGACTTTCGTTTCAACAGTTTTGATTATTATAACAACAACCTATTCCGCTGTCAACACTTTTGTTTCAAAAATCCGAAAAGAAAGTAGCATCAAAAAAAGGCTACGCCAAAAGCTGACTAGCCTAATGAATTTATAGAGAACTTTATTTTTCACTTTCCAGAACAATACAGAAAAACGGAAAAAATATTTCCCTTTTTTGAAGCTTTCAGATTAACATACCCACCTTGCTTTACTGCAATCTGTCGTGTCAGATAGAGCCCTACCCCCACTCCCTCCTGGTTGCGGCTATGATTGCCACGATAAAAGCGCATAAAAATCTTGGACCGTTCTGTTTCCGGGATTGTCCCATTTTCATCCTCTACGGAAATCTCTGCAAACATCCCCAATTTTCTGACTGAAACCGTGATCTGACTGCCTTTGTCCCCATATTTTACGGCATTATCCAACAGATTATATACCGCTTCTGCCGTCCAATTCCGATCGTGGCACAACACCAGATCCGATTTCTCCTGATATCTAATTTCCACCTGTTTCTCCTTGGCTTTGGGATAAATGTCTTTCAGCGCTTTCAGAACCGTTTCCCCCACGCTTTGATTCTGCGGCTTCAACTGAATGAGCCCACTTTCCAGCCTAGAAATCTTAATCATATTCTCCGTCAAAAAATACAACCGGTCGACGGAGATAGAGATCACTTCGATATATTCCTTCCGGGTCTCCTCTGGCAGAGAGGGGTCTTGCAAAAAACGGCTGTACACCTTTAGGTTGGAGATCGGTGTTTTGAGCTGATGGGAGAGATCCGAGACCAGCTGCTTTATATTTTCATGCTCCTGCTGTGCCTGCTGGTTTTTATTTTTTAGAATCCGTACCAATTTAATTACCTTATTCTGTAGCTTTGAAAGAATGGTATCCTCAAATTCTGGAAAAACCTCTTTTTCCTCTAATTCCACCAGAAGATCCATCAACACCGAAAGATCTCCGATCACCCCTGTGATATAACGGTCATCCAGGTAATGAATCAGATAACCCAGGAAACAAAAAACCAGACTCCCCCCGAACATCAGTGAGGCAATTTTCCAATCATCCGTCATGAAAAACACACACGCCGCCAAAAGCACCGCAGTGATTGCAAATCCTCCTGCCAGACATTTCATCCATCGGTTATATTGTTTCCTGTCCATAGTCATCCCCGTTCCCTAGTGTCTTGTCTCGTTGATAATTGTTATCGCCTACGCACTGCTGCCTTCGCCAAACGTGTAACCAATCCCAAATACCGTAATAATATATTTCGGATCCCCCGCATCCTCCTCTATTTTCTGCCGCAGACGGCGAATATAAACATTTAGCGTATTTTCATCCAAAAAATCCCCGTCATAATCCCAGATCTTTTCTAAAATCAAAGTCCTGGTAAGAACCTGTTTCCTGTTTTTAATCAGCAATTCCAATAACCTGTATTCCGTTGCCGACAATTTTACCGGCTGTCCCCGGAGAAACACCTGCATTTTGTCAAAATCCACGGACAACTCCTGATATTGAAACAAATCCTCGGATTCCTCCGCATGACTTCTGCGCAAAACAGCCATCACACGCTGATATAACAATTCCATCGAAAACGGCTTTGCGATATAATCATCGCATCCCGCCTGAAATCCTTCGATCATATCCTCTTCGATGTCGTTGGCGGTAAGAAAAATTACCGGGATATTTTTCTTACCACGAATTTCCCGACACAGTTCTACTCCATTCCCATCTGGCAAATTACTGTCCAAAATGATCAAATGATATGACTGTTCCAGGGCTTTCCTGGCTTCCGATAGAGAATAGGCACATTCCACCTCATACCCTTTCCCCTCTAAAAATGTCTTTACTCCGCCACAGATAATAATATCATCCTCAACCACCAACAGTCTCTCCATACAAATCTCCATTTCTGAGCAACTTGTTGCGAAGAGGCGATGAGAAAGCTGCGAATGCAGTTTCTCATCTGCCATCAAAGCTATTTGTTTTCGCTCAGAAACAAATAGCCGTGTGAAAAATCAGCACTTCAGTGTGATTTTTCACACTACCTCCTAGTCCTCTTTCCGCAGGCGTTCTGTCACACTTTCCTTGGCAAATGCATGATACACGACGGCTGGAACACTCATACAAATTACCAGAATGATTGCCGATAAAATTCCCATCCATCCTATCGGATAATAGAAGACGGCATAGTCTGCAATCTGGCACGCCATATGAGCAATGAGATAGATGATACCGCTGCCTAAAGTAAACAATAGCAATATAGTAATTCCTGCATAGTAAGTTCCCTCGTAAACCAGCATTTTCCTGATCTGCTTCTTTGTCATTCCCACACTTTCCATAACTGCCAGCTCTCCCCGTCTGGTAAATACCCCGGTAAACATAACGTTGATAAAATTAATCACACCAATCAGAATCAAAACAATGGAAATTCCACTCCCCAGGATATTCATTGCCATCATGGAAGATAGAAATTCCGCAGAGATATCGGATTTTATCTCCGTATGCTGCACATAGGAATTTCCACGGGTCAGGCTTTTGATCCTGGATTTTACCTGGTTTTCCTTTTTGGAATCGCAGTCTATGACAATAGAATTGACCCATGGATGATCACATATTTTTTCCATCGCTTTCTCGCTGAGCAAAACATAGGAAGGTCCCCCTCCTATTTGCCAGGAAACGCCAAAATTTAATAGATTTTCTTCATAATACATCGGACAGCATCCCACCTCCTGGGTAAGTGTTTTTCCCGTTTCCAGATCTTTTAATGTAATCTTCTTCCCCCGGATTTCTTCAGCTTCTGTCCGTTCAAGAGCATTTCCTATGATACACAATTCCCCTTTTTCAAACCGTTTGATATCAATCTTCTGGCTCGCCTTCTCATTATATTTCTTTGCCATAGAGCTGCTAATAGCTATCACCGGTGCAGAATATATCCCTTCTTTGTCATTGGCATTTTTCGTATATGCATCAATCAAATCCTGCAAAGTGGTTCCATTCCTGACATCTCTTTCCAAAAATGGGCGATACACATCCGCATCAAATTCCAATGCCAGGTACGCAGAATGATTCACATTGCACGTTGTGATACCTTCGATCTTATTCAGATCTTCGATCAACCGGTTTACACTTTGTCCATAATTCTGGTCCGTCTCTTCTATCTCCTCAGGGTCTGAAGCCATATGGATCGTGAAATCATTGGGAAGATAGTGTGCAATATAATTCTCTAACTTCATACTCCCCAGAAAAGTATTCACAGCTAAAAATGCCATGGTCCCCATAAACAGAGACGCAAAAACCAGGAACGCCCGTTTTTTCTCACGGAACACATTGCGGAAAGACATTTTATATAGCTTGCCACCGTCCGTAGATTTTCGTTTTCTTTTTCCGTCTCCCATTTGTCCACGAAATTTCAACGCTTCAACAGCAGACACCCTGCCTGCCAGCTTCGCCGGTTTTCGGCAGCTCACGGCCACCGTCACCATTGCAAACAAAATTGTCCCCAGATAGATAAATGGATGGAAACTAACATATCCCGGCATTGCACCATTCTCATCCATAGTAAAAACAGAAAGGGCTATCGGTACTGCCTGGAAAGCCAGGATGCTCCCCAGCAAAAGTCCAACCGGTATTCCAACCACAGACAGCCTGCGAATCTGGTCCCGCACAATTTTCCGGATCTGCGACGGCGTCGTTCCAATCGTCTTCAGCATACCATAAAAACGGATATCCCTGGTTACCGAGATATACATGATATTATAAATCAACAGGTAGCCGCTGACAACAATAATAATCCCCATAATGCCTATTGTAGCGGCAATGATGAAACCGTTTCCTTTATTTTCTTCCTGGACATCCCAGGTAAAATCCAATTCCTGTCCCTTTTTATATTTTAGCAGGGCGTCCAGCTCCTGTAACAGCGCCTGTTTTTCCCCATTCTTAGCAGACAGGCTCAAAATCCCGTCCTGTTCCACCGTCTTCCCCACTGCTTTTGCATATGCTTCTGATACCAACCCCTGAAAGCCACCGAATGTTGACGTATAATCGGTAAACCACCCTGATAACCGAAATGTCTGAGAGCCCGTCTCTGTCTTTAATGTAATATCCATTCCCTGTTTCGGATGCTTGATCTTCAATGCTTCCAATGCCGCCTGAGAAAGCATGATTTCATTCTCCTGTTTCGGATAAGCTCCCTGAAGGTCACTGATGGCAGGGCTTAGATTCTGCTCAAACTCCGTTGAATCGTAATAATCTAATCGGATCGTACTCTTTTCACTGCGATCTGTGGCAATCCCTGTTGGAATCTGGATTCCCGCCGCATGCAGATGCTCTGCTTTCTTCGCCTGGGCAATCTGTTCTTTTCCTGGATGCTCCAACCAAATAGAACGCTTCGTTCCCTGCTGCCGAAGCATCATCGTATTCATGTTCTTACCCAGGCTGAATCCAATACTGAATACGGTAGTGAACATAAAGGTCGTCAAAATAATCGCCAGGATGACAAAGATATTTCTGACCCGGTTCTGGCGCAGAGACCTGGCACTCAATTTTCGAACGGCAGCCTGATTCGTATTTTTTAACATAAGGCCTCACCCACTTCCACTCTGCCGTCTTCCATACGGATCATGGCATCTGCCATCAACGCAATCTCTTCATTATGGGTAATCATGACGATCGTCTGATGAAATTCCTGACTGGTCATTTTTAGCAGGGAAATGACATCCATACCGGTCTTGCTGTCCAGGTTCCCGGTCGGTTCATCCGCCAATATGATGGCCGGTTTCGCTGCCAATGCACGGGCAATTGCCACTCTTTGCTGCTGGCCACCGGATAGTTGGTTTGGCATTGCAGTCAGTTTTGACTCCAACCCCAAGGTATGAATAATATGGTCCACATACTTTTGATCGATCTCTGACCCATCTAATTCAATGGGTAATACAACATTTTCATAGACATTTAAGATCGGCACCAAATTATAATTCTGGAACACAAACCCGATATTGCGTCGCCGGAATATCGTTAATTCCTCATCGCTCATGGAAAAGAGATCCTTGCCGGAAATGGTAACTGTGCCGGATGTAGGACGATCAAGCCCTCCCAGTAAATTTAACAAGGTAGACTTACCGCTGCCTGAAGTACCGATGATTGCAATAAATTCTCCATCTTCCACCGACAGGGAGACATCGTCGCAGGCATGGATCTCACTCTCCCCCGATCCATAGATTTTACATAAATGATTTGATTCTAAAATACTCATCTCTGTCCTCTCCTCTCATTGGACTACCCATGTGTTACCAGGTAAAATATCCATCTGATAGCGCTGTGTATCTGCAAATTACCAATCACGATTTACTCTTCTGCTGATCGTCATTTGCCAGCCCTTATTTTCAAGAACAGTATATCATCCGCATCTTACAATCTTATTACGGTTTCTATTAAGAATCCATGACAAAATCACCGACATTTTCCATGGTTATTTTTGAGTAGGGAAGATAAATATATTGTCTATTTTTGAATTTGATATCCTTCCATCCTTGATTTAATGTAACGGCAATCGCTAACTTTGCGATCATTCTCCCCTGTCCCTCTTTGTCATTATAAACCGTTCCAGATAATTTGGAATCAGCCACTGCCTGCAACCCCACATCGGTTCCATCAATTCCAAAAAATATGGGCAAATCCGCCTCTGTAAAATTTAATTTTTGATAAGCGTCCATCGCCCCAAGCGCCATATCATCATTGTTCGCCAACACTAATTCTATTTCATTTTGATGCTCACTAATCATTTGCAACATCCGGTTCTGTGCCTGCGACCGATTCCAATTTGCAATCCCATAACTCAGTTTTTCCAGTTCGATCCCATGATTCCGAAGCGTATCCACCGCATTTTCTGTCCGAAGTATCACATCCTGGTGTCCGGCTTCCCCTTCCAATACCACATATTGAATTTTACCATCTTTATTTCGGTCAATCCGCGGATCTCCCTGTATGGCATCTACTGCCAGTTCCCCCTGCATCACACCAGATTGTTTTGCGTCCGCACCTACATAATACAAGCCATCCCACTGCATCATGTCCTCTGCAACAGGTTCTCTATTAAAGAAAATAATCGGTACTTCATTCTTCCGGGCAAGTTCAATAATCTCTGACGGATCTGTGCGGTCTACCAAATTGACACATAATACATTGCATCCTGCATCAATAAATTCCTGAACCTGATCATCCTGTGTACGCTGCGAACCTGCTGCATCCCGGATCGTTACCGTTACATCAATCCCTTCCTCCTTTAACTGTTCGAACTGTTTCTGCATAGAAGTCATTAATTGGGCCAAGAAAGTATCACTCTGATTATAAATAGTCACTCCCACATAAATCCGATCTGCTGTTTCTTTCTGTTGTGTTCCACAGGCAGTTAGAATTACCATGCCCAGGCTGAGTATGATTCCTGCAATCCCTATGTTTTTTTTCATCCATACACTCATTCTGCGCATCCCCTTTCCTACTGGCTCATCGTAAACAAAATTTCCTGATTCTCTTTTGAGAATAACTCATCCCTGCGAATGACAGAATAGGACAACGTATGATCTTTCATATTCCGATAGAAATGTGTCAGACATTCCGAAACTTCTGTCAGAGCCTGATATCCTTCCTTAAATTTATCCGGCACTACCAGACATTCTACCATGCCAGTATCCAGATAATACATAGCTTCCGTAGAATGAGCAATCCCATACACTAATGCCCCATGAAAATTGTTTCCAGAGACACATTCTCCGGCAACTGTCAAAGCGGAATTATCCAAGGCCAACACCAAATCTACCTTGGGCTGTTGATCCAAATTATGTTCTTCCGTCTCCCCATCCTGGACAGCGACCGACCAAAGAATCCTGGCATCCGTTTCTTTCAGAACTTCTTCCACTCCCTGTCTCCGTTCAAGAATTGCTTGGGAATCGGCATACGAACTCACCATTCCAATGGTCTTTCCCTCGATCTTGCCATTATAGTCCGCCAACATTTCTTCCGCCAAGGTTTTCCCCATGGCATAATGATCTGGTTCCGTAACCGGGAGTTTAGAGCTTTCCCTGCTCTTAGAGGCAATCTGCCCGATGAGCATAATGGGCGTCCTGCCTCCGACACTTTTTATCTTTGCTTCGGAATCCTTGCCTGGAATCGGTTGAACCATCACTGCATCTGCACCTCGGCTGATTTCCTCCTCAATGGCATTGATTTCTTCTTCCACCGTTTGCATTTTACCCGTACTAGCGATTACCAGCTCTACTTCCTGATCCTTTGCGGCCATTTTCAGCCCATACCGGAAAGAGGACCATTGCATTGCATCTGAATCCTGCAGGATAACCGATATCTTATGACGAACCTTTCCCCTCTGCTCCTGAACCATAATCAATGCCAAAAGTACGACAAAAAATGCTAAGGAAGCTTCCAGTCTGAGAAACATTTTTTTGCTATTCTTCATATCAATTCATCCCACTTTTCCTTCTTACTATCTTCTCCAGCCAAGATATGGCCTTTTTCCAAAACCAACCTGTTTTCCTCTGTGTAAGACACTGCCGGAAACAAAATAGAAACCGTGGTTCCCTCATCCGGTTCACTTTCCACCTGCAGGCCATACTCTTTTCCAAAAAGAATCTGAATTCGGTGATTCACATTTACCAATCCTACGCCGGAACCATGCTTATGCACTCTCTTGCTATCTGTCAACGACAGACGGACCTCTTCTTCCGTCATGCCGATCCCGTTATCCGAAACAGAAAGTAGAATCATCCCGTCTTTTAACTTTCCCGTCACTTTGATCTCCCCGCAATCATCCATGCAATTCACTCCATAGTTAATGGCGTTCTCCAAAATTGGCTGTAAGATTAATTTAACACTGCAATAATCCCCCAAGCCTTCTTCGATATCAAATTGTATCGAGAATATATTCTTATAACGTATCTTCTGAATATTCATATAACTCTTTGCATGCTGCAGTTCATCCTGAAGACGGATCACGGTCTGCCCTTTTGACAAACTGATGCGAAAAAGTTTGGCAAGCTCTGAGATCATAAATACTGCATCGTCATTGCGTTCCCCTTCCACCATCCAGGTAATCGAATCCAAAGCATTATATAAAAAATGAGGGTTAATCTGACTCTGTAATGCATCCAGCTCACTTTTCCTCCGCTCATTCTGTTCCAGGACAATTTCATGCATCAGCGTATCAATCTGTTCATAAGATCGCTGGATGGAATATCCCAAATGCCTGATTTCCTGCGATCCCCCAATATAGATTTCCGGTTTCTCCCCCGCCTCATACTTGCGGACAGAAGCGTCTAACTTCAAAATAGGACGAGAAATTCTGGTAGAAACAACCCGGTTAATCACAGCTAGCATCATCGCCATCAAAAGCATCAGCATCATAATAAAATAACGAATACTGAACAGGCCGTGCGTAAAAGTAGAATAAGGAATGACCCCGACTAACTTCCACCCCGTATAACTCACCGTATTAACAATCAGCTTACGTTGTTCCCCGGCAAACTTTTCCTCATAAACGCCATCTTTATATTTGGATACTTTCCCATTATTTTCCGCAGAAATCCCCTTACTAATCTGCAACTGTTTCGTATGATAAATAATTTCCCCATTCCCATCACAAAGATAATAGTACTGTCCATTATAAGTCTTATTGATTTGTTGCATCATCCGCGAGATCGCAGAATAATCCATATCAACGAGCAGAACTCCCGAACAGGGAACTCCCTGATCCACCAATTCCACAGCACGGCTTAATGATATCACCCAATAATAACGCCTGGTAGCATCATCAAACAGATTCTGGATATGAGGGGTGGAAAAATGCATATTTTCCATTTCTCCGATGGCCTGTTTATACCAATCCTGACGCGTAACATCGGGATCTTCTTTCTGCAATGCAACCGGCTCTGCTGCCATCAGGCTGCCATAATTATTATAAACGGCTATACTGCGCAAATTACTTTTATTCGCCTCATAAATCAGATTCATTTCCTGTGGAATCACTTTCTCCCTGCTGGAAAAATCATTTTCTTTAATCACATTATAATAAACTGCATCCGATACCTGCCTCATATCAACCAGATAATCTTCCAAGTTTTCTCTGGTCTGTTCCATCAGTTTCTGTGTACTCTGAACCACTTCCTGCCGGGTCAGAGCGGAAAATTTGAAATACATGACTACTCCCAGGATAAGCATAATGGAAATAGAAATCACAGAAAAAGCAAGCATAATTGTTGACTGCAATCCCCTTGGCTGCAGTTTCTCCCTATGTCTCTGATATTTTATTTTCACCCTCCAGATGCTCCCTTCTATACTTGGAAGGAGACACGCCAAATCTCCTTTTAAATACATAACTGAAATAATTAGGATCTGTATATCCTACATTCTGTGCTATAACATAACTTTTTTCATTCGTTTCTAATAACTTCCGAGATGCCTGCTCCATTCGATAATCTGTTAGATAATGAATAAATGATTTTCCTGTCTCTTTCTTAAATATGCTGGAAAAATAGGAATTCGACAGTCCCAACACTTCACAGATATGGTCCAGGGAAAGATCTTCCTCTCCATAGTTATGCTGCACATATGCCTCTGCTCTGGATATCAAAGATTTGGTGGAACGATTGCGTACATGAATCAGTTGATCCTGGAATAGATAACTACAGCCAATAAGCCAATCGCGCAATGCCAAAGGTTCCATATCCAATAGACTGCTGTACAAATCCCGGATATCCCCTCCAAAATCATCGAATAAAATCTCATGATTGACAGCGAACCGATACAACGTACTAACTAATTCCATTAAATCCACATGATGCTGCGACAGGGAATGGCGCGGAGATCCCATCTGATCCAGATACTGAACTGCCGCCTTCTCCACATCTTGTTTTGAGCCAAACTGTATCATTTTTAACAGATCCAACAATACTGCATCGCTGACAGGAACGGATCGGTCACTCTCCTGTGGAACAATTTCCTGGATATTAATTGCCCTGGAAACACCATAAATTACCCGATAAGACACAGCCTCCCTCGCATCATGATAAGATTCCGAAAGACTGAGCAGTCCGTCACAGAGTGTCCCAATTCCTATGGTAACCACCGCCCCCAAAATACTTTTGGCATATTTGCAAAAACGGTCGCAATCATCCGTCAAATCCGAAATTTCATGTTCCATATTTAACTGCGCAATCAAAATAGTATTTCCCAAATAAGAGAAACATTTTGCATGCCACTTTTCCGTCAGACGCTCTTCCACCTGTTTATGCACCGAAGTAGCTAACAGCAAAGGGTTCATATTTCCAGGCATCTGCGCTGTCGATGTATGGACTACCAAACAGCAATAAAAGGGACCCGGAAGAACTAATTGATAATCCGAAAGATATTGGGAAATATCCTTCTCATTGACCCTGCCTTCCAACAAAGAAATATAAAAGTTCGTCTGTAATAGTGGTAAGGACTCCAGATAATATTTCTGCAATGTCTCCACATTACGTTTCTCACTAATTTCCTGATCCAACTTTCTCTTTAACTGCACAAAAACATTGGTCAATTCTGTGGAATTGACTGGTTTTAATATATAGTCCTCCACCTCCAGATGAATCGCACTTTTGGCATACTCAAACTCATCAAAGCCCGTAAAAAACAAGATCTTTGCCGCAGGATATTCCCGCCTTATCCTACGGGACAATTCCACTCCATCCATAAATGGCATTTTGATATCCGTCATAACTACATCCGGCTGTATTTCTTCCATCATTTCCAGTGCCTTAACACCGTTATTTGCATAACCCACCACAGAAAAGCCAATTTCCTCCCAATTGATCTTTTTCATGATAACACGTATTACTTCTTCTTCATCATCTACCAGAAAGACTGAATATTGATCCATAGTAATCTCCATAATACTATTGTTTTGGCATGACAGCAAAAACAACTTTCCCTGATCCCGAACATCGGATCCTAATTATTTTACAAGGTGCCGTTACTTGCCTACATTATAGCAAAGCACCCATGGTATGTAAATCTTTATAAGATTAGTCAAAAGAGCCAGAATACTCTCTGGCTCTTTTGGCTCTTTTTGATCATACCAACAAATTTTCCATCTTATTAAAATACTAGTGTTCTTTTTATTTTTTCTGTACATATTTCAAACAATCCAAAGTTACTGCAACCAGAATAATGATACCGGAAAACACAAACTGCAGATTGGTATCAATTCCTAGGATTGTCAAAGAATACGTCAGGGCAGTAAAGATGAAAACACCCACTACCACTCCAGAGATCTTACCAATACCACCTGTAAAAGAGACTCCACCAACCACACAGGCAGCAATGGCATCCATTTCCCAGCCCTGTCCATAGGCGGCGGATCCAGAGCCTACCATTCTTGCACATTCCAGCCAGGAACCAAATCCATATAGTATCCCTGCCATGATGAAGGCACCTACCGTCACACCAAATACAGATATTCCTGATACTGCTGCCGCTTCTGGATTTCCTCCCACTGCGTATAAATTTTTACCAAAAGTGGTTTTATTCCAGATAAACCAAACAATAAATATGGCAGCGACTGCCCAAAGGATAATCGTCGGGAAACCATTTATTTTTGGAATAATCATGTTGGGAATCGTTGGCTCAATCGCCCCAAACGATACCCCTTTTGTAGCATAAGTGACTAAACCAAAAATCACAAGCATATTTGCCATCGTTGAAATAAAGGGGTGCATTTTGAATTTTGCTGTGAAGAGACCTGCAATGGTGGTAAAAAATGTGCACAACAGAACACACATAACTAATGCGAATACCACCCTGGTTCCAATCGGCATTTTTGTAAAATCAAAGATATGCCCAAAAACAGAACCCGTATTTATCCCCTGATGCATAATAATTGTTGCTGTCGTCATTCCCATACCAACCATACGCCCAATCGAGAGATCTGTCCCTGTGAGCAGGATCAATCCCGCAACCCCCAGTGCCAGAAACATCCTTGGAGATGCCTGCTGCAATATATTTAATACATTGTTATAGGTTAATAATGGGGAATTCTTAACCATCGGTGTGATAATACACAACATAATAAAAATCAGTATAATCGCTATATATAATCCATTTTGTAACAGAAAAGCCCTACGATTAAAGGTATATTTATAATTTTCCCATTTCTGCGCCTTGGATTCCAGAAACGTAAACTTTGACATGCGTAGTAAGTCAATCAGATGATACTGATAGGTATATGCCGCATGCCTTCTATCTTTCATCCGCTGAAAATCTTTTTCCCGTTTCCTCTTGGCATCAAATAATCGGTTCTTGTAGACATACCGTTCATCTTTTATTTCCTGGTGATCTGACAGTTTTGCCATGGTCTCCTGATGTTCTCTCTTGATCCTGGCAACGGTCTGACGGTATTTTTCCTTTGCCTCTGCCTTTTCCAGAACACAGCTCTCTTTTACTTTTTGATAGTAATCCCGGTCAAAATGAGCTCCTATAAAATTCTCTGCATCTGCAATCAATTTTGCAACCGTTTCTTTGTTCTTTTCCTCAATCTCCTTTGCCTTTTCCAACTGAACCCGATCCTCTGCAATCATTGCTGCCTTTTCTTGTTTTGTGAGCACACGGTCTTTCTTGATCCTGTCAATATGATTTTGTAATGTCAGAACCCGATCCGTCCCCTCGGCTCTCAAACGATCAATGTCTGCTTGAATCTTGCTGACATAATCCTCCATCGGCTGACGCAGCTTGAGTTCCTGTTCTGCTGTAAGAATCTTGCTATTTTGATTTGCCATATCCATTCATCTCCCTTATTATAGGTATTTTGCGCTAAGCCTCAATAATTCTTCCTGATTTGTCTCACTGGTCTTGACAATGCCAGAAAGATGTCCGTTTGACATTACTCCAATACGATTTGTAATCCCCAGAATTTCCGGCATCTCAGAAGATACTACGATGATTGTTTTTCCTTGTTTCGCCATATCTATAATCAGCTCATAGATTTCATACTTGGCCCCCACATCAATTCCCCGAGTCGGTTCATCCATCATGAAAATCTGTGGGCTCCGTTCCAGCCATTTTCCCAAGATCACTTTTTGCTGATTGCCACCGGAAAGACTGGAAATCATATCTTCCGGCCCCATACATTTTGTGTGCATTATTTTTATTTCCTTGGCGGTAGCCTTGATCATTTTTGAATCAGACAAAGCCACACCGGATTTATATTGACTTAGATTGGCAATGGTCGTATTAAATGTGAGATCCCCCTTGAGAAACAGTCCATTGGCTTTCCGTTCCTCAGTAATCATGGCAAAACCATGATCCATGGCATCTCTTGCACTGCTGAAATTCATCAGCCGTCCGTTATAATAAACTCTTCCTGCTGCCCGTGTCCGTACACCAAAAATCGTCTCCAGCAATTCCGTGCGTCCTGCACCGACCAGCCCATACAACCCAAAGATTTCTCCCTCTCTGACGTCAAAAGTGATATCCTGTAAATGAGGTTCAAATTTGGTGGACAAATGCTGCACGGATAAGACAACTTCTTTCGGCTGATTATTTACCGGTGGAAAACGGTTTTCGAGGGAACGTCCCACCATTGCTGCAATCAACTCATTCATATCGGTTTCTTTACTGCTCTTTGTCATGACCAGATTACCATCCCGAAGGACGGAAACCTCATCACAAATTTCAAATATTTCATCCATTTTGTGGGAAATATAGACCAGGGCAATTCCCTCCGCTTTTAACATCCGCATCATTTCAAAAAGCTTTTCTACTTCCTGCACCGTCAGAGAAGAGGTAGGTTCATCCAAAACAATGACTTTGGAATGATAAGAAATTGCTTTGGCAATTTCGCACATCTGTCTCTGGGATACCGACATATTCCGCATTGGCTGTGCCAGATTTACAGTCATTCCCAGTTTTCTGAAGAGTTCTGAAGCTTCTTTTTTCATTCTTCCTTCATTCACTACACCCATGGAATTCACCGGATAACGTCCCAGAAATAAATTGTCAATCACATTTCTCTCCAGGCATTGATTTAATTCCTGATGAACCATTGCAATACCGTTTTCCAAGGCATCTTTCGGCCCGGAAAAGTTCACTTCCCTGCCATCTAATAAAATCCTGCCCTCATCTTTCTGATACGTACCAAATAGGCATTTCATCATGGTAGATTTCCCGGCACCATTTTCCCCCATCAACCCCATTACTGTACCAGCTTTTACGTCCAAGTTAATATGGTCCAGAACCCGGTTTCTTCCAAAGGATTTGCTCATACCTCGTATTGATAATACGGTATCTTTTTTTTCATCTGTCATAGTTTTCACCCCATATCCATTGAAGATCTGCTATTTATATTGTTTAGAAAAGGGTTATTACGATTTACGGTATCGTACATCATAACCGCAAATCGTAATAACCGCTTTGGGATGGTCTCCCGAATCACTTTATGATCCAATTAGAGGAGGGATCACTGACTCAGCAAAGCCGTATAAGAAGCTGCATTATCTGTCTTAACCATATTGATTGCAAATGCATCATACTGTCCTGGGTTTCCAAGACGGTTGGTAATGTTAGATTCTGTCTGCCCATCACCGCCGATATAATCAATTTTCAGGTTCAAAAGATCATCGTATTTCTGAAGAAGCGGCTGATACGTAGAACTCAGAAAATTATCAGAAGCATTGTAAATATTTAACCATACTTTCTTTTCTGCATGAGATCCCTGATCCAACTGCGAAGATACTGGTTCATATACCTTGGTAGAATCCGTAAAATCCTGGTAATTCTCTGAAGTGACGGCAACATTCAATGCATAGTAAGAGCGATCATCCTCCTTGTAGATATAGACATCCTCTGATAATACGTTGCCTGCCTCATCTTCTTTGCCAATACCGGTATCTACATCGACACCATCTAACGCATTACGTAGAACACGAAGTGTCAAATACGCCTGTACGTCTGCATGCTGGCTGATCGTACCACCATATCCCTCTGCAATCGCTGCTACCGCATCATTATTCGCATCATATCCAAAGGTAGGAACTTTTTGATCCTTAGACCATGCATTAAACATGGACATTCCCATTCCATCATTATTGGAAGCCACTACATCAATTTCCTTGCCAAAGGAAGAAGACCATGTTCCAATGGCATTTCCCGCAGTCGCTGCATCCCATGTTGCACCGGAAGAATTCTTCATTTCCTGGGAGGCCAGCTCTCGAACGGTATACTTTTTCCCTCCAATCTCCAACGTTCCATCCTGAACTGCAGATGCCGATCCATCCACATTGGTTCCGATTGGTTCACTATTGATTTCTCCATCCTTCTCGACACCGGTTCCCAGCGCCTTACGAACACCTCTGGTACGTGCTATGGAATCGTTGTGTCCAATATCACCAATGGCAAGTACATAGCCGATTACTCCATCGCCGTTCCGATCAATTTTATCAATATTTTTCTCAATATAATCCTTAATCATGGTTCCCTGGAGCTCCGCCCCCTGATTTGCATCAAACCCCACATAATAGGTATCTTTATTATAGGTTAATGCAGTTTTATCCAACGCCCCTGTGGAGCTATTTGATGGCTGACGGTTAAACCATACTAACGGTTTATCCTTATTTGCCACGCCTGCTGTTTCTCCCTTACCAGACGATGAACCGGAACCTCCGTTTGAAGAGCCTCCCGATCCGGATCCACATGCCGTTAAGGAAAGACCAAGAACTAGTGCCATTGTCAATGAAAGTATTTTTTTCTTCATAATTAAGTCCCCTTTCTATTTTTGCTACATTTCCTGTGTTCCTTGTTGATAATGACAGTATATTAGATCTTTTAGCGGAAAAACATAGAATATTTTTTGTTAAACATTCAAATTTCATTGATACTCCTTGGCAGAATTATACAATTTTGTAACTTAGATAGTTTATTTTTCAGCATTATTAACCAATCTCTTTTCTTTTAAAAGAAAAAACAGACAATAACTGAAATTCGTTCCTGTCTGTTTTCACTTCATCCTATATTCATACATTGATGTTTTAAATATTTTTAAGAGTATTTATTATTCCGATACATAATACCCTCCATTCTCCATTTTTATTTTCTTTTTACTTTCTGCAAGAGTTTTCGATGCATAAACATCATCAAAAACAGCAATCCAAATAAATAAACAGGCAACAGAAAAATACCAATATGCCTGGCCATCCAACCGAAAATTGGAGGCATCAGGGTAGTTCCAACATAGGCTGCTGCCATCTGCACTCCTATGACTGCCTGGGAACGGTCTGCGCCAAAATGCTCTGGTGTGGAATGAATAATACACGGATAAATCGGTGCACATCCTAACCCCATGATGACGAAACTGACATAGGAGACCTCCTTGCCCAGAGGCAGACATAACAAGATCACAGCAAATAGAATCATTACCTGCCCCAGACGGATCATCTGTGCATCCTTCCATTGCATCGTCAAAAATCCGCTAATCATTCTACCCACTGTAATCCCGATGAAAAACAAGCTGGCAAAACCGGCGGCAGTTTCTGAGGTCAATCCCTGGTGCATTACCAAATAACTACTTGCCCACAAACCCGTGGTCTGTTCGATCGCCGCATAACAAAAAAACATTATCATTACTTCTCTCGCTCCGGGAATATTCCATATCTGGCGCAGAGAAAGTATTTCTGCTGAAGAATCCGGCTCCCCGGATTTCTGCGAATCACGCTTCCACAAGGGCAGACTGAAGAATAAAATCGCTGTCAATACCACCTGAAACAACGCAATGTAACGATACCCCATATTCCAACTCTGTCCACCCGTCAAAGCAAATCCCATTATAGAAGGTCCGATGGAAGCCCCAATTCCCCACATACAATGCAGCCAGCTCATATGACGGCTTGCATAATGCAGCGCAACATAGTTATTCAGGGAAGCATCCACACTACCTGCCCCCAGGCCATAAGGAATCGCCCACAAACAGAGCGAAACAAAAGACTGACTGACTGAAAATCCAAAAAGTGCTAACGCTGTCAGCATCACACTGGCGACGGTCACTTTTCCCGTCCCAAATCGTTTCGTCAAACGATCGCTCTGGAGGCTGGAGATTACCGTTCCTCCCGCAATAATCATGGAAATGATCCCCATATAGGAAACCGGAACCTCGAATTCCCGATATATGGCCGGCCATGCCGATCCCAGCAGGGCATCCGGCAGTCCCAGACTAATAAATGCAATATAAATAATGGCTAATAATAATGCAAACATTTTTTCGCCCCCTGCTCTTATTCTGACATCCGTTCTAAATCATCCCGTGCAACCATTATGAAGTTACCAGATCATAACTCTCCCCAATCATACGCTGTATCTCCTGGTCCGGCACGGTTCCATCTAATATCACTGTATTCCAGTGTTCCTTATTCTGATGATATCCGGGCAATACGGATGTATACTTTTCTCTCCAGAGATCTCTCCATTCTGGATCTACCTTAACATTGATGCACAAGGCTCCATTTCGTTCGTATGTCCATAGAAATGCTTTTCGGTTTCTGCGCACTCGAACCAACTGCCAGTTATCATCATGAAACGGAGCATCCTGATAGGTATCTGGAAAGGACAGGCCAAAGCGGATCACTTCTTCCCTGGTTTGCATGATTTTCTCCTCCTAATTTCGTATGTTTTATTTCTGACACTCGTCATAAGATCTTTCCTCCAGAATTTTTATGATCATATTACACACCCAAAAATGAAAGACCCAGAAAAGAGGGGGCATTTTGATCATCTGCCCCCTATCTTTCCCAGATCTATCAAATATTTCTGTATCGATGCTGTAGATCATCCTTAGATCCGTTAAACAGTAACATTAACATCTCTATGTCTTGTCATTAATAATTCTCCTGATGAATTTCAAAATAACTCTGAGGATGAGCACATACCGGGCATTTTTCTGGAGCGTTCGTCCCTACCACAATATGACCGCAATTACGACATTCCCAAACCTTGACTTCACTTTTGGCAAAAACTTCTGCTGTCTCCACATTTTTCAACAGAGCACGGTAACGCTCCTCATGCTGCTTCTCAATCGCTCCTACCATACGAAACTTCTCTGCGAGCTCTGAAAATCCTTCTGCTTCCGCAGTCTTGGCGAAATCCTCATACATATCAGTCCACTCGTAATTCTCGCCTTCTGCAGCTGCAGCCAAATTGGAAGCCGTATCACCAATGCCGCTTAACTCCTTTAACCACATTTTGGCATGCTCTTTCTCATTATCTGCCGTTTTAAGAAAAATAGATGCAATTTGCTCAAATCCTTCCTTTTTGGCTACGGAAGCAAAATAAGTGTATTTATTTCTTGCCCCTGACTCTCCTGAAAAAGCCGCCTGTAAGTTTTTCTCTGTCTGTGTTCCTGCATATTTTCCGCTCATCATTTTACCTCCTATTTTAACAACTATCCCAATAATTTAAACATACCATCATGTTTATGCAAATTGATAAACACATCCTGCATTTCCTGTTTTGCCTTAATGTCACTGGAAATATGAATACACTCGTTCAATTTTCTAGATAACTCCAAATGCCCCTCCGCAATAATGTTAATATTAGGAACAATTTCATTCTCAAGAGCTAAATGAATTTCATCCTTGAGACAAGTCGTATCTTCTCTCAAAGAGGTAACCTCTACCTTCATACCGTCCATATCTTCTCGCAAAGAAGTAACCTCTACCTTCATACCGTCCATATCTTCTCGCAAAGAAGTAACCTCTACCTTCATACCGTCCATATCTTCCCGCAAAGAACTGATCTCTTCCTTCATAACGCTCATATCTTCTCGCAAAGACGAGATATCCTTTTTCACTCCGTCCACATCTTCTCGCAGCGACGAGATATCCTCTTTCATTCCTTGCATTTCCTGCCTCAAAGAAGTATTCATATTCTCCATGTCTTCCCGCAAGGACGAGATATCCTCTTTCATTCCCTGCATTTCCTGCCTCAGGGAAGTGTCCATATTCTCCATGTCTTCTCGCAGCGATGAGATATCCTCTTTCATCCCCTGCATTTCCTGCCTCAGGGAAGTGTCCATATTCTCCATGTTTTCTCGCAGGGACGAGATATCTTCTTTCACTCCCTGCATTTCCTGCTTAAGCGCTACTACCTCTTGTTCCACTGAAGTAGATTTCTGTAATAATAGATCTAATTTTTCGCTATCTGTCATAACAAAGTACCCCCGTTTCATTAAACATTTCCTATCGTTACTTTGGATGGCCCCTTGGTATTTTTTCTCCCACGTAGACTAACGATAACATAAATCAGAAGTCAAGTCTATATTTTTTATAAATAAAAACACAATAGAATAAATTGTCCATTTTCCAGGATTTCTCAAAAAAAACGATTCCATCATTATTGTATCAATATAAATCAAGTGCACTAGCGTACTAAGATAACCCTGTGATCACCCCTTCCTCATTCACATCAATCCGTTCAGCCGCAGGATGTAACGGCAATCCCGGCATGGTCATAACAGTACCTGTAATAGCCACTATAAAACCTGCGCCAGCAGATACATACACCTCTCGGATCGTTACCGTAAATCCTTCCGGACGGCCCAGCCTGGTCGGATCATCAGACAGAGAATATTGATTCTTCGCCATGCAGACCGGCATTTGGCTAAATCCTAATTTTTCCAGGCGGGCTATGGCAGCCTCAGCCGCAGGCGCATAAGTCACTTCCCCTGCCCCATAGATTTCTTTGGCAACCACTGCAATCTTTTCCCGTATGGACAAATTGTCATCATAGATCGGCTTAAAATGGCTTTCCTTTTGTTCCAGTGTTTCTAACACCTGATTGGCTAATGCAATACCACCCTCGCCGCCTTTCTCCCAAACCTCGGATAAAGCAAAACCACAATCCCGGTTTTCGCAGAACTCCCTGACAAAAGCAATCTCAGCATCAGTATCTGACACAAAACGGTTAAGGGTAACAATGCATGGCACCTGGTATTTTGCTATATTTTCCATGTGTTTTTCTAAATTCCGTACACCGTTTCGCAATGCCTCCAGATTTTCTGTATTTAAAGAATCTTTAGGAACGCCTCCATTATATTTTAAAGCGCGGACTGTCGCTACCAGAACGACAGCATCTGGCTTCAGACCCGCCATCCGGCATTTAATATCCAGGAATTTTTCCGCTCCCAAATCGGCACCGAATCCTGCCTCTGTAATCACATAATCGGCTAATTTTAATGCCGTCTTCGTTGCACGGACACTGTTGCAGCCATGGGCAATATTGGCAAACGGCCCGCCATGGATCAGCGCTGGTGTATTTTCTACTGTCTGGATCAAATTAGGCTTGATGGCATCCTTTAACAGGGCAGCCATCGATCCCACAGCGCCGATCTGCTCTGCTGTGACCGGATTCCCGTCAACGTCATAGGCTACAATAATTCTTCCCAGACGCTCTTTCAAATCTTTCATATTTTCAGCCAAACACAGAATCGCCATGATCTCAGAGGCAACAGAAATAATGAAATGATCCTCTCGAACCACGCCATCTGCCGGACGCCCCAGACCGACCACAATATTACGAAGAACCCGGTCATTCATATCCACACAGCGTTTCCATACCACTTGATTGGTATCAATCCGCAAGACATTCCCCTGCTGAATATGATTATCTACCATCGCCGCCAGCAAATTGTTGGCAGAAGTAATCGCATGGAAATCTCCGGTAAAATGTAGATTCAGATCTTCCATCGGTACCACCTGTGCATAACCACCACCTGCCGCGCCACCTTTGATACCGAAACATGGGCCCAGGGACGGCTCACGCAGAGCAATCACAGCCTTTTTATTCAATTTCCCAAGAGCTTCTCCTAATCCTACGGTTGTCGTTGTCTTGCCCTCTCCGGCAGGAGTCGGATTAATGGCAGTAACCAGTACAAGTTTTCCATCCTGCCTGTCTTGTACTTTATCCCATAATGCATCCGTCAACTTCGCCTTATACTTCCCATAATATTCTAAATCATCCTCTGTAATTCCAAGCTGCGCTGCCACATCCCGGATATGTTTCATTTTTGCTTCCTGTGCAATTTCAATATCAGTCTTCATAATCACGGACACCTCATCAAAAAACCGCAATACGGGTTTCTGCCTTTCAATTAATTTCTTGCATAAAGTAAAAAACTGTATTCTCCCCACCAAACCGCTATGAAGTATCATACCATAATCTGCCATAGCAGGCAACGAGAAAAAGAATTGATACAGGGCAAAAAATTTGGCATTTTTACGGGCAATTTGAATACGCCGGTACTTACGAGCGAAACAGCAGAATGAATTGAGTATACAACGGATAACAAAAAATCATCCGATTGCCAGAAACTGTAAATAGTAACAAGTAATGCTGTTGCCTCGGAATCAACGCAGCCTGTCTACAAAATCCCGGACAATATCTAAATCCGTACACTGGTATAACATCCGGGAACCTACCATCTCCTCCAATTCATTAAAAACGAATGTGCCGTCACGTCGAACCAGGAAATCTATACCAGCCATTGCCAGACGTTTTCCACCTAATGCCTGAATAAATGGTTGTATTTGGTTTCGTTCTTCTACTGACAATGTATAGGGATGCACACTACCTCCTCTGGAATAATTCGACCGAAAATCTCCCTGTCCCTGCCGGAGCACAGCAGCATAGATCTCTCCCCATAGAATATAGATACGGAGATCTCGGGCAGCACAGTCAATCATCTCTTGGCAGAGTAGACGCCTTCCCTGCAACCCAGCCAGAGTTTGTTCCCACTCCCGGGAAGCCCGTACCGGATCTGCCGATAACTGGAAGACCTCACTCCCACCATGTCCATCCACCGTTTTGACTACAACAGTACCTACTTCTCCCAAGAATGTTCTAATCTGTCGATGCATCCATGACAAATCTAATGTCTGTTGCACTATCACTGGAAAACTACGGGGATACCATACGGACGAGAGGGGCATTTCATCCTGGCCGTTCTGATCTATCCGTGCAGAGGATTCCATTTTCGGCAGACGTTCCAAAAGTCTTTGCAGCGTTTTATATTTATCGTTCCCAATCGTGACAATATCGCTGTCATGACAGACGTTCACATGACGCTCCTCATACCAACGACTTACCTGAGGATCCCTGGTGCGGTTTAATACCAGATCGGGCAATGGCATTTCCCGATAAGTTTGATCGGACACAAAAGAAAACAGAAGACCTTGACGTTCTCCTGCCCTGCGAAACATCTCTATAAAATTTCGGTTTTTCTGACCTTCCGCGTCGGAATAAATCATATAACACACTAATGTTTTCTGTCTGTTCAAATTCCTGTCTCCCATTTATAAAATACTTTCCGAGTTCCGTGCAATATATTCCATCATTTTTTCCGCCACATTTACTCCGGTACATTCGGCAATATTACGAAAATGTGCATTGGAGTTCACCTCACACACCACATCTGCCGACGCATCCGGCCCGTTAGAAAACAATAGGTCCACCCCGGCAAAATCCAGCCCCAATGCATGAACTGTCCGCAGAGCCAACTTCTGCTCTTCCCAACTAGGTACATATGCTTCCATCCGTGCACCATTAGAGAGGTTCGCACGAAAATCTCCTGTGACGGAAAACCGATGCATGGCAGCTACCACCTGATCACCTACCACCTGCAGTCTGACATCATGTCCATGGCTTTTTTTCATATACTTCTGAAAAAGAAACGGAGTCCCTGCCAAACGTATTGTCTGACTCCGAAGTTCCTCCTCTCCATTTACCAACCAAACCTGCTGTCCAAAAGAACCATAACATGCTTTCATTACCATAGGAAAACCTAACTGTTGTATCACTTCTCCTAAAAAATCCAGATTGGTATATCCCACTCCAGAATAAGTCATAGGCGCAACAATAGTCGGAAGTAATGGAATCCGTTCTTCCTTCGTTTTCCCCGCGTCATTCCACAACTGAAGGATACGATATGTTTCGCTCTTATCGTCACAAACTGCCATTGCATCCACCGAATTGTAAACCGGAATCCGCATTTCCTCACAAGCCATCATCAAATAATTTCCAAACCGTACATCCTTATCCCAATATACAATAAACTGATAGGGAGCAAGCTGTTCCTGCAAATCCTGGCGCACCTGTTCTCCATACCGGATGGATAACGATGCATTATCCCACAGATCCAAAGCCATTCCTCTGGCCTTTGCAGCAGCAGAAAGCCAGCGATAATGTTCCACAAATTTTTCCGTGCGCAGAAAACGATTTGTAATTAACAAGCCCTGCATCCTGCTTCTCCCCCCCTAAACTCTCTCCAAATAGTTGTACAAAAGAACCGAAACGATACCGGTCTCTGCTTCTCCTGTAGACCAATTCAAATTCTTTACCTGCTTTGATCCGCTTCCAGATCCTCCTCCAAAACATCCATACTGGCCAGGATCTCATCATCCAGCATTGCTTCTTCCTCAGATGCTTCCGGTTCCACGCCGTACAGACTAGCCTCAAACTCTGCCATCGTCATCAACACTTTACGGGGCTTTGTTCCCTCTGCCGGACCAATTACCCCTGCCTGATGAAGTTGATCAATAATACGCCCTGCACGGTTAAAGCCGATCGAAAATCTCCGTTGCAGCTGTCCTGCTGCCGCCCGTTCTGATTCTATGACAAATTTCCCAGCTTCCTCAAAATATTCATCCTGATCCGGTTTCTTTTTCTCCTCTTTTCCTTCTGCCAGACTGGCAGGTTCTTCGATCATCTCGGTCACCGCATGGTTGTATTCCGGCTGCTCATTTGCCTCGATCAGATAGCTGACCACATCGCTGACTTCTTTATCCGAAATAAATGCCCCCTGCACACGCACTGGCTCAGAGTAGCCCGATGGGAAGAATAACATGTCTCCTTTTCCAAGAAGTTTCTCCGCACCACCTTTATCCAGAATCGTGCGGGAGTCAATCGCCGATGATACTGAAAACGCAATTCGGGATGGAATATTTGCCTTAATGACACCGGTAATGACATTGACGGAAGGACGCTGTGTCGCCAGCACCAGATGAATTCCAGCCGCTCTCGCCAACTGTGCGAGACGGCAGACCGCATCCTCCACTTCCTTGGACGCCACCATCATCAGATCCGCAAACTCATCCACAATAATAACCAATAACGGCATCTTGGTAAATCCAGCCTTCTCTGCATCCTCCACGGTTTTGATCTTTTGATTATAACCAGAAATATTACGTACTCCCAATTCTTTAAACTTATTGTACCGCTCCATCATTTCACGAACCGCCCAGTTCAGAGAAGCCGCTGCCTCCTTGGGATCCGTTACCACCGGACAGAACAGATGTGGAATTCCATTATAGACACTGAGCTCCACCACCTTAGGATCAATCATGATCAGCTTGACATCTGAAGGATCCGCCTTGTAAAGAATACTCATGATTAAGGTATTGATACAAACGGATTTTCCAGAACCTGTCGCACCGGCAATCAAGAGATGCGGCATCTTGGCAATATCCGTCATAATCCTTTTGCCTGCAATGTCTTTCCCCACTGCAAAAGTTACCGGAGATTTCGCCTTTTGAAAGGCATCTCCCTCAAGCAACTCTCTAAAATATACCGGACTGGCAGAAGAATTAGGCACTTCTATTCCCACCGCCGCCTTTCCCGGAATTGGCGCTTCAATACGAATACTGGTAGCAGCCAGGCTCAGTTTAAGGTCATCGGCCAGATTTGTAATCTTATTGACACGCACCCCCTGCTCTGGCAATAGCTCATAACGTGTTACGGTTGGTCCACAAGTGACCGCCCCCATCGTGACATTCACATGGAAGCTGCGAAGGGTCTCTTGTAGCTTTAACGCAGTATTGCGTAATTCCTCATCCGAAGTCCGCCCCGGAATCTCTTCTGGCACAGATAATTTATCAATCGGTGGAAACTGATGGGAACGTTTCGGCTGTGGTTTCACTTCCGCAGTGACCACAGGCTTCTCTGGGTGCTTTTGCCTGTCCCCTGTTCCCTGAGACTGCTTAGGCATCTTTTTTTCCGGCAAATTCTTCTGTTTCTCTTGCTTTGTTTTCTGTGTTGTTACAGACAAATCTTCTGCATTTCCACCCGATTTCGAGGAAACATCTGACTGTGCGACCTCTGGCAAAACAGCGGCCTCTTGATCTAGCAGAGATTCCACGAGGTTGTCCTTCTCCAACAACTCCGTCGTTGTCTCGTTATATACAGCAGCCTCCGCAGAAGCAACATTTTCCGAAAGAAACGCATCTTTTCCCTGCTCTGCCCCTGCCATTTCATCCGAATTCGGGTCCGCATCCGTTTTTCTGCTAGATTTTATATTTCCCGTCACCTCAGGTTCCACTACTACTTTCCCGGTATCCTGCAACAAACCGGAAGGATTCTTTTTCCTGCCAAATTTTTGCTGCATCTCCTCCCGGTAGATCGGGATATTCTCTGGCTTCTGTGACGATTCTTCTGGCTGTTCCGCTTCCTCTGCCACCGTAGCCTCCGCAGACTGGGCATCCTGTTCTTCCTGCTGGCGCTGAAGGCGGATGATTTCAGCCCGTGTCCTTACCGGCGCCCCATCCTTAGCATCTGGAATGATTTCTTCCATCGAAGAAGAGGTCTGGTTCGGCAAATTTAATATCTTTCGATTCTCTTTGCGTGTGTTTTCCTGTTGATCTAACTGCTCCCCCATCTTCCTTAAATCCACCGTCTGCATCCTGCGCTCAGAATATAGTTTTCTATGGGGATTCAAAACCTTAAACTGATACGATGGTTTTTGGTAATCTTCCTGCTGAATCACCTCATAGGCCTGTTCCATTTCCTGATAATAGGCATTGCGTTTCCGTAGATGCTGCATTAATTCCACACCATAAAACAGATAGATACAGACAAGCAATAAGGCAACCATCAAAAATCCAGCACCAATCCTACCCAAAATGCTGACCAGGGCGCTGCTGACAAGACGCCCTAGGATGCCGCCTCCTGCTTTCCCCAGGTGCAGACAGTCACTTAACGCCATATATACGCTGCCTGCACCATTTCGATGCAACGCATAATTTGTCTGGTAATATTCGGTTAATACCTTGGCCCCAGTCAGTAAATCTGTTAAGGCACAAAGAAAGATCCCCACCCCTACAGCACTGAAGATCTTCCGGCGCATCCTTCGGTCCTTGGGATTTGCAATCACTCCCGCCAGTGCTATCATCCCACCGATAGGTACGAACCAGGCCACCCATCCGAATACACCAAAGAACAGTCCTCCAACCACAGTACCAAATCCACCGGCAAACCCCAGATAGCTCAGATAACAGACTAAGGCGGCTACACCTGCCACTAACATCGTCATCCCCTGCTCAAAAGCAAGATGATCCTGGTATTCATTCATCTCCTCAATACTTTTCGTAACACCATTATTTCTGGTCTTACGATCATTTTTTGCATTACCGGAAGCTGTATTTTTCCTGGCAGTCCCCGCTTTTTTGGAATTGCCGGAGGCAGAGTTTCTCTTTCCTGTCCCGGTTCTATCCGTCTTCTTAGTTTCCGGGGATTTCTTCTGATTCGCTCGATTGGCAGACGCTGTCGTAGCCGTTTTCCTAGTTGTGCCCATACTGCGGGTCTCCTTTCATGCAATCCAGTGATATTACAGATCGCCTGTCGCTTTCTAAATCCATGTTTGCTTTGCCAGTGGATGCTCAATGCATGATTCCGTAACTGATGGCAATGATCCCAGCCAATGCGCAATAGATGACAAATCCACGGTAGCTTTTATCGCGGACCAGCCGCATCATAATCCGAATTGACAGATATCCTACCATAGCGGCAATCAACGTTGCAATTGCACAGGGTAGCAGATCAGCTGTCTTCAATGACATATTCCCGAAATCCTTCAGTTCCAGAACAACAGCCCCCATTACAGCCGGAATGGACATGATAAAAGAATATTTCACAGCAAATCTCTTTTCAAATCCACACAGCAGACAGGCAGTAATTGTCGTCCCAGAGCGGGATAATCCCGGCATGGTGGCAAGTCCCTGGGCAATTCCAATCAATCCAGCTTCCGAATACTTTGCCTCCCGTGGTCTCTTGTCTCCCGGGTCCACCAGATCCGCAATTACCAGAAAGATAGCGGTAATTAACAGACAGATTCCTGGCACTATAATCAAAGATGCCGCCAATTCTACAGTATCCTTGACCAATACCCCAATGATTCCGGTAGGTATTGTCGAAACGATAACCATCATGACAAACTTCCGGTATGAACTGCGGATGATACGATGATACTTTCCTGGTTTTCCTGCCAGACACCGTATCCAAGTAAAAATATTATGTAACACATCTCCTATGATATGAAATCCTTCAACAATCATTCGGCTGATATCGCCCCAGAAAGCAATAAATATTGCAACCAGAGTTCCCAGATGCAGCATGACGTCAAAAAACATCCCGCCGCTTTCCAGATCAACATGCATGATCTCCTTAATGATCGCCAGATGGCCGGAACTACTAATCGGCAAAAATTCTGCCAGTCCCTGTACAACCCCTAACACTACAGCTTTCCATATTGGCATCTCTCTGCTCTCCCCTCTTCGGTATCCAATCCACGTTTCATTTCCACTGCCTATTATAGTATGATTCGTCCACAAATGCAAACCCATGTTCTTTCGGTCATGAAATAAAATAAGCTGGTATCCCTCTGCCAAAACTTCACAACATGATATGCCATGCCGTTTCAGTGAAAAGATACCAGCCTATACATTAATTTGATAGAATTCCCTTAGTTTACCCCTTGAAAAGCTATATTCTGTAGCGTGAATGTAATCGAAATTTTCTTTGGATTCGGTATGCCAGAAAATGAAATGGCATTATTATCATTTTCTACCTCTTCCACCACAGAACCATCCCAGGAATTTATCGGATCATTCGTATCAAAAATCCCTGAACTTTTTAGTGCTGATTTATAATCATTATTCTTGATGGTCAGTTTTTGTCCATCCACCACAATTTCATCATAGCGGATATCACAGGCAGACAACGGACTGGTTGAAGCCTCTCCTGCTGTCACCTCATGATCCTTAATATAAATCGCTGTGACCCGGTTCAAGCTTTCAATTCCTGCATCAACTGCTTTCTTCGATAAATCTTTTTCACAGTCAAACGTCAAAGTATACTGACCATCCTGATTAACAGTAATTACATCGGAAGATTCCTCATTCCCAAAATACTGCTTGCCGCTATCATTGTAATAGACATTGACAGCGAGAGAAATATCGGTCTTTACAGCCCCTTCGGAAACTTTCACTGGAATGACTTTGGTTTTACCGCCCGATGTTCCGACGGTAATACTGGTCTCACCAGCCCCTACCGCCAAAACTTTACCAACCGGGGAAACCGTCACAACCGATTCATCCCCCGATTGATAGTAGATTGCTTCACTACAATCCGTCGGCGCTACCTCTGCCTCCAGCCATTCTACCGAATCCTGATATAATTCCAGGCTCTCTGTTTTAACCTGAAGTTCTTTACAAGGAACCTTCGCCTGGGCTGCTGTTACCGTAACCAGAATAGAAACAGACTGCTCACTATTTTGGCTAAATAAGGTAACCGTTGTCGTACCGATTCCCTTTGGATGAATGGTTCCATAGGATACTGTAGCTACCGAGGGATCTTCCGTCTTCCACAACAATACATCATTTGAATTGTCTGGTGCATACGTAGCATCCAGATGAATTTCTTCATCCATGGCAAGCGTTACCTGCTGAACAGGAAGCTCTAACGACGAAACCGGAGTTACTGCAGCGCCTTTTACCGCTGTCGTAGGATCTGTCTCCCCCGTCAACCCAAAGAATCCTCGCATCAAACTGTCAGTGACCACTTTATCAATCGGTTTTCCACTCTCCCGGTCAATAATTGTCAAACTATAATCTGCCGGCTCCTGCGTCCTGTCATACCAACCCATATCCCAATAAACTCCGACCAGTTTGTATTTGCGGAACATGCGATTCATTGCTTCTAAATATAATGCCCTCTCCTCTGGATTATTCTTGTTAACACAGCCATACTCTCCCACTACCACCGGAATCCCCTTGGAGGTATAGGTATCATATAATGGCTTTAACTCTTTCTCGTTATTGGCAATCATTTTGGGATCACAGTTTACCTTATGCATATTTTTTCCCAAGCAAAAATTATTCGGTGAATAATCATGAATGGAAACGATAAAACGATTGTCTACACTGTCCTTTGGCAGGGAAAATTGATTCTTTTCATTGCAGACAGAATCAATATAGTTATATTTTCCAGGAACCATTAGAAAACGCTGCGCATTATTGGAACCAGTTCCCCTTACCGTGTCTACAAAAATCTGGTTTAGTTTCATAATAACCGCATTTTCTTCCACGGTTGTCATATTTTCACCTTTTACCTCATTCATGGATTCCAGAATCAGGTGTTCATCATAATCCCGGAATGTGGTAGCAATATTTTTCCACACCCCTGCAAATTTTTCTTCCAAGGCTGCCTGATCGTCTGTAGCAATCCGAAGCCATCCCGTCTGCTCCGCTCCATCATGATGAATGTTTACTATCGCATACATATCCTGGGAGATACAGTAATCCACAATATCCTGTACCCGGCTCATCCATTTTTCATTGATGGCATAATCATTTTCATCATCAATCATCGTCCCCCAGGTAACCGGAATCCGTATCGTATTAAATCCCATATCATGAACCGACTTAATAAGAGCTTTGGTCGTCTTGTACGGCTGCCAGATGGTTTCTCCCGGAGTAAACCCCGTATGTCCATCCATCGTATTTCCCAAATTCCAGCCGGCTCCCATATCCTGTATCAGTTCATCGCCGCTCAGGACACGAAAAGCGGCTGGATCCACTTTCGTAGCCGTCGGTGCTGGCAATGAAGTATCTGCCGGACCCGTTGTATTCACTGGTACTGCTGTTGGACTTGTGTTGCCAGGCACTGCCGTCACTTTCGGTAATCCTGTAGATACTTTCTTGGAATTCACTTTTACGGCAACCACAAACTTTGTCGTCTTCTTTTTTCCTTTGGCCTTATATGTAATCTTACAGATTACTTTCGTCTTTCCTTTCTTTTTCGCTGTAATCATGCCTTTTTTGGTTACCTTGGCAATTTTTACATTCTTCGATTTCCAGGAAATTTTCGCCTTTTTTGGAGCTTTCTTTACCTTTACTTTTTTGGATTCCCCGACGGATAACGTCACTTTTTTCGTACTTAATTTCGGTTTTTTCACAGCAGCCGACGAAAAGCTGGTCTGGGAAAATACAGTACTCAGAAGCAAAAGCATCGTTATCATACAGGAAATCACTCGTTTTCTGTTCTTCATCCCAATTGTTCCTTTCTTTTATAAAATACTGCGGGTTCCTATAGCATAAATGTATCGAAATCCTTTCAATAATGATATCAAAATCTTTGGAAATATGTTAAAATCTTTCTATGGAATTTTTTCAAGAAAGGAACCACTATTATGAGCAAAGAACGGGATCAATTAGCCTATCAGATGTACCTGCAGCGGGAAGATTATTTTTTTCATCAACCCTATCATAACGAAATTGACTTTTACGACGCTGTTGCACAAGGAGATATTGCATTTATAGAAGATCTTAAACGTAACTATCCGGTCTCAAGCCAGCCCGAAGAAAACGGAAAGGGCAGACTATCCGAAGATCCAGTCCGAAACGAACGCTATCATTTCGTCGTCAATGCTGCCATCATAACCAGGAAATGTATTGAAGCCGGGCTGATGCAGGAGGAAGCCTTTACCTTGAGTGACTTGTATATCCAGACCGCCGATACTCTGTATACTATTTCTGAACTGCAAAAATTAAACGATGCGATGGTTCTGGATTTTGCCAAGCTCATGCAGATCGTCAGAAAAAACAAGAGCTATTCCAACCATATCCGCTACTGTATTAAATATATTCATGAGAATCTGCACACAAAAATAACAATTCCAAAATTGGCAGAAAAAACAGAATTAAACGCCAGTTATCTCTCCACTCTATTTAAGAAAGAAACCGGCATGACCATTCATGCCTATATTCAAAAAAAGCGGCTGGAAACTGCCGCCAATATCCTATCCCGAACCGACCACTCCTGTTCTGCGATTGCCCAGTCACTCTGCTTTTCCTCCCAGAGCCATTTTATTCAGACTTTTCAAAAATTTTATGGCATTACTCCGGGAGAATACCGCCGAACGCATGCGCAGAACTTCTCCAAACATTCCTGATACTCTCGGTCTCCATGCTGTATATTTTGTTACAATCCCTCCCCATCGAAACCCACGGAAATCAATTTTCAAATGGTATCATTTACCGATAATTTCTGACAGGTAATT
>CANRZB010000025.1 GCA_947644195.1 uncultured Clostridium sp.
AGGGCAAATTTTGTCTCATCGGACATATCAGGATATTGTGGACGAAACAGCAGAAAGAGTCGAATAAATAATGGATAACAGAAAATTACCTGTCAGAAATCATCGGTAAAGGATAACATTTGAAAATTGATTTCCGTGGGTTGTCAAAAAATCTTCTTTACTTTCTATATCTGGTATGGTATAGTGTATGAGTTGTAACTACCGTTACTCAGAGATTGGAATCTCCGTCCGTCTCTTGGTAATCGGTGAAATCATTGTATAAGGAGGATAAGATTATGATTAGCAAAGAGAAGAAAGCAGAGATTATCAAAACTTATGGACGTACCCCGGAGGATACTGGTTCCCCAGAGGTACAGATCGCTATTCTGACGGAGCGTATCCGTGAACTGACAGAGCATTTGAAAGTAAACAAGAAAGATCATCATTCCAGACGTGGTATGTTAAAGATGATCGGTCAAAGACGTAATCTTCTGGCATATTTACAGAAGAAAGATCTGGATGCATACCGTCAGTTAATTGAAAAATTAGGTTTGAGAAAATAATTTCAGAAGTAAAACCAGGGGCTGTATTTCTATGTAGAAGTACAGCTCTTTTGCACTTTTTATAAAAGAGAATCATTAGTACTGTGAACTGCTGCCGTCGGTAGCGGAATATTTCTCAGGATGGATGGAACAAAAGAAAGGAGTCGCCCCAAAGTGTGTTATCGTGTGGGGTCGGTACGGAGGAATGAGGGTTTGGTGTAGAAAATACAGAGGGATACTATTACTGCTATGTTTTGCGGTATGTATGCAGGGGGGTTCTTTTACCAGGGAAGTTCGGGCGTATTCCTGCTCCCGGTTACCTTCCAATCTTGCAAAAGAAAAGAAGCATTACCGGACTTCTGTGGAATGGGGATTGGGATTAAACAAGAAACACAAGACACCGGATGGTTCCGTGCCATTTTATGGATTTTCTCTGAAAAAATATGGGGCTTACTTCCATGGCAGCACGAAAGAGAAAACAATTTATCTGACCTTTGACTGTGGGTACGAAAATGGACATACCAGGAAAATCTTGAAGATCTTAAGAAAGAATCAGATCAAGGCGATCTTTTTTATAACGAAAGACTATTTGATGGAAAATCCCAAATTAGTCAAGAAAATGAAGAAACAGGGACATTTCGTAGGGAACCATACCTGTACCCATCCGCTCCTGGCGAAGTGCAGCAAGAAGAAAATTCGTGCGGAAGTGCAGGGATTGGAGCAGGCTATGTTCCAACAGACCGGATATGCCATGGATAAATTTATACGCCCTCCTGAGGGGAATTACAGTATCAAGGCGTTAAAAACCTTGCAGGAAATGGGTTATACTACCATTCTGTGGAGTTTGGCATGGGTAGATTATTTGGAAGACGCCCAGCCTTCGGTCAAAGCGGTATTATCCAAATTTAAGATCTATCATCACAAAGGGATGATCCCATTGTTGCATGTGATCTCTAGTGCAGATACCAAAGCATTGCCGAAAATTATTACCTATATGAGAGCAAGGGGTTATCAGTTTGGGACAGTGGATCATCTATAAAACCAATATGAATAGAATAGAACAATATGAACATACGGGGGAAAGTGTTGTTGTAAACCGATAGGATGAATGGTAAAATAACGATAGTCGCGACCAGGTAATTAGTACAACGAATGGATCAGTGGTTTCGTATTTGTTGTACCAGTAACAGGAGGATTTGAAATTTTATGCTTTGGTATTATATGTACCCCTCAACGGAAGAGGTTCAGGATTTGCCATTGTATCTTATCAGCATCGGGTTACATGAGCTTCAGCCCCGCATTGTTCGTCCCCAGGGTTATGAATATGACCAGTTTTTTTATAATACCTATGGGTCGGGCTGGCTGGAAATGAATGGAACTACCTATGAACTTCCAGAAGGCTCGGCTTTTTTTATACCCAAAGGGATGCCGCATAGCTACTATCCTGACGGGGAGATCTGGGATATTCGATGGATGGTGCCTGGAGGCAGTGCACTTCCCGAATTTTACCGTAAATTTCAACTGGAAGAGGGCTATGTATTTATGCTGCAGGATGAGTCTGGCTTGGATCGTATTTTGAACCAGATGCGGATGGCATTGATCGGGCATCCAGAGCATGGCACGGTATTGGCAGCAGGCTCCGTCTATTCTTTTATGATGGAATTTGCTTATCAGGGCAGACTGCGCAGTACAGCAGAAACCGTTGACAGACCGTATGAAAATCAAATTCTTGCCTTGCAGGAATATATCGGAAAGCATTTTATGTATCCAATCACCCTGGAAGATTTGTGCAGGGTCGTTCCGGTTACGCACCAGCATTTGTGTCGCATCTTTAAAGAGGCTCTTGGGGTGCGTCCTACGGAATATATCAATCAGGTCAGAGTGGAAATGGCGAGATCCTTATTACTTTACAGTGATCTTCCCATTCAGCAGGTGGGAGAAAAGTGTGGATTTCAAAATGTTAATTATTTTTGTAAGGTGTTTAAAAGATATGAGCATCTTACGCCATTAGAGTATCGAAATAGTGTAGTGTAAAATAAAGGAGAGATTATGAAGAGAAAAAGACACATGGTACGACAGATCATAGTGTGGACGTTACTCGTTGCATTGGTGTCTGCGTTACTGCCAGAAGGCAGGAGTTACAGCAATGCGGTAGCAAAGACAGAAGATCCTTTTTCCAGCAGTGCATTTTCCTACAAAGCGCTGCCGGAAGTGGAAACAGTAAAGGAGATTCGCAATTCCTGTACGGGAGAAGAATGGAAAGGGACGGATCAGAATTTGGATATCACTTCGGTCAACACCATGCCGGACAGTTCCAATCTGATTCCCTATGCAGACATGGAGACGGCATATGCGGGAGCGAAAGATTATGAGAGAGAAGGTTCCGCATATTATCAACTTTTGACGGGGGAAGGACAGGATTGGAGTTTAACGGTATTGGATTCTCCTGCCAAAGCGGATGCGCTTGGCTCTTTTGAGAGCGCTGACTATACGGAGAAAGTGGAAGATGGCTGGAAAAGCGTACAGCTTCCTGCGAGCTGGACCAGTTTTGGGTTTGACCACTCTATTTATACCAATTCGGCAATGCCTTTTGAGGAAGATGTGGCTTTTCCGTTAGCGCCAAGGGAAAAAAATCCGGTTGGATTATATCGGAAAACATTTACCGTGCAGGATTCTATGCTTCAGGAACACGGAAAGGTTTATATCACGTTGGGAGGCGTAGAATCTGCTTATTATCTCTATATTAACGGAGTCGAGGTGGGCTATAGCGAAGACAGCTATGATCCGCATACGTTTGACATTACTGATTTATTAAATGAAAAAGGGACGCCCAATGTATTGGCGCTCAAGGTGTATAAATTCTGTGATGGAACATGGCTCGAGGATCAGGACATGATTTATGATGGGGGAATTTTCCGTGATGTCTATCTGACCAGTACGCCGGCCGTACATATTCAGGATGATACCCTGACGACAGAATCTAATCAGGATTACACGGAAGCTACGGTACATGTGGCGCTGAAGGTGGCGAATGATTCTGTTTCCAAGGTAGAAGATATGGCAGCGCAGGTGGTTCTGTATGACGAAAACGGAGAGGTCTGTGCGACAGGGGATGGCACAATTCCGGCGATTGCATCCGATGCGACGGAGCAAACCCAAATTACCTTACAGGTAGAGCAGCCGAAATTATGGGACAGCGAGCATCCCAATTTATATACGGCAGTGATTTCCCTCTATGACAAACAGACGCAGACACATTATGAGAGTGTGAGCCAGAATGTGGGATTCCGATGGCTGACATTTACACCGACGCAGGTAACCAATGATGGAAAATATAATAATGCGACCGAGCAGTATGAAACGGTTAAATTAAATGGGAAACGTCTTTACATCAAAGGGGTAAACCGTCATGATACGGACCCGGAAACAGGAAAATTTGTATCCAGGGAAGTGTGTGAAGCAGATATTAAATTGATGAAGCAAAATAATATCAATGCGGTTCGTACCGCACATTATCCGAATGATGATTATTTTTATTATCTCTGTGATAAATACGGAATGTACGTGATGTGCGAGAGCAATAATGAATCACATGCCCTGGCTGGTGGAGAAGAAGATACGTTAGCGAGGGTAGAAACCGCAGCGATGACACGTCAGTCTGCATCCTATGAGAGATTTAAGAATACGACCTGCAACCTATTCTGGTCGATTGGAAACGAGTCGTCCCAGGGCTGGTCGGAGAGAGATGGAGATTATGCAGGAGGGATGTTTGCCCATCTGGTCCAGTATTTTAAGGACCGAGACAGCAGCCGTATGGTACATTACGAAGGCATGAGCGGTGGGGACAAAGGATCTACAGCCATTGACATGGTGAGCCATATGTATTATGATCCGCCTGCCGTGGAGCGCTATGGAAAGGGTTCCAGTCATATGCCGTTTCTTTTGTGCGAATATGACCATGCTATGGGAAATGCAGTGGGTAATCTAAAAGAATATTGGGATATTATCCGTTCTTATGATAACTTGATGGGAGGATTTATCTGGGATTGGGTGGATCAGTCCAGAAAGGTTGCCATTCAGGAGGGCGATTGGAATTATTATGGCACGGAGGGTGCCAAGGCGAGCGGCCTGAATGATCTGGATGGATACTATCTCGGCTATGGAGGCGATTGGGGAGACAGTGGCGGTGATAAAAACTTCTGTATGAATGGACTGGTTTCTGCGGACCGCCATCCACAGCCAGAACTCAAAGAAGTCAAATATCAGTATCAGAATTTCTGGTTCACTTCTACGGAGGAGAAATTGACTGGGCAGGAGATTCAGGTAAAAAATGAGGCACTGTCTGATCGGCTGTCAGAATATGATGTGACCTGGGAATTGTTGGAGGACGGTAAGAGCATTGGCAATGGTGTTATAGCAGACGAGGTGCTTCCAGGCGAAGAAAAAACCATCACGGTTCCCTATTCCCTGCCTGCAACATTAAAAGACGGTGCAGATTATTACTTAAATATCAGTGTCAGGACGAAAAAAGATTCCTTTGTATTTCAGGCAGGATATGAGGTAGCATATGCGCAATTTGAGATTGCTGCGAAGACAGCCGTCGTACCTCGTGAGATGAATGGAAGTAATGTTACAGTAACAAAACAGGATTCCTACTATGATGTAAAAGGAAAAGATTTTCGCTTTCAGGTGAATTTAGAGACCGGTTTTCTGGAGTCCTATTATTACAAAGAGAAACTTCTCTTGAAACAGGGACCGACACCGAATATTTCAAGGGCGAAGCTGGATAATGATTCGACGAAGTATGTGGATATCTTGTCTGACTTGACCTTGGTTTCCGAGCCGGAAGTTGAGAAGAATGAGGATGGTTGCCAGGTAATAACCTCGAAATGGACTTCTTCCTATAAGTGGACTGACACTACCAAAAATCCACCGACCATTATCATGCATTATCTGGTGGAAGATGACGGTGCGGTTACCATAGATATGGAATTGGATTTTACGACTTCCAAGTTAAAAAAATTGATTAAAGTGGGAACTACGCTAACGATGGAACAGGGGATGGAATCGGTTACTTGGTATGGCAATGGAGAGGAGGAAAGTTATAGTGACCGCCAGAGTTATACAAGAGTAGGAAAGTATGAATCTTCGGTCAATGATATGTACTATCCTTTTGCGAAACCACAGGATTGCGGAAATCTGACCGGAGTGAAATGGATTTGTATTTCCAACCAAGACAGCAGCCAGGGTGTGTTAGTCTGTGGATATGAGGATGTCAACGCTTCTGCGCTTCATTTTACAGCGGAGCAGCTTAGCACAGCAAAGCATGTGCATGAATTAACGCCGGCGGAAGAAACTTATGTTACTGTGGATGGCGCAGTATCCGGAACGGGAAATGCTTCGTGCGGTTATGAGACATTACAACAGTATCAGCTTCCTAATAATCAGGTGTACCGTTACAGTTATACCATACTTCCGGTTACTTCTGGTACAGATCCGATGGAAGTTTCCAAGAAATACAGAAAACAAAGTCCTGTGACCCCACCAACGACGAATCCACCGGCGACGAACCCGCCAGCAGAAAATCCACCTTCGGTTACACAATCTCCAAATCCTGCCCCTACGGAAGCGCCGTCAACCGGAGGAAAACAGAAGACAGAACCGACAACGGCTAAGAAGGTTACAGGAATTAAAGTAAAGGCGCAGAAGAAGGCATTGAAACTGAGCTGGAAACCACAGAAAAATATGAGCTACTATATCGCTTACAGTACGAGCAAAAAGAAACTGGCAAAGCTGAAAAACGGAAAAATCAAAGCGGTTTCCGGTACAAAAGTAGTCCGTTCTGCCAAGGCAAAGAAAACCATTGGGAAACTTAAAAAATCGAAAAAATATTATCTCAAGGTTTGTGCAGTCAGCAAGGATAAAAAGAAGATTGGAAAATGGTCGAAGGTAATCAGTAAAAAGACGAAATAAAGCAGGACACAAAACGAAATCTAGCGGGGCAACGGGTATAAGCGGTTGCCCCGCAAAATCGTGCATCCTCCCTTGCATCAAAAACTCATTCGTGGTAAAATATATGAGTTAGTGTGCAGGCGAGTGCCGAGACTTCTGAAAAGAGGATCCACACGGGTCCTTTTTTCAGTTGTTTCGGATATGCCTGCATGGGCGGAAGTGTGTTTGTGCTGTCATACCGTCGCCCAGGGAAAAGGATACAGCACAGAAAAGAGGTGTATATGGCAGTAAAATCCTATACAATGGAGTTGGCAGGCAAAACTCTGACCATGGATGTAGGACGAGTTGCAAAACAGGCAAATGGCGCTGTTTTAATGCATTATGGTGACACAACCGTATTGTGTACCGCCACGGCTTCTGAGAAGCCGAGAGAGGGGATTGATTTCTTCCCATTATCCGTAGAATTTGAGGAAAAGATGTACTCGGTGGGCAAGATTCCGGGAGGCTTTAATAAGCGGGAAGGCAAAGCTTCGGAAAATGCGGTCTTGACGGCTCGCGTGATTGACCGTCCGATGCGTCCGTTATTCCCAAAAGATTACCGCAATGATTGTTCTTTAAATAATCTGGTGCTGTCTGTGGACCCAGAATGTCGTCCAGAGTTGGTAGCTATGATTGGTTCCGCTGTGGCAACGAGTATTTCCGATATCCCATTTGCCGGGCCATGTGCGACGACGCAGATGGGTATGGTGGACGGAGAATTCATTGTGAATCCGAGCCAGGAACAGTGGAGCAGCGGAGATCTGCGGCTGACGGTAGCTTCCACAGCAGAAAAAGTTATTATGATTGAGGCTGGCGCCAATGAGATTCCAGAAGATAAAATGATTGAGGCTATTTATCAGTGTCATGAAGTGAATCAAAGTATTATTGCAGTTATTAACCAGATGGTAGCAGAGGTCGGCAGACCGAAGCATGAATATACCAGCTGTGCGATTCCAGAGGAGATGTTTGCTGCCATCCGGGAGATTGTACCTCCGGCGGAGATGGAAGTGGCTGTTTTCTCGGATGACAAACAGACCAGGGAAGAAAATGTCCGCCGTGTGACAGAAAAGATTGCGGAGGCATTTGCCGATAACGAGGAATGGTTAGAAGTATTGGATGAGGCGGTATACCAGTATCAGAAAAAGACCGTCCGCAAGATGATCCTCAAAGACCAGAAGCGTCCAGATGGGCGTGCGATTGACCAGATCCGTCCTCTGGCAGCAGAGGTTGATCTGATTCCTAGAGTGCATGGTTCCGCCATGTTTACCAGAGGGCAGACACAGATCTGTAATATTGTCACATTGGCTCCATTGTCAGAGAAACAGAGAATTGATGGACTGGATGTCAATAAGACGGACAAGCGGTATATGCATCACTACAATTTCCCATCATATTCGGTGGGAGAAACCAAGCCGAGTCGTGGGCCGGGACGCCGTGAGATCGGTCACGGTGCATTGGCAGAAAAGGCGTTGCTTCCAGTGCTGCCAAGTGAGGAGGAATTCCCATACGCAATCCGCAGTGTCTCTGAAACATTTGAATCAAATGGTTCGACTTCGATGGCTTCTACCTGTGCATCCTGTATGTCCCTGATGGCTGCCGGGGTGCCAATTAAAAAGATGGTAGCAGGAATTTCCTGTGGGCTGGTTACCGGAGATACCGATGATGACTTCATTCTGTTGACAGATATCCAGGGATTGGAAGATTTCTTTGGAGATATGGACTTTAAGGTAACCGGTACGACCGAGGGAATCACGGCGATCCAGATGGATATCAAGATCCACGGGCTGACCCGTCCGATTGTAGAGGGAGCGATTGCGCGCTGCCGGGAAGCCAGAATGTTCATTATGGATACCTGTATGAAGCCGGCAATTAGTGAGCCTCGCGAAACCGTAGGAAAATATGCACCAAAGATTATTCAGATGCAGATTGATCCGCAGAAGATTGGTGATGTGGTTGGACAGCGTGGTAAGACGATTAACACCTTGATTGAGAGAACCGGTGTCAAGATTGATATTTCGGATGATGGTTCCGTTTCCGTTTGCGGCGAGGATGAGGCAATGATGCAGGAAGCGCTTCGTCTGATTGATATTATCGTAACGGATCATTATGAAGGCCAAATTCTGGAGGGAGAAGTAGTCAGCATCAAAGAATTCGGTGCATTTATTGAATTTGCTCCAGGAAAAGAGGGTATGGTGCATATCTCCAAGATTGCGAGGGAGAGAATTAACCATGTAGAAGATGTTCTGACCTTAGGGGACCATGTCAAAGTCGTATGTTTAGGAAAAGATAAGATGGGCAGAACCAGTTTCAGTATTAAAGATGTAAAATAATTGCCATTCTGTTTTCATCATAATAAAAGAGAATTTGTACAAAATATAGTATGAATTCTCTTTTTTGTTGTTTTTATAGGAGGTAGAGATGGAAGCTTTAAAAGAATATGGCATGATGTTATTAAAAGATGAAAAAACAGGACACCGGATCCAGATGGTGTCAATTATCGGCGAGGTTGAGGGGCATGAGAGTGCCGGTGGCCAGACCAAAACAACCAAGTATGAGCATATGCTTCCACTCCTGGTTGCGATGGAAGAAGATACGGAAATAGATGGGATCCTGTTTCTGATTAATACCGTGGGCGGTGATGTTTCCTGTGGGCTGGCGTTGGCGGAGATGATAGCCGGACTGACGAAACCAACCGCAGCCTTGGTGGTTGGAGACAGCCATTCGATTGGAGTTCCGTTATCCGTGGCGGCGGATTATACCGTGATAGCGCCTTCTGCCACTGTCATTATCCATCCTGTGCGAATGAGCGGTATGGTATTGGGAGCACCGCAGACCTACGAATATTTCAAACTGGTACAGGAGAGAATTACCGGATTTATTGCTGGACATTCGGAGGTTACCGAGGAGCAGATTGAGGAGTGGATGGTGGCGCCGGGGATCTTGTCCAGGGACCTGGGAACCATTCTGGTCGGCAAGCAGGCAGTCGAAGCAGGGCTGTTTCAGTGTACCGGGGGGATTACCCAGGCGTTAGAAGAATTGCATCGCAGGATTGATGTATGAAAGACAAATTCTTCACAGTGAGAGCCTCCTGCTACAGGATATTTTATCGAACGAAATAGCAGATTGCATTTTCTCTGTTATTGACAAGGGGGAAGAAGACTGCTATAATTGTAGCATGCTACATATTGGAGGGGAAATTAGAAATGCAGGATGATATTGGCCGGTTAATTAAAATGATACATGACCGCATGAAAACCAAAATAGACGCCATGTTGAAGGAAAATGACCTGACGCTTTCTCAAATGAGGGTGTTAGAGTACGTGCATCAACAGGAGGATCAGACCACACAAAAGGAAATTGAGGACTATTTAGGGGTTGCACATCCTACTGTGGTTGGAATTGTCTCGCGATTAGAGAAAAATGGGTTTCTGTGTTGCTACCGTCATCCCGATAACAAGCGCAATAAGATTGTATGCAGTACCGAAAAGGCAAGATCTCTCAGTTCATTCCTATCGGAAAATAAAAAACAGATTGACAGGCAGGTCCAGGCTGGTCTGTCCGATCAAGAAGTGTCGGAATTGTACCGAATTCTTCAGATTATTCTTCATAACGTGGAGTAGAATATCCTTATGGAACGAAGGAAGACACATTTGTGCGGATTGGAATAGGTTGCTTACGGCAACGTCGGAGGCGCAGAGTTTCGCTGTGAGAAACTCTTTGTTTTATCTTTATTTGTAGCGTGCTACAGATAGCGTGAACAGGGCGATATAGAGGGTTTGATCCGAAATTGTGGCTTCCCAGCAGATGCTTGCGTAAGAGCGTATTGTACAGTTTTCTGATATTTCTGCTTGCTTTCTAATTTTTATTGTATTACCATATATAGCATGCGACTTTTGAGGAAGGAGAAAATAACATGAAAGATAAGTCATTAGAAGTATTTCGTGATGCACCGGTGCCGAAAGCGGTCATAAGTAATGTCATTCCATCCATCGTAAGTATGATTATGGTACTTTTATATAATCTGGCGGATACCTTTTTTATCGGTCAGACCAAAGATGCTTATATGGTGGCAGCGGTATCGGTAGCTACCCCTGTATTTTTGATTTTTATGGCAATTGGTATGCTCTTTGGAATCGGAGGAACTTCCCTGATTTCCCGGATGTTGGGAGAGGGCAGGGAGGAAAAGGCAAAACAGATCTCTGCCTTTTGTTTTTGGACAGGTCTGGTGATTGGCATTTTAGCCGGAATTTTGATTCTGGTCTTTGCAGAATCGGTTAGCCTGATGGTAGGAGCCAGCCAGGATACGGTTGGCTATGCGAAACAATATTTGTCCATATTGTCCGGGGCCATTCCATTTCTGATCATTGGTAATATGTTCAGTAATATTATCCGTGCAGAGGGACATGCCAAGACAGCCATGACGGGTATGATTATCGGTAATGTGATGAATATTGTTCTGGATCCGATCCTGATCCTGGGCTTTCATATGGGCGTGGCAGGAGCGGCATGGGCAACGGTGGCAGGAAATGTATTTGCAGCAGTGTTCTATCTGGTGCATCTGGTATCCAAACGATCCATGTTATCCATACACCTCGGCAACTACCGGGCGGGAGATGGCATTGCGGCAGGTGTATTGGCAATTGGGATTCCTGCGTCCCTCAACAGTATTTTGATGAGTGTGTCCAATATCATTATTAACAAAGTGATGACACAGTATGGCGATATGGCGGTAGCAGGACTGGGGGTAGCCATGAAAGTCAACATGATCGTCGTCATGTTGTTAATTGGCCTGGGCACCGGAATTCAGCCTCTGTTGGGGTATTGCTATGGGGCAAGGAACCGGAAACGCTATCTTGCTGTATTAAAATTTTCCCTGTTGCTGGCATTTTGTTTGAGCATGGTAATGACCGTGATCTGTTACCTGGGGGCAGGGCCATTAGTAACTGCCTTTCTGGATAATAAAGATGCGTTCCAGTATGGCATGTCTTTTTCGCGGACCTATATTTTATCAGGGCCGATCATTGGAATCCTGTTTGTATTAATTAATGCCATTCAGTCTACCGGTGCGGCGCTGCCGTCCCTGATTCTCTCGATTAGCAGACAGGGATTATTGTACCTGCCGATTTTGGCTATATTCAATCAAATATTTGATTCCGCAAATTTGATTGCCGGAGCCCAGCCATTAACGGATTATCTTGCCGCTGCTTTAGCCTTTGTGTTGTTTGTGTTGACGTATCGTCGTTATTTCAGGGACTTTCCTGAAACGGAACCCAAATTTTGACAAAAGGGCGTAAATATGCTACAAAAGAAGAAATGTTGTTTGTGACAGTGTACTGCCTGCACAGACATGGTAGGAGAAAGCAGTGCAGAAATGAGGAGAGACATGAAAGTAGCAAAATTAGTAGGATCCCGTTTTAAGGAGAGACCATCTGACTGTGTGATTGACAGCCATGCGCTTATGATTCGCGGCGGTTATATGAAATTTGTGGGAAATGGTATTTATTCTGAATTTCCCACGTTGCGTCGTGTCACAGCCAAGATTGAACATATTATCCGTCAGGAAATGGATGCCATTGACGGCCAGGAAGTACTGTTCCCGGTCACGTTACCCGCAGATTTATGGGAAGAATCCGGGCGGTATGAGAGTGTGGGAAACGAACTGCTCCGTTTTACTGACCGCAGCGGCGCGAAAATGGTACTGGGTATGACGCATGAGGAGGCTGCCGTACATCTGGTTCGGGAGTATGCACAGACTTATACCAAATATCCGTTTATGATCTATCAGCTTCAGCGAAAATTCCGGGATGAGGCACGTCCGAGAGCCGGCATGATCCGTGTCCGCGAGTTTACGATGAAAGACGCTTATTCGTTCCATACGTCCCAGGAAGACTTAGAGAAGTATTATGACGTATGTTACAAGGCGTACAACCGGATCTTCCAGAGAGCAGGTATCCCGGAGGTGGTTACCGTGGCATCGGATTCCGGGATGATGGGAGGCAGCCTTTCCCATGAATACATGCTGCTGACACCAGTAGGCGAAGATTCGATTGTCATCTGCCAGGAATGTGATTACCGTGCCAATATGGAGGCGGCAGAGAATAAAGTGGAAAATGTTTCCTCTGGCCAGACGGAAGAATTGCAGTGTGTGGAGACGCCGGACTGCAAGACGATAGAGGATGTCTGTGCATTTCTGCGCAGTGATGTCAAAAACTCCTGCAAGGCAGTGGTATACCAGAAGATGTCTGACGGACAGTATGTCGTTGCGTTTGTGCGCGGGGATTACGAAGTCAACGAGACCAAGCTGCGCAACCTAGTTGGGGAAGAACTATATCCGGCAGAGATTACCGAAGATTCCAGCCTGGTGGCAGGATACATTGGACCATATGGCATTGCAGGGGATGTGTTATATTATCTGGACGTATCTTTGCAGGGATTGGACACGCTGGTGGCAGGAGCGAACAAAGAGGGGTATCATTACACCGGATTAAACCTGGAACGGGATTTGGATCAGGCAGAATATGTCGACATCTCCAAGATACAGGACGGAGGGATTTGTCCTTGCTGCGGCAAACGTTCCATTCAGATCAAACGTGGTATCGAGGTGGGCAATATCTTCCAGCTCGGTACAAAATATACCAAGACGATGAACATGACCTACACCGATGAAAAGGGAAACCAGCAGTACCCAATCATGGGCTGCTATGGGATTGGGGTAGGACGTCTGGCCGCTTCGATTTTAGAAGCGCATCATGATGAATATGGTCCGATCTGGCCAATCTCCATTGCACCATGGGAGGTAGAGTTATGCTGCCTACGTGCCGATGACGAGGAATGTAAAAACAAGGCAGATGCATTGTATCAGTCCTTGCAGGGCCGCGGAATGGAAGTGATCTATGATGACAGAGAAGGAGTCCGTCCGGGAGCGATGTTCTCCGATGCCGATCTGATTGGTGCACCGATCCGTGTGGTTGTCAGCCCGAGAAATCTGAAAGAGGGCTGCGTGGAGATTACCACCCGTGATAAGTCTGTAAAAGAGATGGTTCCGATGGAGCAGGCGGAACAGTATGTGCAGGAGCTCAAAGAGAAGTTGTTTGCAGAGATAGATGCACAGGTGGAAAGATAGTAGGTATTACCATATAAAAATCTAGCCTGGAAAGGGTGGGAGAATATTATGTAATGTTACAGAAGCAAATGGGCAGCAGAAATCATGGAAAAGTTAGAGGGGTATTATGGTACAAAAGAGAACGATAAGAGATCATAAAAAGAAACACAAAAGAAAAAACAGAAAGGTCCGGATTATCGGTTTCCTGTTGGGAGCTGTTTTCTGTCTGGCTGGGTTTTGGGATGGCGCGGTATACAGCAGTGCCGCAGGGACTGCGGCAGATGTATTAACGGTTGCGGCTTCCCAGATTGGCTATCATGAGAAAGCGACCGAAGAGTATCTGGATGATTTTACAGCCAACAGCGGCACCGCAAATTTTACCAAGTATGCCAGGGATCTTGGTGTGGCGAATGGACAGCCCTGGTGTGGATATTTCGTCTGGTGGTGCATGCGTACGGCAGGTGTGCCAGACGACCGGCATCCCTGTGTCGGCTATGTGACCAAGGATTGGTTTGTGGACCGGGGGTTATGGCATGATCGGGGAACCTATGTGCCAAAGCCGGGAGATTATATTGCCTTTGGGAATCCTTTACACCACTGCGGGATCGTGGAATCCGTTTTAGGAGACCGGGTTTATACCCTGGAGGGGAACAGCAGTGATGTGGTAAAACGCCGGGATTATGGGTTGACAGAAGACAGAATTGCAGGGTATGGCACGATTAATTATACAGGTGCGTCTCCTGTGGTAACGTCTCCAACAGCGCCACCCCCTGCTGCGACGAAAGCGCCGGCGATTCCTTCCACAGATAATTCGAATCCTGGTGCCCCATATCCGATCCCGGATGGAATTCTGGGTTCGGGAAGTGCCGGGGATGCGGTAAAATGGGTACAGGTCTGCCTCAACGAACTGATGGATGCCGGTATCACAGTGGATGGTATCTATGGAAATCAGACAGTCACTGCCGTCAAGGCATTTCAAAAGAAACATGGCTTAACCCCGGATGGAATGGTAGGGACGAAGACATGCAATAAGATGTTAGATCTGTGGAGAAAAAATGGTGCGTCGAATTCGGCAAAACAGACAGGAAAAGGGAATTCTTCCGGTAATGACCAGAGCGTACCGTCTGTGTCCAAGGTAAGCAAATTCCGGGCCGTAGCAAAAAGGAAAGGATTTCTTCTGCGGTGGAAGAAAAAAACTTCGGTCAGCGGTTATCAGATGCAGTTGAGTACCAAGATAAATTTTAAGTCCGCCAAAACATATCGAGTTGGCAAAGCAAAGGCAAAATATACCGTATCCAGCTTAAAGAACAGGAAGAAATATTATATTCGTATCCGCGCCTACCGGACCTATCAAAATAGTAAGGGAAAATCGAAAAAAGCTTACGGAACGTATGTGACCATCCACAAGAAAACGAAATAAACATCTGTGAGAAGAAATCATTCGCTATGGCAGAGAATGTATGCGGAGGGCATTTGCTTGGGAAAAGGATGGGCCGGCCGTTATATAGATCTTGATGTCAGCAACAGGGAGGAAAGGTATGACAGACAATGCGATGTTGTCGGCAATAGAAACGGTGGATTTGTGCAGTCCGCCGCCGGAACAGGAACCGGACAGGCAGTATTATTTCATGCGGAAGCTACAGGACTGGATGGCAGAGCAGAGAGCAAAGAAAGGTCGCGCTCTGACCTGTCATGTCAAGACGTTTGGCTGTCAGATGAATTCGAGGGATTCCGAGAAAATTCTGGGGATTCTGCAGACGATCGGATACGAAGAATGTGATACCGAGGAAGCGGATCTGGTGTTATATAATACCTGTACCGTGCGGGAAAATGCAAATCTCAAAGTATATGGAAGGCTCGGCCAGTTAAAACGATATAAGAAAACCCACCCGGAAATGCTTACCCTGCTCTGTGGCTGCATGATGCAGGAACCGGAGGTCATAGAAAAAATCAAGAAAAGTTATCGCAATGTGGATATCATTTTTGGCACCCATAATATTTTTAAGTTTGCGGAATTACTGGCAATGAAACTGCTGGATCATCCGGAATCCCGAAAAATGATCATTGACATCTGGGAGAATACTACAGAAATCGTGGAAGAACTGCCAAATGCTCGAAAATATCCGTTTAAGGGCGGTGTGAATATTATGTTTGGCTGCAATAATTTTTGCAGTTATTGTATTGTGCCGTATGTCCGTGGGCGGGAACGAAGCAGAGAACCGGAGGATATCATAGAGGAAATTCGGAATATGGTTGCAGATGGTGTCGTTGAAATCATGTTGTTGGGGCAGAATGTCAATTCCTATGGCAAGAATTTGGAGCATCCGATCAGCTTTGCGGAACTCCTGCAGCGGATTGAGGCCATCGAAGGCTTGCAGCGAATTCGTTTTATGACCTCCCATCCCAAAGATCTTTCCGATGAATTGATTGAAGTGATGGGGCAGTCTTCCAAGATATGCCGTCACTTGCATCTTCCATTGCAGTCCGGCAGCAGTCGATTGCTGAAAATCATGAACCGCCATTATACCAAGGAACAGTATCTGGATCTGGTTCGACGGATTCGTGAGAAAAATCCTGAAATCGCCTTGACAACGGATATTATCGTTGGTTTTCCGGGGGAGACGGAGGAAGATTTTGCGGAGACGATGGATGTGGTGGAACAGGTGGGGTATGACAGCGCGTTTACCTTTATCTACAGCAGGCGTACAGGCACTCCTGCAGCATCTATGGAGGATCAGATACCGGAAGAAATTGTGAAAGAGCGGTTTGACCGTCTTCTGGAACGGGTACAGGAACTGGCGGCGGAACGTACCGGGAAGTATCTTGGCCAGACCGTGGATGTTCTGGTGGAGGAAATCAATGGGCAGGATCCGTCCCTGGTAACCGGGAGAACCAGTCAGAATTATCTGGTGCATTTTCCGGGGGATGCCGGGCTGATTGGGTCTATTTTGCCGGTAAAGCTAAAAGAAAGCAAAGGATTTTATTATATTGGAGAAAGATGAATCGTTCTGCTCATGGTATCTGTGTTAGCGGCTGGTACACTATGATTGGCAGGAACACGCAGGAAAGAGATTCCATTGGGGTATCTGGCCTAGGGACAAAAAAAGCGTCAGAAAGGAGTCGGGGATCATGAACTTAAGAGAAAAACAGGAACAGAGGGAGCACCAGATCTTGGGGGAGTTTGCCTCGTTTGCAGACGAGAGCCTGGGCAGGGATCGGAAGGAAGAGAAATGTGATATCCGTACAGATTACCAGAGAGACCGAGACCGGATTCTGCACAGCAAAGCGTTCCGGCGCCTGAAGCAAAAGACCCAGGTGTTTTTATCGCCGGAGGGAGACCATTACCGGACTCGTCTGACCCATACCTTAGAGGTGGCGCAGAATGCCAGAACCATTGCCAGGGCTCTGCTGTTAAATGAAGATTTAACGGAAGCGATTGCCTTAGGCCATGATTTGGGACACACTCCGTTTGGACATGCCGGGGAACGTGCACTCAATCGGATTACCTCAGAATACGGGGGGTTTCATCACAACGAACAGAGCGTCCGTGTGGTGGAGCGTTTGGAAAAGGATGGAGAGGGATTGAATCTGACCAAAGAAGTACGTGACGGTATCCTTAACCACCAGACTGCCCTGACGCCGATGACCCTGGAGGGAAAGATTGTCCGTTTATCAGATAAGATTGCCTATATCAATTCTGATATTGATGATGCGATTCGTGCAGGAATTATCCGGGAAGAAGAAATACCTTCGGCATTGACCGATATTCTGGGAGATGCTACCAATCAGCGATTGAATACGCTGGTTCACGATATCGTACACCACAGTGAAGGGAAAAATGAGATCAGTATGTCTCCTGCGGTGGAGCAGGCGATGTTTTCCCTGCGCAAGTTTCTCTTTGAAACGGTCTATACCAATCCTACCGCTAAGGGAGAGGAACGCAAGGTGGAGCATATGATCGAACAGCTCTACGAATACTATATCCACCGACTGGAAAAAATGCCGGAAGAATTTGGACAGCTGATCCGGGAGGGCGAGCCGGCCAGACGGGTCGTGTGCGACTATATTGCCTGTATGAGTGACCGTTTCTCGGTTAATTTGTATCGGGAGATCATGATACCAAAGTTCTGGAGCGTGTAATAAAAACGCAACGTTACCCCTGTGTACCTTCGAAATGGAGGCAACCAGGGGATTTTTGTTTTTCCGAAGGGTGTATTTCCAGGGGAAAATAAAAAAGTTTAAAAATAAAAAAGGAAATCGGTTTTTTCTGTCGAATAATTCTAAGTAGATGTGCAATTGTCTTTTGGAGTGGCGAAAGGGGGAACTGGGATGCGCAGATATACCGAGGAACAGATTGAGCAGGTCAGGGCAGCCAATGACGTGGTGGATCTGATCGGTTCCTATGTGAGGCTTAAGCGGTCTGGCAGCGGTTATGTCGGTCTATGCCCCTTCCATAATGAGAAATCTCCTTCCTTTTCTGTCAACCCTGCCAGACAGATGTACAAGTGCTTTGGTTGCGGTATGGGTGGAAATGTCCTGACATTCGTCATGGAATATGAGAATTATACGTTTCCAGAGGCCATGGAATTTTTGGCAGAACGGGCAGGGATTGTACTGCCTAAGCAGGAACTATCCGCAGAACAGAAGCGGGAAGAAAATCTGCGCATGGTATTGTTGGAGATTAACCGAAAAGCTGCCAGCTATTACTATGCCAAGTTAAAATCTGCACAGGGACAGATTGGATATGAGTATTTGCGGAAACGGGAATTATCTGACGAAACGATCCGGCGCTTTGGTCTGGGCTATGCCGGACAGGGAGGCGGCGAACTGTATCAGTACCTTCGTCATGAGGGTTATGATGACCGTACCCTGCAGGAAACCGGGTTGTTCAAGATGGACGAGCGTGGAGTGTATGATAAATTCTGGAATCGAGTCATATTTCCCATAATGGATGTCAATAATCGGGTCATCGGATTTGGGGGCAGGGTGATGGGAGATGCCAAACCGAAGTATCTCAATTCCCCGGAGACCAAATTATTCGATAAAAGCCGTAATCTCTTTGGACTGAACTATGCGAAACAGGGAAAGCGCAAACATCTGATTCTCTGCGAAGGATATATGGATGTGATTGCATTGCATCAGGCAGGCTTTACCGGAGCAGTCGCTTCCCTTGGAACAGCATTTACCGAGCAGCAGGCAGCGCTCCTGCGGCGTTACACAGAAGAAGTCCTTTTGACCTATGACAGTGATGCGGCCGGAACCAAAGCAGCGCTCCGGGCGATTCCTATCTTACGTCAGGCGGGGATTACAGGCAGGATCATTCATATGGATCCCTATAAGGATCCCGATGAGTTTATCAAGGCACAGGGCGCAGAAGCGTTTCAGGAGCGGATCGACCAGGCAGAAAACAGTTTCTTTTTTGAGATTGGGGTTCTTCGGCAGGAATTTGATCTCTCCGACCCAGAAGAGCGCACCCGATTTATTCATGAAATGGCCAGAAAACTTTTGGTTTTTGAAGATAAAGTCAAGAGGGACAGTTATTTGGAGGCGCTTGCCGCCAAATATCATATCCGGCAGGAGGATTTGCGGAGCCTGATTATCCGATATTCGAACCAGATGCCGGATGGTTACCAGGAAGTCATGGAGCAGAGGAAAAGGGAAAACAAACAGGGAAACCGCAGCCAGGAAGAGGGGATTGGTTATACCTATCGTTTGTTCCTGTCGTGGTTAATTGAAAAACCGGAGTTATATGACCGGATTCGAGAACTTATCCAACCTGCGGATTTTGTTGATGAGATGTACCGTCAGGCGGCGGAATTATTATATCAGCAGTTGGAGCAGGGAGAGCTACAGCCCGCCAGGATCATTAATCACTTTCAGGAGATTGAGGAACAGAAACAGGTGGCGAATATGTTCCAGACCACCTTTGCTGCGGACATGACGAAACCGGAACAGGAAAAGGCGATCAATGAACTGGTGGTTCATATTAAAGAATACAGTACCAGGCAGCGTACCAGAACTTTGACAGATCTGGGAGAGTTACAGGAGCTGTTACAGCAGAAAAAAATGCTACAAAATCCTGAGAAACTGCATATTTCTCTATAAGATGGATACAGTAAGCGTAATATTTACGATAAAAGTATTATTTACATAGTAGAAAGGAAGGAACAGCATGGCAGCAGAAAAGAAAAAGAAAACAGAACAGGTAGAGGAAACGACGAAAAGTACGGCGAAAAAGAAAACATCTACCAAGACGTCTGCGAAATCCAATGCGACAAAGAAAAGCGATTCGTCTAAGGCGAAAAAGGGAACTGCCTCCAAAACAAAGGAGAGCAGTGCGCCGAAGACAAAAAAGAAAGATGCGTCCAAGGGAAAAGAGGAAAAGGATGGTGCCGCCAAAAGTTCTTCCCAAGCAAAGACGACCAAGAAGGCAGGAGACACCAAAAAAGCGGAAGAATCCCAAAAAGCAGGAGAAGCCAAAAAAGCAGGAGAAGCCAAAAAAGCTGGTGAGACCAAAAAAGCGGGTGACACCAAAAAAACTGGAGAAGCCAAAAAAGCAGGCGACACCAAAAAAACTGGGGAAGCCAAAAAAGCAGGCGACACCAAAAAAACGGGTGACATCAAAAAAGACAAGGCATCTTCTGGGAAAGCGGCTGAAAAAAAGAAAACGGATGCAGAGGAGGAAACCAGGAAATTCCAGGAGCGTCTTCTGGCTTTGTTAGAGTTGGCAAAGACCAAGAAAAATGTGTTGGAAAGCAATGAAATCAACAATTTTTTTAAGGATATTGAACTCACGGAGGAGCGGACGGAAGCCATATATGATTACCTCATGCAGAAGAATGTGGATGTGCTGCAGATTTCTGATGACCGGGATGATGAAGACGAGATGATTCTGGAATTGGAAAACAGTGGTGATGTGCCGGATGATGAAGAGATTGAAAATATTGACCTGACTGTGCCCGATGGCGTCAGCATCGAGGATCCGGTGCGTATGTATCTCAAAGAAATCGGTAAGGTGCCACTTTTGACTGCGGATGAAGAGGTAGAACTGGCAAAATTGATGGAAGAAGGGGATGTGGCTGCGAAAAAGAAACTGGCCGAGGCGAACCTTCGACTGGTCGTTAGTATTGCCAAACGATATGTGGGCCGCGGCATGCTGTTCCTGGATCTGATCCAGGAGGGAAATCTGGGTTTGATTAAAGCGGTGGAAAAATTTGATCACAAAAAAGGATTCAAATTCAGTACCTATGCTACCTGGTGGATTCGTCAGGCGATAACCAGAGCGATCGCTGATCAGGCCAGGACCATCCGTATTCCAGTGCATATGGTGGAAACCATTAACAAGTTTGTACGGGTACAACGTCAACTGTTACAGGAGTTGGGCAGAGAGCCTTACCCGGAGGAGATTGCCGAACAGATGGGGATGCCGGTAGAACGTGTCCGGGAGATTCAAAAGATCTCATTGGAGCCGGTCTCCTTAGAGACGCCGATCGGGGAGGAGGAAGACAGTCATTTAGGTGACTTTATCCAGGATGATAACGTACCAGTTCCAGCAGAGGCTGCCGCCTTTACTCTGTTGCGGGAGCAGTTGGACGAGGTTCTGGGGACCTTGACGGAACGGGAACAGAAAGTGCTGAAATTGCGGTTCGGTTTGGAGGATGGACGAGCCAGAACCTTAGAAGAAGTGGGGAAAGAATTCAAGGTAACCCGAGAGCGCATCCGTCAGATTGAGGCTAAGGCACTCCGCAAATTACGACATCCAAGCCGTAGCCGTAAATTAAAGGATTATCTTGAGTGATCACATTATCTGAGCGTCTGCAAATGGTCGCCGATCAGATGCTGTCAGGCGGAGTGGTGGCGGATATTGGCTGTGACCATGGATTTACTTCCATTTATCTGGTTTCCAGTGGAAAGGCGCAGGGCGCCATCGCCATGGATGTCAATGAGGGGCCATTGCAGCGGGCAGCCAGGCATATCAAGGAGTGCGGCTTGGAAAAACAGATTGCACTTCGACTGTCAGACGGAACCGCCAGCCTGGAGCCGGGAGAGGCAGATACCATACTAATCAGTGGGATGGGTGGCGCCTTGATGGAGAAGATTCTGCGCGCACATCCCCAGGTAATAGCAACGGCAAAAGAACTGGTGCTGTCACCGCAGTCCGAAGTGTATCGGGTCAGGCGATGTCTGCATGAACTGGGATTTCGGATTGCCCGAGAAGAAATGGTTCAGGATATGGGAAAATATTATGTCGTGATGCGGGCAGTACCGGGAACGGAGCATTATTCTGAAGCGATGGAATATACATATGGAAGAGATCTGATCCGGCGGAAACATCCGGTATTTCAGCAATATATGCAGGCGGAAAACCGACGGGTTGCAAAAATACTGGCGCATTTTCCTCCGGGCAGCGACTCTGACAGGTTGGAACAATTACAGCGGGAAGCTGAAATGATTGGCCAGGTGTTATATTTGTTGGAAACATAGTGATTACTGATGTTTTGGAATGGAGAGAGCAATGGGAAATAAAATCAGCGTAATGATACCAGGGAAAGAACAGGCGTTTCAGCAGGAATATCCGGCGGGAACTACCTATGAAACTGTGGCAAAAGATGTCCAGAAAGAATATCCCAATGATATTATTCTGGCAAAGAAACAGGGGAAACTCCTTGAGCTTAATAAACGCATCGGCTCGGAACAGGAGATTCAGTTTTTAACGACTGCTTCCGACAGTGGGCATAAGACGTATGTCAGAGGGGTAACCCTGCTGATGCTGCGTGCATTTTATGCCGTCTGTGGGGATCAGGGTCTGGAAAATGTGTTTGTGAAACACCAGATCGGCGACAGCTGTTACTGTGAGGCGGAGGGCGTTGTGATTACAACGGAACTTCTGGCGAACGTCGAACAATATATGAAAGAGCTTGTACACAGAGATATGCCATTTCTGAAGCGTTCAGTAGATACGGAAGAGGCGCTTGCATTATTTGAGAAACACGGAATGACGGATAAAAAACGCCTATTTGAATACCGTCGTGTATCAAGGGCGAACATCTATACCCTGGATGGTTTTGAAGATTACTATTACGGCTATATGCCGCCTTCTACCGGGGTTCTGAAATATTTCAGCCTGGAGCCCTATAGCAGTGGATTTATGATAAATCTGCCGAACCGCAAGACGCCGGATCAGATTTCACTACATAAACCCAGTCCAAAGCTGTTTCATACCTTACAGGAGGCAAGCAATTGGGGCAAGATGGTGAATGTCGATACGGTAGGGGCATTAAATGAAGTGATTTCCCATGGCGGGGCGTCAGATCTAATTCTGGTACAGGAGGCATTACAGGAGAAAAAAATAGCCCAGATTGCAGAACAGATTGCCCGGGATTCCAGCAAGAAATTCATTATGATTGCAGGGCCATCCTCCTCTGGCAAGACTTCGTTTTCACATCGTTTATCCATTCAGCTCAGAACCCTTGGCCTCAATCCGCATCCGATTGCATTAGACAATTATTTCAAAGACCGTAAGGATACGCCGTTGGATGAAAATGGAAATTATGATTTTGAATGTCTGGAAGCCATTGATGTAGAATTGTTCAATCAGCAGATGAACCGGCTGTTGGCAGGGGAGCGGGTAGAACTGCCGACGTTTAATTTTCTGTTAGGGCAGAAGGAATTCAAAGGAGATTTCAAGCAGTTAAACGCTGACGATATTCTGGTAATTGAGGGAATCCATGGATTAAATGATAAACTATCTTACACGCTGCCCAAAGAGAGCAAATTCAAGATCTATATCAGTGCTTTGACGCAGATTAATATTGATGAACACAACCGGATCTCTACCACGGACGGCCGTTTAATCCGGCGCATGGTCCGGGATGCCAGAACCAGGGGGGCTTCCGCTGCCCATACGATAGGAATGTGGCCTTCTGTCCGCAGAGGGGAGGATAACTATATTTTCCCATTCCAAGAGGAAGCGGATGTGATGTTTAACTCGGCGTTAATCTATGAACTGGCGGTACTCAAACCGCAGGCGGAGGCCATTTTGTTTGGAATCCCTAAGGATGCACCGGAGTATATTGAGGCGAAACGCTTGTTGAAATTCCTGGATTATTTTATCAGTATCAGCACTGAGGATATTCCTAAAAATTCTCTGATGCGGGAATTTGTCGGCGGTAGTATCTTTAATGTCTGAAGTACAAGACCGGCGAACGTAACATTTTTGGTATTTTCCTGCAGGATCATTACACCAAATCTCAGGAAAGATATGGAAGTTGTAGTGGCGATGCGTTTTATCACTAGATGGAAGAAGGAGGAAGTATGGCGAAGATTATTGACGGAAAAAAGATTTCCACAGAAATAAAAGAAGAATTAAAGGAGCAGGTAGCAAAACTGCATGAAGACGGTATCGAGGTTACCCTGGCAGTTATTCAGGTAGGGAACGACCCAGCATCGACGGTTTATGTCGGCAACAAAAAGAAAGCGTGTGCCTATATCGGGATTCATTCTCTGGCATATGAACTGCCGGAAGATGTGACGGAGCAGGAGCTGTTGGATCTGGTGCGGGAACTCAATGCAAAACCGGAAGTGAATGGAATCCTGGTACAGCTGCCTTTGCCGGAGCATATTGACGAGGATCTGGTGATCCGTACCATTGACCCGGATAAAGATGTGGATGGCTTCCATCCGCAGAGCGTGGGCAGATTGAGTATCGGACTGCCGGGCTTTGTATCGTGTACTCCAGCCGGGATTATTGAACTGCTCAAGCGTTCGGAGATAACGATTGACGGCAAGGAATGTGTAATTATTGGCCGCAGTAATATCGTCGGAAAGCCGATGGGAATGTTACTACTCCGTGAAAATGGCACCGTGACGATCTGCCATTCCCATACGCCGGATTTGAAAGCAACTGCCAAAAGAGCAGATATTCTGGTCGTAGCAATTGGAAAGGCAAAGTTTGTGAACCGGGAATATGTCAAAGAGGGCGCTGCCGTCATTGATGTTGGGATGGACCGGGATGAGAATGGCAAATTGTGTGGAGATGTGGATTTTGAGGATGTAAAAGAGATTGCAGGTGCAATTACGCCGGTGCCGGGAGGTGTCGGCCCGATGACAATTGCCATGTTGATGCACAATTGTGTACAGTCTGCTTTGGATCAGAACAGATAAAGGTGGTGGAGAGGTGCAAACGGAGAAAGAGCCAGTCAAACTATTTTTTATCTCCCTGGGCTGCGATAAAAATTTGGTAGACAGTGAGATGATGATTACCGCACTCCGACAGGATGGCTTTGTTATTACGAATGAGGAAGCAGAGGCAGAGGTCATTGTAGTCAATACCTGCTGTTTTATTGGGGATGCCAAGGAGGAGAGTATCAATACGCTGTTAGAGATGGCAGAGTATAAGGAAGCCGGTGTCTGCCGCCTGCTTGTAGCAGCAGGATGCCTGTCACAGCGTTACCATGCTGAAATCCGCACGGAAATTCCGGAGGTAGATATCATTGTGGGAACGATGGGATATGAAGATCTTGCAGAAACCATTCGCGGTGCGTTACAGGACAGACCGGGAGTGATCGAATGTTTGAAAGATATTCATTACCTGCCAAAACCGCGGACAGACCGGGACAGCATGTCAGGAGGATATTCTGCCTATCTCAAGATTGCGGAGGGCTGCGATAAACATTGTACTTACTGCGTCATTCCCATGGTACGTGGCTCCTATCGCAGTGTACCGATGGAAAATCTTATTGCCCAGGCGGAACATCTAGTGGAAAACGGCGCCCGGGAATTAATCTTGGTGGCACAGGAGACAACGTTATACGGTGTGGATCTGTATGGAAAAAAGAGTCTGCCGGAACTGCTGGAACGCTTGTCTGCGATCGAAGATCTCCGCTGGCTGCGACTGATGTATTGTTATCCAGAGGAAATCACAGAGGAATTAATCCAGGCAGTACGGACGCTGCCAAAAGTCTGCCATTATCTGGACATTCCGGTACAGCATGGCTCGGATGCCATATTGCGCCGCATGGGGAGGAAAACGAACCGGCAGGAGTTGACAGAACGCATTGCCAAGCTGCGTACCGAGATCCCGGATATCGTACTCCGCACCACTCTGATTACCGGTTTTCCCGGAGAGACTGAGCAGGATTTTGCAGAGCTGTGCGATTTTGTCCAGGAAATGAAGTTTGAACGTCTCGGCGTCTTTCCCTATTCTCAGGAGGAGGATACACCGGCGGCAGAGATGCCGGATCAGATCCCGGAGCAGGTAAAACAGGACAGACGGGATAAAATCATGGCATTACAGCAGCCGATTGCTTTTGCTGCGGGAGAGGCACAGATTGGAAATGTGCTGGATGTAATGGTGGAAGGCAGGCTGCCGGAAGACAATGTTTACATTACCCGCACCTATATGGACGCTCCGGAAGTCGATGGCTATGTGTTTGTAGCATCTGACTGGGACTTGATTTCGGGAGAATTTCTGAAAGTGCGCATTACCGGGGCGGATGAATATGATCTGATTGGGGAAATCTTGGAATAAGGCGGGGTGTTAGCCGCTGTGAGATCTATCCTGTTGCCGGATCAGGCAGACGGATACAGAAAGGAAACTGTTATGAACTTACCAAACAAATTAACGATGCTTCGTGTTTTTATGATTCCGTTCTTTGTGGCGGCAATGTTGGTGGATACGATTCCGTATCATAATTACATTGCTGTGGCGATTTTCATACTTGCCAGCCTGACGGATACCCTGGATGGCTACATCGCTCGGAAATATAATCTGATCTCTAATTTTGGAAAATTTATGGATCCACTCGCCGATAAACTTTTAGTCAGTGCGGCGCTGATTTGTTTTGTGGCACTGGGCACGATGCCGACATGGATCGTTATTGTGATTATCAGTCGGGAATTCATTATCAGTGGATTTCGATTGGTAGCATCCGAGGCAGGCGTCGTGATTGCCGCAGGATGGTGGGGAAAATGCAAGACCGTGGCGCAGATGGTTATGTCTGTCCTGTTGATTGTCAATTTTAGCGGTACCGTCATCGACCTGATCGAGCAGATCTTAATTTATTTATCCCTGATTCTGACGGTAATTTCTCTGGTTGACTATTTGGCAAAAAACTGGGATGTGATGAAAGCGGAATAATGGATACTGCAAAAGGAGTATCTTTGCAGCTCCGTATGAGAGGCGGGAGGATAGGAATTCAACATTGCAGGAATGAGGGAAATGATGGGAACAGAGCAAAGACGACCAAAACAAACAAACGATTCCCTTTGGGAGGGGCAATCCAGTCAGGCTTGGGATAGGCAGGAGGCGGTGGAACGGGAATCGTTGCATCAGGCTGCCGAGCAGCTTATAAAAGTCCTGAAACAGCAGGGACTTCATATCTCTACGGCGGAATCCTGCACCGGTGGGATGGTAGCGTCAGCCCTGGTGGATCTGTCCGGGGCATCCGATGTGTTTGAGGAGGGATATGTCACGTATTCCAATTCAGTGAAACAGAAATTATTGGGAGTACAGCAGAAAACCTTAGACCGATATACGGCGGTCAGCAGCCAGACGGCAGCAGAGATGGCGGAGGGCGTGCATAACAGGACGGGGGCAGATCTTACGCTGTCTGTGACTGGCTATGCCGGCCCGGAAGACGGGGAGGATGGAACCCCGGCAGGAACCGTCTATATCGGTACTTGGTATGGGGGAGAGATACAGACCAGGCATTACCGGTTTGATGGAGGCCGGAATTCCTGCAGGAGACAGGCTGCACAGGCGGCAGTTACGTTCGCCCTGGAAAGGATGGAACAAAGTGAGTAAAGTAATCGTGGTAGGGGGAGGCCCTGCCGGTATGATGGCGGCAGTTTCTGCGGCAGATTTGGGACACCGGGTAACCTTGCTGGAACAAAATGAGAAGTTGGGAAAAAAACTTTATATTACGGGCAAAGGAAGATGTAACATTACCAATGACAGCGATGTGGAACAACTGCTCGCCCATGTTGTATCAAATCCTAAATTTCTTTACAGCGCTTTTTATACCTTTGACAGCAGCAGGATGATGGATTTTTTGGAATCGGAGGGGTTGGCACTCAAGACAGAGCGGGGAAACCGGGTATTTCCGCTTTCTGATAAATCATCCGATGTCATACGCACTCTGCAAAATGCCTTAAAGTCCAGGAGAGTCAAAGTAGAGCTGCATGCCAGGGTAACCGGCCTCCGGGTACAGGCTGCCGGGGAGATTGCGGGCGTTGACTTTCTGCAAAAGGGACAGAAAAGGAACCTGACAGCTGATGCTGTGATTGTTGCAACCGGTGGAATCTCCTATCCGTCTACCGGCTCTACCGGGGATGGATACCAGTTTGCGAAAGAGACCGGACATACGTTAGTGAAATGCAGCCCTTCCCTGGTGCCGATCACGGTTCGGGAAGGATATTGTAAAGAGCTGCAGGGATTATCCTTGCGGAATGTAGCGCTTCAAGTCTTTCGGGGACAGACCTGCCTGTTTACGGAACAGGGAGAAATGCTGTTTACCCATTTTGGCGTAAGCGGGCCACTGGTACTTTCCGCCAGTTCGATTTTGAGCGGTGCGGATATGGAAGGGGTGCGCATGGAGATTGATTTGAAACCGGCGCTTAGCGAATCGCAGTTGGACGATCGACTGTTGCGGGATTTTGCGGAGCGGAAAAATGTGCAGTTCAAAAACAGTTTGTCTAAGCTTCTTCCGGCAAAATTGATTCCGGTTATGGTCAGCTTGTCCCAGATAGATCCTGAAAAACGGATCAATGAGGTTACGAAGCAGGAGAGAGGGCGGCTGCTAAAATTAATTAAGGCTTTTCCATTGACACCGGCGGGTTTACGTGGTTATAATGAGGCAATCATTACAAAAGGTGGGGTCTCGGTCAAAGATATCAATCCTGCGACCATGGAATCCAGACATTGTCGTGGTCTGTACTTTGCTGGCGAGATTCTGGATCTGGATGCGGTTACGGGTGGTTATAATCTGCAAATTGCCTGGTCTACCGGTTACCTGGCAGGGTTGTCTGTGCCGGAATGAAATTTGTGAAGCAGCATGGTTAGAACAACATTCTGTGCCAAACAATCCAAAAAGTAGGATTCATGTACTGGGGGACAGGTCTATCATAGACGGCTATTCTGTGTGGAAGCGTTGCGGGTAGTCGGCTTTGCAAGGAAAGTCCGTATTTAGGGAAACACGGATGGATTTCACTGCGTCTTTTATTGATAACGCTTCGGATTGGAGGATCATATGCATAACATAGCAATTGACGGACCGGCAGGTGCCGGCAAAAGCACCATTGCGAGAGAGGTAGCAAAAAAACTGGATTTTATTTATGTGGATACCGGCGCCATGTACCGTGCCATGGCATTGTATTTTCTGCGCCAGGATATTCCTGCGGAGGATGAGGAAAGAATTTCCAAACTCTGTGATGAGGTACAGGTATCCATTTCCTATGAAAATGGGGAACAGCAGGTTTTACTGGGGGAGGAAAACGTCAATGGTCTGATCCGAACGGAAGAAGTCAGCATGATGACCTCTAATATTTCAAAATATGCGGCTGTCCGGGAAAAGCTACTGAATTTGCAGAAGGAACTGGCAGCATCCAAGAATGTGGTGATGGATGGCAGGGATATTGGTACCTGTGTGCTGCCGCATGCCGATGTCAAAATTTATCTGACGGCTTCCGCCTCAGAGCGTGCCAGAAGACGTTACAAAGAGCAGATTGAGCGAGGTATGGACTGTGAACTGGATCAGATTGAACGGGATATCCGGGCGAGGGATGAGCAGGATATGAACCGGGAGATTGCACCGCTGCGCCAGGCAGAGGATGCCGTGTTTGTAGATTCTTCTAATCTGACGATTGACCAGGTGGTTGCTGAGATTATTGGAATCTATGGGGCAAAAACATATTAGAGGGAATGGGAGGACTTGCATGGAAGTGACGCTGGCGAAAAGCGCAGGGTTTTGTTTTGGGGTAAAGCGTGCGGTGGACATGGTGTACGAGGAAGCAGAGAAGAAGCAGAAAGTGTACACGCTTGGACCGATCATCCACAATGAACAGGTGGTGGCTGATCTGGAGGAAAAAGGAGTCCACGTGCTGCAGGAGGATCTGTCCGGTCTCGAAGAAGGGGAAGATGTGACCGTTATCATCCGTTCCCATGGGATCAGCAGGCAGCTTTACCAGAAATTGGAACAGAAAGGTGTCACGATTGTTGATGCAACCTGTCCTTTCGTTGCAAAGATCCATCGGATCGTACAGGAACAATATGATGCGGGGTGTCAGATTGTCATTGTTGGCAATGCCAGCCACCCGGAAGTAGAGGGAATTAATGGATGGTGCAACCATACGGCAATTGTGGTTGGAACGCCGGAAGAGGCAGAAAATTGCGTGCTGGATCCAGGGAAAAAAGTCTGCATGGTATCCCAGACGACATTTAATTACAAGAAATTTAAAGATATAGTTGAAATTTTTTCGAAAAAGAGTTATGATATTAACGTTATGAATACAATTTGCAACGCTACCGAAGAACGTCAGACGGAAGCAGCTGTGATTGCAGGTGCGTCTGAGGCGATGATAGTGATAGGTGGAAAACATAGTTCGAACACGCGGAAGCTCTACGAGATTTGCAGCAAGGAATGTCCGAACACACATTTTATACAGACACTTGATGACTTAGATTTGAAGGCTTTTCAATTCATTCGTAGCGTGGGTATTACTGCTGGGGCGTCAACCCCAAATACTATTATTAAGGAGGTTCAATCATATGTCAGAAGTGAACAATGAATTTGAACAGTTATTGGAAGAATCATTAGTAACAATCCACAACGGAGAGATTGTAGAAGGGACAGTGATCAGTGTCAAGGAAGATGAAATCGTGCTGAATATTGGATATAAGGCAGACGGTATCATCACAAGAAACGAATACAGCAACCAGTCTGGAATCGACTTGACAGAAGTTGTCAAAGAAGGCGACAAGATGAATGCCAAAGTCTTGAAGGTAAACGATGGCGAAGGCCAGGTATTATTGACCTACAAGCGTCTGGCAATGGAAAAGAGTAACGAGCGCATCAAAGAAGCGTTTGAGAATAAGGAAGTCCTGAAGGCGACAGTTGCTACCGTACTTTCCGGTGGATTAAGCGTCGTCATTGATGAGACAAAAGTATTTATTCCAGCTAGTCTGGTATCCGATACTTACGAAAAAGACCTTTCCAAATATGCAGGTCAGGAAATTGAGTTTGTGATCAGCGAATTCAATCCGAAAAAGAGAAGAATCATTGGTGACAGGAAACAGCTTCTGGTGGCAGAGAAGAAGAAACTGCAGGAAGAATTATTTGCAAGAATCCATGTCGGAGATACCGTGGAAGGTGTAGTAAAGAACCTGACAGATTTTGGTGCATTTATCGACCTGGGTGGTGCAGATGGTCTGCTGCATATCTCAGAAATGTCCTGGGGCCGTGTGGAGAATCCAAAGAAAGTCTTCAGTGTTGGTGACAAGACAAAGGTATTGATTAAGGATATTAAGGAAGACAAGATTGCACTTAGCCTGAAATTTGAAGATCAGAATCCATGGTTAAATGCAGATGAGAAATATGGAGTAGGAGCGGTGGTACAGGGTAAGGTAGCCCGTATGGCGGACTTCGGTGCCTTCATCGAGTTAGAGCCGGGTGTGGATGCTTTGCTCCATGTATCACAGATTTCCAAAGAGCATGTGGATAAGCCATCGGATGTTTTGAAAGTAGGCCAGGAGATAGAGGCAAAGGTGGTTGACTTTAATAAGGACGACCACAAGATCAGCTTGAGTATCAAGGCATTATCAAATGACTCCCAGGCGGAAGAGGAAGAAGTGGAAGTAGTCGCTGAAGAGCCAGCAGAGTAATTTAGATTATTGGTTCGCCAATCCGTTTGATGCGGGTTGGCGATTTTTTGACTTATAGGAGTAAGATATGGGTGATTATGAGATTTTTAAAGATAAAGTATTCCAATTGACCAAGATTGATTTGAGCTGTTATAAAGAACGTCAGATGAAACGCCGGATTGATGCTTTGATAACCAGGAGCAATGTATCTGGCTACGATGAATATCTGAGATTGTTAAAGACAGACCAGGATAAATTGGAGGAATTTATCGCTTATTTGACGATCAATGTCTCGGAATTCTATCGAAACCCGGAGCAATGGCAGCTCCTGGAAAAAGAAATGTTGCCGTATCTTTTTGAGCGTTTTGGACAGAAAATTAAAATTTGGAGCGCTGCTTGTTCTACCGGTGATGAGCCGTATACCTTGGTTATGTTGTTAGCGAAGTTCATTCCGATGAACCAGATTCAGATTATTGCAACAGATATTGATAAACAGGTTTTGGAAAAAGCGCAGATTGGACTATATGATGAGAAAAGCCTGCGTGGGCTGCCAAAGGAATATATTTCCAAATACTTTACCAAGGTCGGCGCCAGGAGCTATCAGATCTCGGAAGAGGTAAAGCGCTGCGTGAATTTCAGGCAGCATAACCTGTTGAAGGATCCTTATATCAAGGACTGCAATCTCATTATATGCCGAAACGTTATGATCTATTTTACAGAGGAAGCGAAGGTGGAAATCAATAAACGATTCTGTGCCTCCCTGCAGCAGGATGGACTGCTGTTCGTGGGAAGTACAGAGCAGATTATCGCACCGCATACTTTGGGATTTTCTACCTTTAAATCATTTTTTTATAAAAAGAATTGATTTGAAGGGGGTGTCTGAGAGGAAGGTGGCGGGAGTTTGTGCTCTTTGAGTATTTTTCTTGATGGAAGATAGGAACAGGATATTGGAGGGAAGAACAGGATGAGTGATCAGATCAGAGTAGTGGTGGATGCCATGGGTGGCGACGAGGCTCCCAGAGTGCCGGTACAGGGTGCTATTGAGGCGATGCAGGAGAATCAGAATATTGTGATTACCCTGGTTGGACAGGAAGATGTAATACATACCGAGTTAGAGAAATATCAGTATGATGAGAAACGGATGCATATTGTGCATGCGGATGAAGTCATCGGATTTGATGAACCGCCAGTGATGGCTGTGCGCAAGAAAAAGAATTCTTCCATCGTGGTAGGTATGAATCTTGTCAAACACGGCGAGGCGGATGCGTTTGTCTCTGCGGGTAGTACCGGGGCGATTCTGGTGGGCGGCCAGTTCGTGATCGGAAGGATTAAAGGCGTGGAGCGTGCACCGTTGGCACCGTTAATTCCTACGGCGAACGGGCCATCTCTGTTGATCGACTGTGGAGCGAATGTAGATGCCAGGTCTTCCCACCTGTTGCAGTTTGCCCAGATGGGATCCATTTATATGGAACATGTGGTGGGGATCCAAAATCCAAAAGTTGCCATCGTGAATATTGGTGCCGAGGAAGAAAAGGGGAATATGTTAGTCAAAGAGACATATCCTTTATTGAAAGAATGTAAAGATATAAATTTTGTAGGAAGTATTGAAGCCAGGGATATCCCGAACGGAGATGCGGATGTCATTGTCTGTGAAGCGTTTGTCGGAAATGTTATTTTGAAATTATATGAGGGATTGGCGGGCACATTGCTGCATAAGGTAAAACAGGGATTGATGTCGTCCCTGCGCAGCAAGATAGGAGCCCTGTTGATCAAGCCGGCATTGAAAAAGACCCTGAAAGAATTTAATACCTCCGATCATGGCGGTGCTCCTTTGCTGGGGCTCAAAGGGCTGGTGGTCAAGACGCATGGCAGTTCTGAACCTAGAGATGTCAAAATGGGGATTTTGCAATGTGTACAGTTTACGGAACAGAAAATTAATGAAAAGATCAAAGAAAATTTGACGATAGAGTCGTAAATAGAAATGAGGGTTGTTATGGAGTTTGAAAAGCTTCAAAGGATTATCGCAGAAGTGTTATCGATGGATCCAGAAGAGATTACCCGAAAGAAAAAATTTGTGGACGATCTGGGGGCGGATTCCCTCGAAGTATTTCAGATTATTATGGGAATCGAAGACGCTTTCGATGTGATTTTGGAAGAGGACGCAGTAAACCAGGTTGACACAGTGGAGGACGCCTTTGCTCTGATCAAACAGGCAAACCAGGCATAAAGGAGAGCGGACAAAGATTGAACCAGAAAATGATACTAGAATTTGAGAATAAGATTGGATATACGTTTGCAGATCCTGATCTGTTGGTGACTGCATTGACACATAGTTCGTATTCCAATGAAAAGCGCTTAAAAAAATATAAATGCAATGAAAGGCTGGAATTTTTGGGGGATGCCGTCCTGGAACTGATCTCCAGCGAATATATTTTTCAGCAGAACCAGACCAGACCGGAGGGGGTCTTGACCAGGATTCGTGCCAGTTATGTCTGTGAGCCGACCCTGGCTCTGTGTGCCCGCGAGATCGACCTGGGAAAATATATTTTGTTAGGTAAGGGAGAGGATGCCTCCGGGGGCAGAGACCGGGATTCCATTCTTTCGGATGCATTAGAGGCAACGATCGGCGCCATCTATCTGGATGGTGGACTGGAGCGTGCCAGGGAATATGTCAATCATTTCGTGTTACAGGATATCGAACAGAAAAAGTTATTCTATGATAGCAAAACCATCCTGCAGGAGATGGTACAGGGAAAGCATCGTTCCCTGCACTATGAATTATTATCCGAGTCGGGACCGGATCACCACAAATCTTTTACGGTAGCGGTTATCATAGACGGGAAACAGGTTGCCACTGCAACTGACCGCACCAAGAAAAAGGCGGAGCAGTCTGCCGCCTATCAGGCGATCCTGAAGTTGGGTGTCAAAAGTAGTCACGAGGGAGAGACAGAATGTATTTAAAGAGCTTGGAGGTACATGGATTTAAATCCTTTGCCAATAAACTGGTATTTGAATTTCATGATGGAATTACAGCGATTGTTGGGCCGAATGGAAGCGGAAAAAGTAATGTGGCAGATGCGGTTCGCTGGGTCCTGGGGGAGCAGAGCGCGAAACAGCTTCGCGGTGCCAGGATGGAGGACATCATCTTTTCGGGAACGCAGATGCGCAAACCGCAAGGATTTGCTTATGTTGCGATTACCATCAATAATGAAGACCATCAGTTAAAGATTCCCTATGAAGAAGTCAAAATTGCTAGAAGGGTATACCGTTCCGGCGAGAGCGAATATCTTTTGAATGGTGCAGCATGCAGGCTGCGGGATATCCAGGAATTATTATTTGATACCGGAATCGGCAAGGAAGGGTATTCGATCATCGGGCAGGGACAGATTGATAAAATATTGAGTGGAAAACCAGAGGATCGTCGGGAATTGTTCGATGAAGCCGCTGGTATTGTGAAGTTTAAAAAGAGAAAAAATATGGCGGAGAAAAACCTCGAGGAAGAACGCCAGAATTTGGTGCGTATTGAGGATATCTTGGCGGAACTGGAGAAACAGGTCGGTCCGTTGGAGAAACAGGCGGGAAAGGCCAAGGAATATCTGACCTATCGGGATGAACTGCGGAATTTGGATATCCATGTCTTTTTGACAGAATACCGTCAGAATCAGAATACGATGAAAGAGCTGCGGGGGAAAGAGGAGATCGCTGGCCGGGATTTCAAGCAGGCAGAATCTGATTATGAGCAGGCAAAGGCAGACTACGTTTCTTTGGAGGAGACCCTGGAGAAGCAGGGGAGACAGATCGAAGAATGTAGGGAGACAATTACCTCGGATAAGATGCGCTGCAATCAATGTGAGGGAGAAATAAAACTGTTACAGGAACAGATTCATGCGGTACGCCAGAATGAAGCCCATTATCAGGAACAGATTCGGGCGTTAGATCAGAAACTGGATACTCTGGCAGAGGACCAGAGTGGCTATGCCGGGCAGGAGCAGACGCTGGAAGAAGAATTGCAGTCGTGTGTGCAGGAGCAATCCCGGATTTCGGCACAGAAAGAGGAGATTGCAGGAGCAATTCGGGATCTGGATGAGGAGATTACGGGCCATAATGAGGAGATCCTGGCGGCATCCGATACGAATACCGGGGTAAAGACACAGGAGGAACGTTTCCAGACGTTATTAGAACAGAATAATATCAAAAAGGTGGAAATGACGAAGCGGATTTTGGAGAACAAGACGGAATCCGTGGCGCTGCAGGAAATTTTAGACCGGGAAAAGCAGGCTCTGGATGATTTGACGGATAAGATCCAAGAAATGGATCACATTGGCGAGGAGATGAGCCGTTCTGTCCGCAGTTTACAGGGGGAGTTAGAGCAGCTGCGGGGAGAGCATCGGGATATTCAGCAGCATTACCATATGGATCATTCCAGACTACATTCCCTGAAAAATATGACGGAACGCTATGAGGGATTTGGACAGAGCATCAAACGGGTCATGGAGCAGAAGAAGCAGTATCCTGGAATCATTGGCGTAGTTGCCGATATTATTCGGGTAAAACAGAAGTATGAGATTGCAGTAGAAACCGCATTAGGCGGAAGCATCCAGAATATTGTCACGGATGATGAGCAGACGGCAAAAAGTATGATTGGATATCTCAAGAAGAATCGGTTTGGCCGGGCGACATTCCTGCCACTGACGAATGTGCATGGCAGATCGCATGGACAGGCTACGCAGATTCTTTCTGAGGAAGGAGTGATTGGACTGGCTTCTACACTTGTAGAAGCGGAATCCCGTTTTTCTGGTCTGGTCGAATATTTACTGGGACGATTCGTGGTCGTGGACCAGATTGACCATGCGATTGCACTTGCCAGGAAGTATCACCATACGCTCCGCATTGTGACGACGGAAGGGGAACTGCTCAATCCAGGAGGCTCCATGTCTGGAGGAGCATTTAAGAATAACAATAATCTTTTGGGACGCCGCAGGGAAATGGAAGATTTGGAAAAAGCGGTGGAAGCACATCAGAAGCGTATGCAGGAAATTACCGGCCTGATCCGGGAAAAGGAACAGGAAGGCAGTGACATGCAGCGGAAGATGGAGGCAAACCATGGAATTCGGGAAGATTTGATCCTGAAACAGAACACGGCGAAATTACGCTATGACCGGGCTGAGGATGATATGGCGAAAAACCGGGAAGTATTGGAACAGATTCAGTTTGAAACCCAGGGCATTGACAGCCAGAAAGAGGAAATCCGCAGGCAGTTAGAACAATTGCAGGATCAGCGCAAGGAAGTGGAGAATCAGAATAAAATCCGAGAGGAACGGATTGCCCAGTGCAGGGAAAGGTTAGAGGAAAGCCGTGCCCAGGAGGAACGGCTGACCGCAGAAGAGAACGAGTCCCGGCTGCAGCAGAACAGTCTCATCCAAAAGAAGACATTTCTCCAGGAGAATATTACCCGTGTCCGGCAGGAAATGGAGACAGTGAGGCAGGAGAAACAGGAGCTGTCCGAGAATAATGCCCAGTCCGGCGACAGGATCCGGGAAAAAGAGGAACAGATTTTGGAGGTACAGCGCCAGATGGAACAGCTTACGGCGCAAATGGAAACCCTGGAGCAGATGTTAGCGGAGAAGACCAGTACCAGGGAAGAATTAACGGGTAGACAGAAATGCTTCTTTGAGAAACGGGAAGAACTGTCCGAGCAGATGAACCGGTTGGACAAGGAATGTTTCCGGCTCCACAACCAACAGGAAAAATTACAGGAAAAGATGGATTCCTATACCAATTATATGTGGGAACAGTATGAACTGACCTATTCCAAAGCGGAGGAATTACAGGTTCCGATTGATATGCCGCAGGAAAAGATGAAACAGCAGATACGGGATCTCAAGAATAAAATCCGCTCGCTGGGGGATGTCAACGTCAATGCGATTGAACAATACCAGGAGATCATGGAGCGTTATACCTTATTGAACGGGCAGCATGATGACCTGATTCAGGCGGCGGAGGTATTGGTTGGTATCATCGAGGAACTGGATGAGGAAATGCGCAAACAGTTTGCCAGTCAGTTTGAAGAGATCCGTCTTCGTTTTGATAAGGTATTCAAGGAATTATTTGGCGGGGGCCGTGGTACACTGGAATTGACGGAGGATGAAGATGTCCTGGAGGCAGGAATTCGGATTGTCGCACAGCCACCGGGCAAAAAACTGCAGAATATGATGCAGTTGTCCGGCGGGGAAAAGGCGTTGACCGCTATTTCATTGCTCTTTGCCATCCAGAGCCTGAAACCATCGCCGTTCTGTCTTCTGGACGAGATTGAGGCGGCGTTAGATGATTCCAATGTAGGCCGTTATGCGGATTATTTACATAAACTGACAAAAAACACACAGTTTATCGTGATTACCCACCGGCGCGGTACGATGAATGCAGCGGATATCCTCTATGGTATCACAATGCAGGAAAAGGGAGTGTCTACGCTGGTATCGGTGAATCTGCTGGATGAAAAAGAGATCGCAAATTAATCGTTATTCATTGCAAATAGGAAAAGAAGGGATTACAATAACATGGGTGAAAAAAAGGGCTTTTTCAGTAAATTGAAGGATGGGCTTACCAAGACCAGAGATAGTTTTGTAGCCGGGGTGGACTCAATTTTTAGTGGATTTTCAGAGATTGACGACGATTTCTACGAGGAATTGGAGGAAGTCCTTATTATGGCGGATATTGGTGTGAACACGACTGAAAAAATTATTGATGATCTGCGGGAGAAGGTTAAGGAACAGCGGATCAAGGAGATCAGTGTGTGCCGCCAGCTTCTGATTGATACGATTAAGGAGCAGATGCGGGTGGATGAACATGCCTATGATTTCGCAGATCAGACTTCTGTCGTCCTTTTGATCGGTGTCAACGGTGTGGGAAAGACGACTTCGGTCGGTAAGCTGGCAGGGCAGTTTAAGGACCGGGGGAAGAAGGTAGTTCTGGCGGCTGCCGATACATTCCGTGCAGCGGCGATTGGCCAGCTGACAGAGTGGGCGAACCGCGCAGGTGTAGAAATTATCTCCGGGCAGGAAGGTGGAGATCCGGCGGCGGTGGTCTATGACGCCGTCAATGCGGCCAAGGCGAGAAAAGCGGATGTGCTGATCTGCGATACTGCGGGTCGCTTGCATAACAAGAAGAATTTGATGGAAGAGTTGGGCAAGATCAATCGGATCATTGAGCGGGAATATCCAGAGGCCAGGAGAGAAACATTAGTGGTTCTGGATGGGACAACCGGGCAGAATGCACTGGTACAGGCGAAGCAGTTTAATGAAGTTACGGATATTACGGGAATTGTATTAACCAAGCTGGATGGAACGGCCAAAGGTGGGATTGCCATTGCGATTCAGTCTGAGATGCATCTACCGGTGAAATATATTGGGATCGGGGAGCAGATAGATGATTTGCAGAAATTTGATGCAGACAGTTTTGTAGATGCGTTGTTTGAGAACTGATGCAGGCGGAAGTGCTGTCAGGAAATGGTTCGCGCTGGAATGGAGTACCCCACAGGAAATGGTTGTTAGGCATAGACAGAGGCGGAACAGGTGAAACAATTAGGAATGGAGATGGAATACAATGATGACATTAGATAAATTTGAGGAAGCAGCGGATAAAGTAAAAGAGGTGGTTTTGCCGACGAATCTGATTTACAGTGAGTATTTTTCAGAGCAGACGGGCGGCAAGATCTATCTGAAACCGGAAAATATGCAGTATACCGGTGCTTACAAAGTCAGAGGAGCATATTATAAGATCAGTACCATGTCCGAGGAGGAGCGGGAAAAGGGATTAATTACGGCATCAGCGGGCAATCATGCCCAGGGTGTCGCCTATGCCGCTAAATTATTTCATGTTCCGGCGACGATTGTGATGCCGACGACAACGCCGTTAATTAAAGTAAACCGTACTAAGAACTATGGGGCAGAAGTGGTATTGCACGGTTCGGTCTACGATGAGGCATATCAGCATGCGTTAAAGCTGGCGGAGGAAAAGGGTGCAACCTTCGTCCATCCGTTTAATGATGAAACAGTCGCCATGGGACAGGGCAGTATCGCGATGGAAATCTTTAAGGAACTGCCAACGGTAGATATTATTCTGGTTCCGGTAGGTGGAGGCGGATTGGCGGCAGGGGTATCTACCCTGGCTAAATTCCTGAATCCCAATATTACTGTGATCGGTGTGGAACCGGCAGGCGCCAGTTGTATGAAGGCATCTCTGGCGAGCGGGCATGTCGTAACGCTGCCGGAGGTAGAGACCATTGCAGACGGTACGGCGGTGAAAACACCAGGGGATGTGGTCTTCCCTTACATCCAGAAGAATATTGATGAGATTATTGAGGTAGAGGATCAGGAGTTGATCGTGAATTTCCTGGATGTGCTGGAAAACCATAAGATGTTGGTGGAAAATTCCGGATTATTGACTGTGGCGGCATTAAAGCATCTGGATTGTCGGGATAAAAAGGTGGTATCCATTTTAAGTGGTGGAAATATGGATATCATCACGACCTCATCGGTGGTGCAGCATGGTTTGATTGCCCGAGGCAGGGTATTCAGCGTATCCGTACTTTTGCCGGACCGTCCCGGGGAACTGGTTACTGTGGCGGACATCATTGCCAGACATAAGGGAAATGTCATCCGTCTGGAACACAACCAGTTTGTAAGCATCAACCGCAATGCTGCCGTGGAATTAAAAATTACCCTGGAGGCGTTTGGACATGAGCATAAGCAGGAAATTTTAGACGCCCTGCGAAAGAAGGGCTATGATGCAAAAGAGGAAAGTCCGACGGCGATTTATTAAACGGGGAAGAAGATGCATAAGCAGGAAAGGGAAAAAACATGAGTAATGAATTGTTACATACACCGGGTGGCGTCCGCGATATCTATGGAAGTTCCTGTGCGCAAAAGCTGGCAGTACAGGGTGATTTGCAAAAGATGATCCATTCCTATGGGTTCCAGGATATTCAGACTCCGACGTTTGAGTATTTCGATATCTTTAATAAAGAGCGTGGGACGGTCGCATCCGATGAGATGTTTAAGTTTTTTGACCGTGGAAACAACACACTGGTCCTGCGTCCTGATATGACGCCATCGATTGCGCGGTGTGTTGCCAAATATTGTCGGGAGGAACAGATGCAGATTCGCTTCTGTTATACGGCGCAGACCTTTGTCAATACCAAACAGTATAAGGGAAAACTGCAGGAGGTGACGCAGATCGGTGCCGAGCTGTTTCATGATGACAGTTCCGATGCGGATGCGGAAATGATTGCGCTTACCATAGAATGTCTGCTCCAGAGCGGTTTGCAGGAGTTCCAGCTGGAAGTCGGCCATGCCGACCTGTTCCGGGGATTGGTGGAAGAGGCAGGATTTGACCAGGAGGAAACGGACAAGCTGCGAGATCTGATTGAAACAAAAAACTTTTTTGGTGTGGAGGATTTGCTGGAGCAGCTGACCGTATCTCAGGGACTGCGGGAAATTTTCATGAAGCTGCCAGATATCCAGGGTGATATGTCTACATGTGTAGAATACGTGAAAGAGCGCACCCACAGTACCCGTGTGATGCGGGCATTGGAGCGTTTACAGAAATTAGAAACTATTCTAACCCTCTATGGTTTTATGGATTATGTGACAATTGACATGAGCATGCTTAGTCATTACAGTTATTATACCGGTGTGATTTTCCGTGCCTATACCTATGGAAATGGGGAGGCCGTTGCGAGCGGAGGCCGGTATGACAGTCTGGTAGGGCAGTTTGGTATGGAGGTGCCGGCGATCGGCCTTGCCATTGTCTTAGATCAGCTTATGATCGCTTTAGAGCGCCAAAAGCGGCTTCAGACGGCAGCATCTTCGGGGATCTTGCTTTTGTATCCCAAGGAGGCGAGGGAGAAGGCATTGACCCAGGCGGCGGAGCTGAGGGCCGCAGGGGAGACCGTCCAGATGCTTCGTAAGTCCTCCAAAGTAGCCTATGAGGAGTATGAGGAGTATGCCAGACGCAACGGGAATGAACGGGTTCTATATATTACGGAGGAAACCTAAGTACAATCAATAAAATATGCTATGTGGGACAAGTCAGACTGGCTATTTGTTTCCGGGCGAAAGCAAATAGTTTTGTTCTGACACGGGAAATCTTTGGAATTCTCCCGTGTGGTTCTTTGCAATCTATCGCTTAGAAATGAGGAATGGTATGAAGTATTTAACATTTGCTCTGGCAAAGGGCAGGCTGGCGAAGAAAACTCTGAGCCTGATGGAACAGATCGGTATTACCTGTGAGGAAATGAAAGACGAGAAAACCAGGAAACTGATCTTTGTCAATGAGGAATTAAAATTAAAATTTTTCTTATCGAAGGCGTCGGATGTGCCGACTTATGTGGAATTGGGAGCTGCGGATATTGGCGTAGTTGGGAAAGACACAATTCTGGAAGAAGGCAGGAAACTTTATGAGGTGTTGGATCTGAATACCGGAAAGTGCCGGATGTGCGTTGCCGGGCCAGAATCTGCCAGGAAGCAGTTAAATGACGGTTCTTTGATCCGGGTGGCAAGTAAATATCCCCGAATTGCAAAGGATTATTTCTACAATGTAAAGCATCAGACGGTAGAAATTATTAAACTCAACGGTTCGGTCGAATTGGCGCCGATCGTCGGATTATCCGAAGTGATTGTGGATATCGTGGAAACGGGATCCACACTTCGGGAAAATGGGCTGGAAGTTTTAGAGGAGATCTGTCCGTTGTCGGCGAGGGTGGTAGTCAATGAGGTTAGCATGAAAATGCAGCACGAGAGAATCAATACATTGATCCATGATTTAAAGGAGGTATTACCCGCATGAGAATAGTCGAATTAACGGAACGGGAACGGGAAAATATTCTGGAAAATTTATTACAGAGAAGCCCGAACCAGTATGGAAAATATGAGTCTACTGTCAATGAAATATTAGAGGAAGTAAAAAACAGGAGAGACCAGGCACTGTTTGATTATACGGAAAAGTTTGACGGGGTGCGGATTACGGCGGATACGTTTCAGGTGACGCTGGAGGAAATTGAGGAAGCGTATGCCCAGGTAGATCCGAAATTAATTGAAATCATTCGGAAATCTTTGAAAAATATTCAGGAATATCACCAGAAACAGGTGCGATACAGTTGGTTTGACAGTAAACCAGATGGAACATTGCTTGGACAGAAGGTGACAGCGTTAGAACGGGTTGGCGTCTATGTGCCGGGTGGTAAGGCTGTGTATCCATCTTCGGTGTTGATGAATATTGTACCGGCAAAGGTAGCGGGAGTAGACCGCATTATTATGACCACCCCTCCGGGAAAGGATGGCAAGGTATACCCGATTACTCTGGTGGCAGCCAAAGAAGCAGGTGTGGATGAGATCTACAAAGTGGGCGGTGCACAGGCGATAGGAGCACTTGCCTATGGAACCGAGAGTATTCCGAAGGTTGATAAAATTGTTGGACCCGGCAATATCTTTGTCGCCCTGGCAAAGAAGGCAGTCTATGGTCATGTCAGTATTGATTCCATTGCCGGTCCCAGTGAGATTTTGGTGTTGGCTGATGAGACAGCGAATCCACGCTATGTTGCAGCCGATCTTTTATCACAGGCGGAGCATGATGAGATGGCGTCTGCGATACTGATTACGACCAGCCGGGAATTGGCGGAACGGGTATCGGAGGGAGTGGATCAGTTTGTAAGAGAGTTGTCCAGAGGAGAGATTATTCAGAAATCCCTGGATGCCTATGGCTATCTTCTGGTGGCAGAGAATATGCAGGAGGCGATTGACACTGCCAATGCTATTGCATCGGAACATTTGGAGATAGTTACCAGAAATCCTTATGATATCATGACCAGGATTCGTAATGCGGGAGCAATATTCCTGGGAGAATATAGCAGCGAACCGCTGGGAGATTATTTTGCGGGACCAAACCATGTACTGCCGACGAATGGTACGGCGAAGTTTTTCTCGCCGCTCTCCGTGGATGATTTTATCAAGAAGTCAAGTATTATCTCATATTCCAGGGAGGCGTTGGAACAAGTTCACCAGGACATTGAGGAATTTGCACGGGCAGAGAAACTCACGGCTCACGCCAATTCGATTGCAGTCCGTTTTGAATAGGAGTTATCTTGCATTTTCACAGATGCTTTATTGTCGATACAGGACCAGAAAAGGAGGTAGCGTATGGAGAAACAGCAAATCAGATATGACGACCGGCACGCAGAGGTATCCCGGATGACGGGAGAGACCGATATTGGAATCAAGCTGAATCTGGATGGTAGCGGAGAAGCCCAGATTGACACGGGAATTGGTTTTCTGGATCATATGTTGTACAGTTTTGCCAGACATGGGATGTTTGATCTGGAAGTTTCAGTCAGAGGTGATCTGGAAGTGGACTGCCACCATACGATTGAAGATACTGGGATTGTTTTGGGCGAGGCTATTCGCATGGCTGTCGGGGATAAGAAAGGGATCTGCCGCTTTGGAGACAGTATTCTGCCAATGGATGATGCACTGGTTTTGTGTGCATTGGATCTTTCGGGCAGACCGTATCTGCGGTATGATCTGAATCTGACCGTTCCCAGGGTAGGTAACTTTGATACGGAAATGGTGCAGGAATTTTTCTATGCTGTCAGCTACAGCGCCGCCATGAATTTACATGTAAAACAGTTGGATGGGGACAATAACCACCATATTATTGAGGCAGCTTTTAAAGCGTTTGCCAAGGCGTTGGATCATGCGACGGCCTATGACCCGCGGATCCAGGATGTATTGTCGACAAAAGGAAGTTTATAATTAAATGAGGTGAAGTATGAAACAGAAAAAAATTATTCCCTTTATTAATGCGGAAAATGAATATCCCGCAAGTATTATTAAATTGGCAGAACGGTATTCCTGTGAGGGGGCGGATGCCTTGTTTCTCTATAACTATACCGGAGATGAGGAGTCCAGGGAAGAATTTTTAAATACCGCCAGACAGATTGAGAAAGAGATTGATATTCCTTTTCTGATCGGTGTATATATTGAACGTTTTGAAGATGCCAAGAAAGCATTATATACCGGGGCTTCCCGTCTGGTTATTCGAAAGGCATTGCTCCCGGCTGCAGAAGTTTTGCAGGAGATTACCGGGCGTTTTCCCAAGGATAAGCTGGCAATTGAAGTTGATATGAAAGTAGATTTTCAGAACGCAGAACAGTTGGATGAGTACTATGCACAGGGAATCGGCAGTGTGGTTCTCAAGCATATTGATACGACCCCGAGTTTTGAGAAGACCATTCAGGAGACCAAGATGCAGGTACTGGTAAGGGATGGTTTGGTCCGTAATGATCTGGGGGATATTTTATCCTATGAGAATGTGGATGCCGTATCAACGAATTATTTTGAGGAAAAAGATATTTACAAGGCAAAACGTGCCTTGAAGGGACGGGGAATTGAGGTGGCCCTGTTTGACAGCCAGGTTGACTTTGCTGATTTTAAGTTGACGGAACAGGGGCTAATTCCTGTGATTGTGCAGGATTACCGAACGGGTGAAGTCTTGATGATGGCATATATGAATGAAGAATCGTATGGCCAGACCTTAAAGACAGGCCGCATGACTTATTACAGCCGAAGCAGACAGCAATTGTGGATCAAGGGAGAGACTTCTGGACATTTTCAGTATGTAAAATCCTTGATGTTAGACTGCGATAATGATACAATCTTAGCAAAGGTCCGTCAGGTAGGGGCTGCATGCCATACCGGAAGCCGGAGCTGTTTTTTCCAGGAGTTGGCGAAGAAGGATTATATTGAGACCAATCCTTTGAATGTATTGATGGAAGATTATGATATTATTATGGAGCGGAAGGCGCATCCTAAGGAGGGCTCCTATACGAATTACCTGTTCGACAAAGGCCTGGATAAGATACTGAAAAAATGTGGGGAAGAGGCAACGGAGATTGTCATTGCTGCGAAGAATCCGAATGCGGAGGAATTGAAGTATGAGATCGCTGATTTCCTGTACCATATGATGGTGTTGATGGCGGAATGTGGACTCGATTGGAATGATGTGACGAAGGAATTGGTCAACCGCAGATAAGTATTAAAATGGAAAGGATGGAGTGAAACTATGATGATGGGAGCTTTATTAGCAAAGGGAATTGCAGATTTTACTTTTGGCGGGGCATTTCTGTGGTATTTGGTAAAATTTATTGTTAGCCTTATTCTGGCATTTTGTGCTATTATGTTAGGGATTAAGTGGCGCAAGAGCAAGAATGACAAAAACAATTAGTGCAAGATTGCAGCGAAATAGTGTACCAGATTGTGTACAGGTGAGATCATTTGCTACTGGGAGGACTTCCATGGAAATAGAGCAAAAATACCGAATTCGGTCCATGCCGGATTTATTCGGTTGTGAAAAACTGGAAATCGAACAGGGGTATCTCTGCACGGATCCGGTGGTTAGAATTCGGAAATGTAATGACCATTATATTCTAACCTACAAATCCAGGGACGGGGTGGAACCTTCGGCAGTTGCAGCGCAGATCAACCAGGAGGTGGAACTGCCGCTCACAGAGTCTTCCTACCTGCATCTGCGGGAAAAAGTGGACGGCAACCGGATTGCCAAGACCCGATATAGAATTCCGCTGCCGGATGATCATGTAGGGGAGTTGGATCTTTTTCATGGCAAATTGGAGGGGTTGGTATTTATTGAAGTAGAATTTGCGCAGAAGGCGGATTTAGAGAGTTTTCTTCCGCCGGAATGGTTTGGGGAAAACGTCAGCACGGACCGGCGGTATTCCAATAGTTTTCTGTCAAAGTGTGAAGATCTGTCTGTTTTTCGAACAGAAGGAAGCCCAAAAATCCATTTGGCTAACACACAATCCTAGGTAATTACGGAGTTTTTCCGATTACGATACAGTAGTTAAAAAATATGGAGGCAAATTATGTACAAGATTTTGAAGAAAGAGTATTTAGCAAATAATATCTGGCTTATGGATATTGAGGCACCAAGGGTAGCAAAGCACTGTCAACCCGGGCAATTTGTGATTGTCAAGATGGATGAGGAGGGAGAACGAATTCCTCTTACCGTCTGCGATTACGACCGCGAAAAGGGAACGGTTACCATCGTGTTCCAGACAGTAGGGGCATCGACAGAGGAAATGGCAGAGTATGAAGTAGGTCAGTCTTTTCAGGATTTTGTAGGACCGCTAGGTTGTGCCTCCGAGCTGATTGAAATGCCGATGGAGGAGTTAAAGAAAGAAAAGATTTTATTTGTATGTGGCGGAGTTGGAACGGCTCCGGTATATCCTCAGGTAAAATGGATGAAAGAGCATGGGGTAGATGTGGATGTCATTATTGGCGCCCGGACGAAAGATATCCTGATTCTGGAGGATGAAATGCGTCAGGTTGCGGCTAATTTATATATAGCGACAGACGATGGATCCTATGAATTTAAAGGGAACGGTTGCGATAAGATTAACGATCTGGTTGCCCAGGGAAAAGAGTACTCCCGTGTTGTGGCAATCGGTCCGATGATTATGATGAAATTTGTCTGCCTGCTGACCAAGAAATTACATATTCCAACGATCGTCAGCATGAATCCGATTATGGTAGATGGCACCGGGATGTGCGGCGCCTGCCGTTTACAGGTAGGGGACGAGATCAAGTTTGCCTGCGTTGATGGACCGGAGTTTGACGGACATCTGGTAGACTTTGATCAGGCGATGAAGCGCCAGGCGATGTATAAGACAGAGGAGGGGCGTGCAATGCTCCGCAGGACAGAGGGCAATACCCATCATGGCGGATGTGGGAAATGCGACTAAAGTTGTTCCTATAACATTTTGATAGAAAAGAGGAGAATCATGGAAGTAGATGTAATGAAGAGAGTTCCTGTGCGTGAACAGGATCCAAAAGTACGAGCAAAGAATTTTGAGGAAGTATGTCTGGGGTATAACAAGGAGGAGGCAATGGCGGAAGCTTCCCGTTGTCTGAAGTGTAAGAATCCTCAGTGTGTGAAAGGATGTCCAGTTAATATTGATATTCCGGGATTCATTGGTGAGGTAGCAGAGGGGAATATCCCGGAGTCTTATCAGGTTATCAGCAAATATTCTGCACTGCCAGCAGTTTGTGGGCGTGTTTGTCCACAGGAGAGCCAGTGTGAGGCGAAATGTATCCGTGGCATTAAGGGAGATGCAGTATCCATTGGTAAACTGGAGCGTTTTGTCGCTGATACGGCTAGAAAAGAAGGAATCCGTCCGGCAGCTGCTGAGACGAAAATTGATAAAAAGGTTGCTGTGATTGGCTCTGGCCCGGCAGGGCTGACTTGCGCCGGAGATCTGGCAAAACTGGGGTATGATGTGACTATTTTTGAAGCACTGCACAAAGCGGGTGGTGTATTATCTTATGGTATTCCGGAATTTCGTCTGCCGAAGACGGAGGTTGTGGATCAGGAAGTTGAAAATGTGAAATCACTTGGTGTTAAGATTGAGACCAATGTGGTTATCGGTAAGGCAACCACGATTGATGAATTATTGGAGGAAGAGGGTTTTGATGCCGTCTTTGTTGGATCTGGTGCGGGGTTGCCACGGTTTATGGGAATACCGGGAGAAAATGCGAACGGTGTATTCTCTGCCAATGAATATTTGACGAGAAGTAATTTGATGAAAGCGTTTGATGATCAGTATGATACACCAATTGTTGCCGGAAAGAAAGTTGCTGTCGTAGGCGGAGGAAATGTAGCGATGGATGCGGCCAGAACGGCACTGCGTCTGGGAGCCGACGTGCATATTGTATACCGACGCAGTGAGGAAGAGCTGCCGGCACGTGTGGAAGAAGTACATCATGCCAAGGAAGAGGGAATCATTTTTGATCTCCTGACTAATCCAACGCAGATCTTTACGGATGCGGAAGGAAATGTAACCGGTATGGAATGTATTCGAATGGAACTGGGGGAACCGGATGAATCCGGCAGACGCAGACCGGTAGAAATCCCAGGTTCGGAGTTTACTCTGGATTTGGATACGGTTATTATGTCCCTGGGAACCAGCCCGAATCCGTTGATTTCTTCAACGACCAAGGGATTGGAAACTAATCGTAGAAAATGTATTGTAGCAGAGGAAGAGAATGGTCAGACCTCCAAGGCGGCAGTATATGCCGGTGGTGATGCGGTTACTGGAGCTGCAACGGTAATTCTGGCGATGGGAGCAGGAAAAGCTGCTGCAAAGGGAATTCATGAATTTTTGAGCGGAAAATAAAGTACCGTATTGGTACAAAATGATAGATCCAAGGATGCAGACGGATGTCTGTAGATTTTGGATCTATTGTTTTTAGGGGTTTTTTGTGCAGGTTGTAGTTTTCTGTTGCCGTAAAAAGACATTGTGCACAAAAAAGTGGTATTGCAGCTTTTTGGAATTTTTTTCTTTGTAGGATGTGTGAAATTTGGACTTCAATTTTGTTGGATTTATGAATTGTTTACTGCTGGTTCGTCTGTTAAAATAGGCAATAGAAAATTTCCTAAATCTAAGGAGTTCTAAATAACAGATAAAATGCCGACTTGGTATAAGTTTCCCACAATCTGTTATCTTATCTGGATCAGATTTTTCCAATGTTATTCTGAAGAGTGCTTCCCTGGTACTAGAATAGGGCAAGGAACAAAAAAGATGCTATTTTGTTTCCCGGGAAGGATAGGAGATTTTTAGAACAGCCCGTCGGTGTAGGAGCGGACCATGGCCGGAGCATGCTGTCGGGCTGATTTGTTGTAAGATGCCAACGGACTGGAGAAATACCAGTTTATGGGGCATTATGGAACCGTGAATCCTGAAAGTTCGTCAGAACATGTTTTGACAATGTTATCTTAAGTTGCCGGGAGTGTTCTAGTTGATTTTAGGGTGGTCCGACGCCTTTGTGCTGGAGGTGTGGGATCGTATCAATAGGGCAGCGCAGAAATGGGGAGTAACATGACGTATCAGAGTTTTCAAAAAAAATTAGAGGAGATGATCGTAGAAAAATTACCGGAAGGATACCGCACAGAGATCCACTTGGTTGTCAAAAATAACGATTTGCAGTTAGACAGTCTCATCATAGTATCAGAAGGGGCATCCATATCACCCAATTTTTATTTGCGGCAATATTATGAAAAATACCTCCAGGGAAATACCATGGAAGCATTGACAGATGAAATTATAGAGATCTACCGAAATACCCGGCAGACCATGGGTCAATACCCGATGGATCTCTCTCTAGAGCATTGCCGTGATCGAATTATTTATCATTTGACTTCCGGTGAAAAGAATCATCTTCGATTGGAACAGGTGCCATCCATTCCGTATTTAGATATGGTAATTACGTTTCATATTCTGATGATGGAAGAGGAGGAGGGGATAGGTTCCATCATGGTTCGTGATGTATTACAGTCAGAATGGGGGATCAGTACCAAAGAGTTATTTCAATTGGCGGAAGAGAATACCTCACGGCTCTTTCCAATGCAAATTCATGCCATGGATCAAATGGTGTCTGATCTGCAAAGGATCCATCCGGAACTGGCGGAAGAATACCCGGAACACTTATTGATTTGGCAAGGTGAACCGGAACCATTGGTTTTGACAAATCATAAGGGGATCAATGGAGCAGCTGTTATGCTCTATCCGGGTTGTCTTGGAGAGATTGAGAAACATTGTGCTGGCGATTTTTATATTTTGCCAAGCAGTGTCCACGAACTTTTGATTATGCCTGCTGTGAAAGGCATGACAAAGAGTGAGCTGCTGAGAATGGTACAGGAGGTCAATGAGAATTGTGTACAGCCCGATGAGGTTTTGTCGGATCATGTCTATCACTATTCCAGTGAGCGGAAGACCGTAGAAATCTGTTAGAGAATCATATCGGTTCTGATTTTATAAAACGGGAGTCAACAACAATATTATGGAGTTTTTCCTATTCTTTTTTCTATTTCAAAATATCTATTCTCTGTTGTTCTGACAGAATATCACCCTTTTTTATCACTTGATTGTTTTTATCAGTATTCGGTTGTCCTGCTGTAGCATGATATGCATCAAAATGATTGCAATAATGTCTAACATGTTTGGGACGAGGCATGGATATTCGTGATCGAAGATATGACGTTGCATTATGGGACTGGTTCTGCGATACTATGATATAGTAGTAAAACAATTGGCAATATCTTACTATGATGATCAGGAGGTAATGATGGGTTTTAAAGAAGATCTTGAAAAAGATAGAGAACAAAAAGAACAGCAGAGGAGAGAATGGGCCTATTATAAAAAACTCTGCCAGGAACTGCCCTATATAAATGATGAACAGTACAAAGGAGATAGACCGTACGATTTTTATGAAAAATGGTATAAAAATTCATTAAAAGTCAATTTATCACAGGAGCAGCAGAAAATCATTGACGAGGCAATTGAATTTTTAGAAGGATGGAAGATGCTGCCGACAGAAATTGATGTAGATAAAGTTTCTGTAAATATTTCGAAAGCGGATAAATATGTACGTTTTTCTGATAATGAGTGTTGGCATGTATCGATTGGTTATTCTTTTCCTCCTTTAGGATTATTCCCAAATTCGTTCCAAGTAAAACATAGGTGGTCAGACGGAAGTATCCATAATACAATATGTGGTCTGGGTTATACAGAAAACTGTTGTATTCATTTAAACGACCTAGGATGGATTTATTCAACAAGTCTAGGGAAGATGTTTCGAGCATCAAAAATCAGACGCATTGCACAGGAAATGAAAGATTCTTATATACAAAAATTGCAAAAGAAACTGGATATGTACTGGAATAATTACCTGGACGGCTTTCAAGAATATGTCTGGCTATGCTATTATGAGGATAGTGAATATCATAAGTACAAGGGTCTGACTATTTTTCGAGATGGGACAGTGTTTGACAGCAACTCCCAATCGTCTGACTGTCCTTTAAATGGAAATCTCTATGAATTTCTTTTATGCAAAATGAAAAAAGGAAAAGATTTCTATGATTGGCATTAACAGACGGATCGTGTTCTTATAATTCAAGACACAAGCCTGGCAAAGTATCCTGATGAAAAAGTAAAATCCTAACACGGAAATCAATTTTCATGTGTTATCATTCACTAATGGTGGATTTTGTAATGGATCATTTTCTGTTATCCATTAAATTTCATCCTTTGTTCTGCTGTTTCGTCCAGAAGTTTCCCTTGACGTCCGATGAGACAAAATTTTGCCCTGCCGTAGTGCAATAGCCTTTCGAAAGAAACTCTGC
>CANRZB010000026.1 GCA_947644195.1 uncultured Clostridium sp.
TTTGGTATAGAGGCTTTTGGATGATTGGATTTCAAAAAATGGGGAAAGTCAAATACAGAAACCGTCGTCAAACGTCGAATTATGTGATATGATTATGGTATCTATCCAAAATGATACAAAATAGAAACAAGATGATTCCATAATACCAAATCAGGCAAACGCAAGTGCCTGTACCTTAGTATGCTAATCTTATGTTTTCACAAACCCGCTTAGTATACTAATTTCCGTATGGCACAAACAGGGAGAAAATGATGAATCCTAATCAAAATAAGAAAACCAGATCCACGAACACGGATACGGCAAAAATAGAATTTAAGCCCGGCAATATGCTTTACCCGCTGCCCGCCGTTATTGTCAGCTGCGGCGATTACAACGGCAATTCCAACCTATTGACGATTGCCTGGACCGGTACAGTCTGTACTAATCCTCCCATGGTCTATATTTCTGTGCGACCGGAACGATACTCCTACTCCCTGATCCATGACTCTGGCGAATTTGTCATTAACCTTACCACGGAGCAGATGGCACATGCTACCGATTACTGCGGCGTCCGTTCTGGCAGGGATTACAACAAATGGGCAGACTGCGGCCTTACCCCCATTCCGGCAAAGACAGTGGCCTGTCCCATGATTGGTGAATCTCCGGTAAATATTGAATGTAAAGTAACACAGATCCAGGAGTTAGGATCCCATCATATGTTTCTGGCGGAAGTGACAGCGGTACAGGTAGATGCCAGATATATGGATGAGAAAAATACATTTCATCTGGAAGACGCCGGATTGCTGGCATACTCCCACGGAACCTATTTTCATCTGGGAGATACCCTGGGCAGTTTTGGATATTCCATCCGGCGGAAACCAACACATAAACACAAAAAACGCCAGTAATGCATGTATCTCTGTAAGATACTTCTTACCTTGCTAACATCATACAAATGGATTTCGACAAAACATACACCAGATGTTTCGCTCTTCATATAATATAAAGGGGGATTGTTCATGAGAATTACCTATTTAAAAATTTGCAATTATAAATCCATCCGTGAACTGGTAATCGAGGATGTAGAAAATGCACTGATCCTGGTAGGGAAAAATAATACCGGTAAAACTGCTGTCATTGACGCAGTTCTCACTGCCGCAGGAATTCGCAAGCCCGCCGACTGGGAGTACCTGGATCCGGGCAAACCCATTTCCATTTCCCTTCAGTTTGAACTCTCGGATATTGACCTGCAATACTATCATTCCAAAGGAATTTTCAGTAAAGCAAAAGACTATGAAAAGTGGTTGGAAGAATTTCAACAAAAACTGCCTTCCTACCAGGATCATACCTTATCCTTTACATTCCTTGCCAAACCGGATCACCAGATCCGTTATCGGGATGGTTATACCAAGAACAATCCGGAAATACAAAATATCTTCCCAAAGATATACCATATTGACCAAACCCGAAATCTCGAGGCGCTGCAGAATGATGTATTTAGTTTCTATGATAAAGAGTCTTTTCAGATGCTAAAGGACAACGAATGTACTTTTGATTCTACGAGAAAATGCAATCGCTGTTTTCAGTGTATTGGATTAATTAATAAAAAAGCACCGGAGGAACTAACCCTTTTTGAAACTGCGCGCCTTTTACAATATAAATTATTTCATACAAACCTGACTACTTTTGCAGAAAAGGTCAACCGCCATTTTCATGCAAACGGCAGTCCGTCCCAGGAAATTCGTTATGTCCTGGACTATGATATGGATAAACTGCTCCATGTCGAAACACAGGTATATAACCGCGACCGAGGCGGAATTGTCGGACCAATCAACCTGCTGGGAGAGGGTCTTCGCAGCATCTATGCACTATCTTTACTGGAAGCATATGTGGAGGAAGAGGATACCTTACCATGCATTATACTCATGGAAGATCCCGAAATCTATCTGCATCCACAATTGCAAAAAGTAGCAAGCGAGATCCTCTACCGGCTCTCTAAAAAGAACCAGATCATGTTTTCAACCCACTCTCCCAACATGATCTTTAACTTTTCTTCCCGCCAAATTCGGGAAATCATTCTGGATAAAGATTATTACACCATTGCACAGGAAAATAATTCCGTCGACAAAATTCTGGATGATCTGGGATATACCGCAAACGATTTGATGAACGTAAGTTTTGTATTTATTGTTGAGGGGAAACAGGACAGCAACCGTCTGCCAATGCTTTTGGAGAAGTATTATTCTGAAATATATGACGAAAACGGCAACCTGCAGCGGATCACGATTATTCCGGTCAATAGCTGTACCAACATTAAGACATATGCAAATTTAAAATACATCAATAAACTGTATCTGAAAGATCAGTTTCTCATGATTCGCGACAGTGACGGAAAAAACCGGAATTACCTTCGGAAACAGCTCTGCAGCTATTATTGCCAGCGTGCCAAAGAAGATATTGGAAATCTGCCCCGGGTAGAACCCAAAAATGTATTGATTTTAAAGTACTATTCCTTTGAAAACTATTTTTTGGACCCTATCGTCATGGCAAAAATTGGCGTGATAAAAAAAGAGGAAGATTTTTATGATATCTTATATAAGAAATACAAGGCTTATCTATATAAATTAAACAGCATGAAAAGATTGCTGCGCACAAAAGGGATACGGATCCGCAGCAAACAGGATATCAAAGATAATCTGGAAGACATCAAAATATATGTCCGTGGGCACAATCTGTTCGATATCTTTTACGGAAAATACCACGGATCAGAGGAACAGGACATTCTTCGGCGCTATATTGATACCGCACCAAGAGAAACTTTTCAGGATATCTTTGACGCCATTGATTCTTTTGTCTATTTTGAAAACAGAAAAAGATAAGATTTTGTTACATTTATATTACAAGATATTAATTTTATGACAGAAACTTTTTTCTGGTTGACAGAAGCGTGGAATTGATTATAATATAGATTTGTGTTTGTGAATCAAACGAAATGTGTGAGGTGCAATATGGAAAACCAGTATATAATAAAGGGGGGCACACCTCTGCACGGCGAGGTTACTATCGGCGGTGCTAAGAATGCGGCTTTAGGGATTCTGGCAGCGGCGATTATGACCAATGATACCGTTGTGATCGATAATCTCCCCAATGTTCGGGATATTAATGTTTTATTGGATGCCATTGCTGGTATCGGTGCTACCGTCAGACGCATCGATCCACATGTAGTAGAAATCAATGGCAGTACCATCGGAGATGTGGCAATTGACTCCGATACCATCCGAAAAATTCGTGCTTCTTACTATTTATTAGGAGCTTTATTAGGTAAATATAACAGTGCTAACGTTTCTCTGCCAGGAGGCTGTGATATTGGCAGCCGTCCCATTGACTTGCATTTAAAAGGATTTCGTGCATTAGGGGCAACCGTCAGTATTGAGCATGGTATGATTAATGCAAGTGCAGATCACTTAACCGGAAACCATATCTTTTTGGATACCGTTTCTGTGGGTGCAACCATTAATATTATGCTTGCCGCTTGTATGGCAGAAGGCAAAACTGTCATCGAAAATGCAGCCAAGGAACCACATATTGTAGATGTCTCCAACTTTTTGAACAGTATGGGCGCTTCGATCAAAGGTGCCGGAACCGACAAAATTCGTATTACCGGTGTGGAATCTCTGCATGGCAGTGAATATTCTATTATTCCCGACCAGATTGAAGCCGGAACCTTTATGATTGCGGCAGCAGCGACCCGCGGCGACGTTTTGATCAAGAATGTCATTCCAAAGCATTTGGAAGCAATCTCTGTCAAATTAGTGGAAATCGGCGCTACTGTGGAAGAATTGGACGACGCTGTCCGAGTTACCTGTAATGACCGTTTAAGCCATACACAGATCAAAACCCTGCCGTATCCCGGATTCCCTACGGATATGCAGCCACAGATCGCTACCTTGCTGGCATTGTCCACAGGAACCAGTACCGTAACAGAGAGTATCTTTGAAAATCGGTTCCGATATGTCGACGAATTAACCCGTATGGGAGCTTCCATCAAAGTAGAGGGAAATGTTGCAATCATCGAGGGCGTAGAAGGTCTGACAGGTGCTTCCATCAGTGCCCCAGATCTCCGTGCAGGCGCTGCTTTAGTCGTAGCTGCGTTGGTTGCTGAAGGATACTCTACGATTGATTCGATCCATTATATTGAACGGGGTTACGAAAATTTTGAAGACAAAATAGCAGCTCTGGGCGCCTCAATGGAAAAGATCCCCATTGATGATGACCGCGCCGTACAAAAATTTAAACTTAAAATTGGATAATCATTACTGATAGGACTTCCGGCTGGCAGGTCCTATCTTTTTTTCTAAGTATTTCCAATTGTGACACATTGTTACGCCCTTTCCCACCCGCTTTGCTATTTACTGTCTGATATTTTTTCCTATGCCCATGGTTTACTTGCAAAAGCTGCAAAAAAAGCGTATGATTATAATAACTGTACTTCTACACTTTAAAGGAGATGATTGATATGAGGAAACGCAAACCATATATATTTTGTCATGTCTTTACGCTCTGCACAATTTTACTGTTATCCTGTGCATTTGGGATATCTATCACAGGTACAGATGCCTCTGCTGCCAAGAAGACGACACTGAAAACTAAAAGTCAGTCCCTATACATCAACGGGACATACACCATTCCTTTGAAAGACAAGAAAAAAAAGGCAACCTACTTTTATACCTCTAACAAGACCAAGATTGCTAAAGTAAACTCCAAAGGAAAAATAACGGCACGTGGAAAAGGAAGCGCCAAAATAAAAGTGCGCTATAAATATAAAAAGAGAACCTATTCTGCAGGAACATTCAAAGTATCTGTGCAAAAAGCAACCCTGCGAAGCGATATCCGAACCTTAGTAACCACGGTAGGTTCTCAGATTCCTGTGACTTCCTATCTCAACGACAGAAACCCTTCTGCCACCTATGAGATCAGCGGAACAAATTCTGCCGTGGCATCCGGCAGATCAGATGGTACAATCACCGTAAATAAAGCAGGAACAACGACACTTACCATCGTTGAAAAGTATAATGGCAAGAAGCGCACACTAGGCAAGTTTTCTATCTCTGCCAGTGGAGCTTCCCTCAGTACCAATCGTATAAAAATGGCTTATGGAACCTCCTATCATGCAAACTCCCTTATTGTGGATAAACTGCCGGGAGCTTCCTACAGTCTAGCTTCTACCAACAATAACATGCTGGCAGTCTCTGGCATGGATCTGACGGCAGGCGCAGATCCTGGATATAACAGTGAACAGCAAGTTTATGTTTATGAGATCAACGCCGGACAGATGCGACTGATTGGATACTTTTCCGTTTCTTTGATTCAGACGGTATATGTTGCACAGAATGACCGTAATATATCCGTTGGCCTAGGTGCAAAACTTACGGTTTCCAACGACTGCATCCGGCTGACAAATCCGGATCCTGCTGCCAGCTATTCCTTGATTACCAAAAATAAAGCAGTCATAGATGAAGAATTAACCGCCATAAATTATGGTACTGCAGAAATCGCAATTCAGGAACAGAAACCGGGAAGCGCTGTAAAGGTATTGGATGAAACGGTAACGGTTACCGTAACCTCATCTACGATCAAATCCGAACTGATCACAAACGGCCTGGATCTGACAGTGGACCAGGTTGCCTACAATGATTATCCCGTCAATAACCGTAACCATATGGTAAAATATTTTTACAAGTCTTCCAGTGATTCCATCTGCCAGGTAGGCACCGGGGGAGATGGAGAAGATCAGGACTATCTGGTGCTGTATCCGAAAAATGCAGGAACTGTGACTATCACAGTCTTTGAAATTGCCCTGGGTAATGCTTCCCAGAGAACCATCGGCTCCTTCGAGGTTCGTGTGGCAAAAGATACGGCGGAGATCGAAAATGTAGATGATCTGATGGCAGCCGACCTCTTATCTTCCTGCTCACTCTATTACAAAGGCAAAACCTTTACCGCCAAGCTGGAAGAAGGCACCCGAAACTGCCGTTTTGTTGATGAGAATGGCGTCGGTATCCTGGACTATGGTATGAATTATAACCGCATTACGAACGGCAGTTTCATGCTTACGCCAGTTCGAAACCGTTTTCTGATAGACCATCTGGAGAGAAATGACGATGATCCATCCGAGTGGACTGTATATATTGATATCCAGAATGAAACCAGTGACCACGGTACCGATATCATTCCGCTGCGTATCTATCTGGAGGAAGCACCGCTAGACGCTGCGATTTTATTCCAGGGCATCCAAATCAATGTTGGAGATTCCCGTGGAACCATCAATCAGTGGTCCACAATGCCAGACGATGACCAGACACTGCAGTTTGCAAATTCCAACACAGAGTTTGCCTACCAGTTTACCAAAAAGCAGTTCCTCGCTGCCGGTGCAACGCAGTTTGACCCGAATGAATTAAATCCGGTTCATATCAAAGATTTAACAAATATATTCTGTACACCGATTCAGGCTACCTGGAGTAGCACCAATCCGAACGCAAGCGTGGCAGTAACCGCTGTTTCCGGCGCTACTTCCAGCGACAACCTGCATTGGAACTATACCGTTTCCTTTGAAAATGGCACCAAACAGGATTTTAAGGTTACTTTAAACGTTGCGGAATAGGAGGACTCCATGAATCCAAAAGGACATTTCTTCGCTTTTGAGGGAATCGACGGAAGTGGAAAAAGCACACAGATTAAATTATTAAAAGAACAAATTGAGGCTAGCGGCGTCCGCTGTCTGGAAACCAGAGAACCTACAGACGGGCCGATCGGATCCCTGATCCACCAATGTATGACGGGACGTACCTATGCTGAAGAACAGACCCTGGCTGCATTATTTGCAGCCGATCGTCTGGATCATCTGCTTAATAAAACAGACGGTTTATGTCAAAAACTTCAAGAGGGCATCAGTGTTATCACGGATCGTTACATCCTTTCAAACTACGCTTATCAAAGTGTACAGGTGCCACTGGATTGGTTGATACAGCTCAACTCCCAGGCCGCACAGCTCCTGAAACCAGACAGTTATATCTTTATTGATGTAGATCCCGAAGTATCGTTAGAGCGCATGGCAAAAGGAAGATTCCATACCGAATTATATGAGACCAGGGAACGCCTGACGGAAGTACGGAACCGATACTTTGATCTGTTTACCCGGCTAAAAGAACAGGAATCCGTATTCATTGTCGATGGCAACCAATCGGTAGAAGTTATTGCCAAAGAAATCTGGAAACATGTGGCACAATTTTATTAAAAACCATATATTTTAGTTTACCATACGAGCGACCGACGAATTTCCAGAAATAAAAAGGAGGTGTGACCGTGGATCTGAAAATAAATCCCTTACAGCAGTTACAGCAGCCGGAATTAAAAGCTCCCACCAATGAAGCAGACGGAAGTTTCCGTTTCACGCTGTTAAGCAACATAGAAGAACATGAATTACAGGCACAGCTCACGGTCATGATGGAAGAAATTACACAGCAGGGACACCGACTAGGAAAACGCAGAGATATTCGTGACATGAAACAATACCGTAAACTCATTCAGGAATTTATGAATGAAATCGTCAGTCACTCCCATGAATTCAGCCGCGAAAACTTTTTGGACAAAAAGGGACGTCATCGAGTGTACGGTATCATCCGCCAGGTAAACCAGGCGCTGGATGAATTGGCGGAAGAACTATTGGCAGAAGAAAAAGATAATCTCTCGATCCTCAGTAAAATAGACGAAATCCGTGGGTTGCTACTGGATATTTTCACTTGATCAGAAAGGAATACTTTTTATGGCATATTTCAAAGATATTATAGGACAAATTCAGATAAGGAATCATTTACAGACCGCTTTACTGCAGAAAAACATATCACATGCCTATCTATTTACCGGAGACACTGGATCTGGCAAGCATACGATGTCTGCTGCATTTGTTAAGGCTCTGCTCTGCGAATCTCCAACCGAAGACGGCGATTCCTGCGGTCGTTGTAAATCCTGTTTACAGGCGGAATCTAAAAACCACCCGGACATTCACTATATTTCTCATGAAAAATTCAATATCCGTGTGGACGAGATTCGGGAGCAATTAAATAATGACATACAGATCAAACCATACAGCAGCCCTTATAAAGTATATATTATTTCGGACGCTCAACGTATGAATGAACAGGCACAAAATGCATTGCTGAAAACACTGGAAGAACCACCATCCTACGCTGTCATTATCTTATTATGTGATAATGCATCCTCTTTACTGCCTACCATTACCTCACGCTGCATTACTTTGCAGATGAAACCCGTCTCCAAAGAGGAAATCGCAGAATATCTCATGACCAAGATGCAGATGGAAGCGGATCGGGCACAGATTGCCGCCGGATTTTGCCAGGGCAATATTGGACAGGCGATTCGTTTTGCCAGTTCCGAAGATTTCCAGCAAATGAAAACACAGGTATTAAATTTACTTAAGCGTATTGATGATATGTCATTGCCCGCCATTACAGAAATTATCCATGACTTCTCCAGAGATAAGGGAAATTTCTATGATTACCTGGATCTCATGCTGTTGTGGTATCGTGATATATTAATGTACAAAGCAACGAAAGATAATAATATCCTGTTATTTCACGAAGAATACAGTTCTATTAAAGATCAGGCAAGCAAACGCAGTTACGAAGATATAGAACGGATCATCCAGGCCATTGATAAGGTCAAAATTCGACTAGATGCAAATGTAAATTTTGATCTTGCTATTGAATTATTACTGCTGACGATCAAAGACTAAAAGCGAACAGAAAGGATCCTTGTAATCATGATTATAATTATAGGCGTAAAATTCCGCAAATCCGGTAAAGTATACTACTTTGACCCTGTCGGATTACCAATTGAGAAGGGAAATCATGTCATTGTAGAAACGGCGCGTGGAATTGAATATGGTAAAGTAGTTCTGCCGCCCAAGGAAGTAACCGATGACCAGGTGGTACAACCACTGAAACCTGTGATCCGCTTGTCAACGGAGGAGGATGACCGCACTGCAGAAGAAAATATAAAAAGCGAAAAAGAAGCATTTAAAATTTGCTTGGAAAAAATTAAAAAGCATCAATTACAGATGAAATTAATTGATTCTGAATATACTTTTGACCGCAATAAACTACTCTTTTATTTTACTGCGGATGGACGCATTGACTTCCGGGAGTTAGTCAAGGATCTCGCTTCGGTTTTTCATACCCGTATTGAACTGCGTCAGATCGGTGTGAGGGATGAGACAAAGTTGATCGGTGGAATCGCCATATGTGGCAGACCTCTTTGCTGCCACTCTTATCTGACGGAATTTGCGCCGGTTTCCATTAAAATGGCAAAGGAACAAAACCTATCCCTGAATCCATCCAAAATATCAGGAGTCTGTGGACGTCTGATGTGCTGCCTAAAGAATGAACAGGAAGCCTATGAGGACCTTAACCGCTCCCTTCCACATATCGGCGCTGAAGTTACCACCGACGACGGAAACCAAGGTGTTGTGCAGAGTGTCAGCGTATTACGACAGCTTGTCAAAGTCATTATCGAAAACGAAAGCGGCGTTCGGGAAGTCAAGGAATATCATGTCAGCAATTTAAATTTCCACTCAAAAAGAAATTCCCATGCCCCTATTGCACCGGTTCTTCCTGACGAATCTCTGGATGAATCAGAACTGCGGGAATTAGAAAATCTGGAAAAAGAAGATCTGGATGAAGCTGCCGATATCGCTTACGAAGAAGAAAAGAAAGTACAGAATAAAAAGAAACCCCGCAACACAAACCGTTCCAAATACCATGACAATTCCTATCAGCCAGAACGCAGCGGCCGCAGAGACAGAGAAAACCGAGAGCGGAAACCATATCACGAGAAAGACCACAAGCGAGAAGGCCGTGAACGAAAAGAACGGCATGAAACCCACTACCACAAAGACCCAACTGACAACAACCGAACAAACCGAAATAAGGAATATTCTGCCAACCGGGATAACCGTCGCAGAAACCGGAATAACCGCCGTCCTCGAAGAAATAATAACGGCGGTGCCAATGGAGATAATGAATGAACAAAGATTCCCTGCTCCGGGAAGGAGAACGTTTAGATGACCTTCAATGCAATTACCTAAAGATCATTCAAGATCCTGGTAAATTTTGTTTTGGAATGGATGCTGTTTTACTCAGCGCTTTTGTAAAAATAAGACCGGATACCCGTATCATTGATTTGGGAACCGGAACCGGCGTCATCCCCATTTTGCTGTCGGCAAAAACAAAAGCAAAACATTTGGACGCCCTGGAAATACAACCCGACATGGCTGACATGGCAAAACGAAGCATCCAATGGAATCAACTGCAGGACCGCATCACGGTCATTCAGGGGGATCTAAAGGAAGCATCCTCCCTCATCGGTCGCGGAATATACGATGTGGTTACCGTCAACCCACCCTATATGACGGAACATCATGGACTCAAGAACCCCCATTTGCCGAAAGCCATTGCCAGACATGAAATTCTCTGTACCCTCGAAGACGTCATTCGCGAGAGCCATGCCCTGTTAGTGCCCGGCGGACAGTTTTACATGGTTCACCGTCCATTTCGTTTGGTGGAAATTTTTACTGTCATGACAAAATACCACATAGAACCCAAACGGATCCGACTGGTGCATCCTTATGTCGATAAAGAGCCTAATATGGTTCTGATTGAAGGAATCCGGGATGGAAAATCCAGGATAACAATAGAGCCACCGTTGATCGTCTATCAATCGGACCGAACATACACCCAGGAAATACTACAATTATATGATCATGGATCAGAACCTTCTGAAACGAACCAGAAATGAGGCTGTTATGTCAGGAACATTATACCTTTGTGCGACCCCGATCGGGAATTTGGAGGATATTACACTCCGTGTACTGCATACACTGCAAGAAGTGGATCTCATCGCAGCCGAAGATACCCGCAATACTCTTCGGCTGCTCAATCATTTTGAGATTAAAACGCCCTTGACCAGTTACCACGAATATAATAAATACGACAAGGCTGCCGCTTTGGTAGAAAAACTTCTGGATGGCACCAATATTGCCCTGGTCACAGATGCCGGCACTCCTGGGATCTCCGATCCCGGAGAAGAACTGGTACGGCAGGCGCATACCGCCAGCGTTCCTGTCACCTCTCTGCCCGGAGCTTGTGCCTGTATTACAGCTTTGACGGTCTCAGGATTGCCAACTAGACGTTTTGCCTTTGAAGCTTTTTTGCCATCAGACAAAAAGGAACGTCGCAGAATACTGACCGCGCTACAAACAGAAACCCGAACCATTATTCTGTATGAATCCCCTCATCATCTCAGGGATACGTTGTCCACACTCTATGAAAATCTTGGAAACCGCTCCCTGACAATATGCCGTGAATTAACTAAAATTCACGAAACCATTTGGCTAACTACCTTGTCCGATGCTGTCGCTTATTACCAGGATCATGACCCCAGAGGAGAATATGTACTGGTCATAGAAGGACGTAGTCCCGCTGATTTGGAAGCAGAAAAACAAGCATCCTGGGAAGCGGTACCTTTGGAAGAACATATGGAACGCTATCTGTCCGAGGGACTATCCCGTAAGGATGCCATGAAACGGGTTGCAGCAGACCGCGGCGTTTCAAAACGTGAAATATACCAAAGCCTGCTGCCATCTTAACTTTCATTTATTTTCAATCAAAATTTTTGCATAAAGAATGAGGATCTGGTAAAAATGATAACAGAAAGGAGCTGTTATCATGAAAAAACTGAATTCACGTTATTTACGATCTTCCGGCACACATGTCCCCCGGTACTTCGTCCTTGGCTTAGCTATATTCTGCTGGTTTGCAGCGTTAATTCAATGTTTAAAATCACAAAAAGATAGTTCTTTTATACGTCCATTTATTGAAACAGCGGTACCTGCTTATTCTACCCAATGTCTCAAAGATTCTTCCTCCTACTGTATCTATTCCCATGAAGCTGACGATTATTATGATTACTATTTTTATAGTCCACTGATAGAAGCAGCCGGTGTAAAACCAATTGGCCAGGGCTATAATGTTCATGTTGCTGTCAAAAAAGACGGTTCTGTCTATCTGGGCTTTCCAAATATTACCTGTGACTTTTAATGAAATCTGCGGCCTCTCCCATGAGGTGGATGTGGTGGGCGTGGTCTGTTCTTTTTACACCCCTCTCTACGGCACCCCATCTCATGGCATAGCAATACCTGCACCAGGGAATGAAACGATGAATCATTTTTCCGATCCCCACAGATTTGGTCCGTAATCCATTCTACCGTTACACGATCCGGATACTCATCATACATGGGACTTCCTGCATACTCCATGCTGTCACAGGCTTTTACAATACTCTCCTGCAGCAATGCAGCCTCTCTGGGCAAAAGATGCTGGCAATCCCAAGATTCCTTTTTCTCTGGAATCTCAGATTTTTCCGGCTCCACTTGAAATGTCATAATACAACCTTTTCCATATGGTGGATTCATATCGATACCTGCTTTTTTCTTTTCATATTATTGTATGAGGCACAATCTAATATGTGTAGGTCAATCTATAAAAAAACATAATTTTCCTCCAATTTTAACGATTCTATGAAAATCAATTTCCCTTTATTGCCTTTTTCTCTCAAACCTTTTATACTATAGTAAAACGCAGGATCATTAGGAGGACTATTTTGAAACATTTATATAAATTTACCATTTTATTATTCATATTTATTGGTTCCATCTTTTATTTTAAAAAAGAAATTCCATCCATCTCAGTGGCTACCACGACAGCTACCAGTTTACAGGACTCTACATTTCCGATTGTCTATCTGCAAAATGACAAATATATGATGAATACGCTGCACGGATACAGCAGTGAATTAAACAGTGGTAATATCCGCGAATCCATCACTCCATTAAATACCAAAAAATCATTTCAGGTAAAAATTGATGAAAATGCTTCCAAGATCAAGCAGTTAAACTATGCTTTAAAGGACATTTCTAATAATGAAATTATTGAGGAAGGCAAAATCAATGCATTAGAAAAAAAAGAAAAATATAAAGTGGCAAAAATCACACTCAAGGAAGCTCTGGAATCCAGCACGGAATATGGAATTCAGATTACTTTGACGACCAATCTCAGCAAAAAGATCCATTTTTATTCCCGAATTAAATATTATGAAAACGATTTCTTTCTCTCGGAGAAGATGAATTTTGTTTCCAATTTCCATGAAGCATGTTTTGACGGCGGAAAGTCAATGGATTTGACGAGATATTTGGAGGCAAATACCAGGGATGATTCTACTTACGCGGATGTGGATATTCATTCCAATTACAAACTGATTACCTGGGGGAAACTGAATCCCAAACGATTGACCACTCCCATTCCAACCATCAAAGAAATTAATATTGAGACGGCTGCCATCCAGCAAACCTATTATATTTCAGCGACCACATCTTCTGGCAAAGAAACCTTTCAGGTCAAGGAATTTTATCGCATCCGTTATTCTGGTGGGCAGATCTATCTCCTGTATTTCCGGCGTACCATGGAAGCAACCTTTGATCCCAAGCTGATTTCTTTGGCAAAAAGTGAATTTAAAATCGGGATCACTGCAAAAGAAGACCTGGAAATTAATTCCAGCGATTCTAACAACAAAGTAGCATTTGTGCGAAACGGCTCACTCTGGTACTACGATATGAAAATCAATAAATTATATGAGGTTTTTACCTTTGAGAAAAACTCCAAGGATTACCTGCGGGACTGCTATGATCAGCACGATATCAAGATTATTAAAGTCGATGACCAGGGAAATATGAGTTTTGTCGTTTATGGTTATATGAATTGCGGCGATTATGAAGGACATGTTGGAATTTTGCTCTACGATTACAGTGCAGAGGATAACCGTATTACAGAACGCGTATATTTACCAATTTCCACAACCTACCAACAGCTCAAAGAGGACTTCGGAGATTTTTGTTATGTCAATGACAAAAACATCTTCTATTTCTCTCTGAACGATACGGTATATGCCTATAACATTTCTTCAAAACGATACGACATTCTGACAGAAAATGCATCCAACGATCATTTTCTGATGTTGGAAAATGCACACTGTTTCGTCTGGTCGAACGCTTCCGACACAGGGGAAGCGAACAAAATTACCATTTTGGATCTGAACACCTCCCAGGATCTGACCGTTACCTCTGCCAAAAACGAGAGCATCGTGGTTCTGGGCACTATTGACGCTAACATTGTGTATGGGTTTGTGCGAAACAAAGATATTCATGAGTCTACCACAGGCGATGATATTCGTCCGGCGTACAAACTTATCATCTCTGATTGTCAGGGAAATATTCTTCGGGAATATTACAACAAAAACAAATATGTTACGAGTGCAACCGTGGAAGGCAATGTCATCCGCCTCAATCGAATCAAAAAAGTGGGGGGAGTGTGGAAGAAAGCATCGGATGACAGTATTATGAACCAAAAAAATTCCTCGGTGGAATCCATTAATCTGACATCCCGTGTTACGGATATTTCGCTGACAGAAAAATACATTTCCCTGCCTGCTGGATTCATTATGCAGCAACAGCCAGATGTCCTTTCCACAAAATATGTGATGGTTACCGAAAATACGACAGCACGGATCACAGAATCCGACCATAAAACAAAAAAATACTATATTTATGCATACGGAGGCATTACAGCATCTTTGACCAGCGCCTCCGAAGCCATCCAATTGGCAGATGAGCAAATGGGCGTGGTAATGGATAATGCATCCCATATTGTCTGGGAACGCGGAGGAAAATTCTTAAGCAAAGAATTATCCAATATCTCATACCCGGATGATACCTCAAATACAGTAAAAGCATGTACACAAATGCTGCTACAAGCTGCACAGATTACCACCTCCGTGTCACAACTAAAAGGGAATTCCATCATGAAAATGCTTCGTAACTACCTGGATACCCCTGTCAACCTATCAGGCTGTACCATGGATGAAGTTCTCTACTTTGTGAGCAGTGAACGTCCTGTCATTGCTATGCTGGGCGATCAACACGCTGTCCTGTTGACGGGTTACACCTCATCTACCGTAACCTGGATGGATCCGGCAACCCGCAGAAGTACCACCATGCCGCTAACCAGGGCAGAAGAAACATTTAAAAATGCTGGATATACGTTTGTTAGCTATATCTCTAATTAACCCAGGAGAAATACCTGGTCTCCTCAAACATTAGAATACAACCAAGAAAACCGTCGCCGTAACAAGGAATTCCGTGATTTTATACAAACATATGTCAAAAAACATGACATATGTTTGTTATGTTTTACTATTGCCATTTCCAGTGTTTTTTGTTACAATACTTTACACATTAGATCTGGAAGGGAGAAAGGAGTTTCTATGAAACTAATTTTTCCACTTCTAACCATTTCACTTATTTTAGGCACTATGCGATATCCGATTTCTACGGTATCTGCCTCTGCACAGCAACACCATTCCTTTGCGACCGCAAGGAATCTCTACATGGAACAATATGTTTCCGTTACGATTGCTGCCAATGCTTCCGAATATTGTTATTTTCATTCTCTCCATTCCCAAAAAGATACCGAAAGCTACCAAATAACGGTATCAAACTCTTCATCGATTTCTATCTCTGCTTATAACGACCAGGGAAACATGGTATCATTCAAAACTAGCGAAACCAGTGGCTCCACATGGACAGGTTCTTTGAATTGTGAGTTAGGCAATGAGCGTTTTTTTCTAGTGCTTCAAAATTTGTCGAAAAAAGATGTCTCGATTCAATTATTGGTTCAAAATCAATCTGTTTCGACCAATCCACCTTCACGAAGGCCGTACAATGGCAGCACAGGATCTGCCACGAAAAAACCTCGAAAAACTTCAAGGCCAAAAAATTGCTCAACGAAAAAACCATCACAAAAACCTCGAAAAACCTCAAGGCCAAAAACTTTCTCATCGAAAAAACCACAGAACTCTTTTGCTCCAAAAAACATTGTAGATCCACCGTGTTTACCAAAGAAATCTGGGCAGTCCTCAAAAAAATATCAGAGGGCTTTCCCACACAATACAGAGATACCCAAAGATAATCTCAACAAATCTTCTGCCAAACCCTCACCAACAAACGCAACAAGACCCAAAACCGACACAAAGCAACCCAACCACACCCTTTTCAGATCTAATTCCATAGTATCCTCACATTTTGTCCGAATGACCGAAGGATACTCTGTCTCTGCTTTTGAACTGCTGCCAATTTATCTGCCAGAAAACCAATTTACCCTGGAAAGTTTAACACCCGATTTTCTATCCCTTCAAAACAACATTATCTATGCCAAAAAATCTGGTCTAGGTGTACTCCGCATCCAATATTACGGCCACACCACAACATGTACACTTTATATTCAGAAAAAAACATAAAAAGGAGGTCGTCTTGTCCGTTACTACAAACGCATTATCCAAAAACCAAGCGGTTAATCAATCCATAGCTCTGCCAAAATTTCTGTCCATAAAATGGGATATCAACCAATGGCTACGTGTCACAAAAAAACATAGTATTCTCTCTGCATATAACAAAGAAAGTAATGCCCTTCAAATTTTAGAACTAATTCCCAACAGATTTTACAACAAAAGGCTATGGAAAACTTTACTCCACTTGCCAGATGACAAACTATTAGTGCCAGAGAGAATTTACCCCATAGAACAAATGCACGTCCTGGTTTTCCCTTATCATACTTCACTCAAAGAATTGGTACGAACGAAAGGGATCTCTTTTCCTCAAATAGTACAATTAATCTTGAATCTGTGCGATAGTCTTTTCTGCCTGCATCGTGCCAATATACTACATGGAGATATCAGTGTAGACAATATTTATCTAACTGACAATAAGCAATTCATCCTGGGAGATTTCTCAGAATCCTATTTCTTGGATAAAACTATATCACTATCTAAAAAGCCTCCCTCTACTTCCATGAGCTCTTACCATGATAAAAAAGCTATTTCCACTCAGACAGATTTGACTTCTCTTGGCAAATTATTTTATCAACTCTGTAATCATGGAAATCCCCTGCTGGAAAACGACAGCCATCTTTCTCTGGTAGATCTACCAATCTTCCAAACAGATCCAGATCTATTAGAAACCTTTCTTCCCATCTTATCTAAATTACTTACTAAAAATTCTATGGAACAATATGCTGATCTTCTTTCTTTCCAGAAGGACCTAAAAACTTTGTCTTTACAGCGTATGGAACAAGTGAATTATCAATTATTTCTGCCTGAGGAAACTCATGTGTTTCACCAGACTATAACCAGACAGGAAACTGAACCAAAATCTAATATTTGCCATTTTTTCTTTTCTATTCCATTCATCCTTTTGTCGGCGGTAACATTTATTCTGTTACTCTTTCTGCTACTATGGCCTCATTTTATGGATTCGGGAAAAAATATGATACCTACAAAATCCAATACAAACCATGCTACAATTTCTTCAGGCGCTGCCATTACCGCCACAACGATATCTCCTGCCTCTGCACATCCTATTTTAGATATTGCCAATCAAAATCTTACCTTACTAACCCCTGACCTATGGAATAACCAACTTAAAGAGGAAATCTATGTATTATTGGCAGAAGAAAATGAAATTTCCGATCTGTCTACTCTGACAGCACTTCCCAATTTGCGGGAAATTTATCTCAGTAATAATCAGATTTCCGATCTTCAATCTCTTGCATCCTTGCCAAACCTGGAGATCGCTGTTTTATCGGATAATTATTGTAACAACCTATCCGGACTTGAGGAATTAGACCATCTGCGCTTTTTAGATTTATCCGGGAATCAGAAACTAGAAAATATCGACCCTCTATTCCATCTTGCTTCTCTGGAAACTTTAATTTTAACTGACACTTCCCTATCCAAAAATTCTATCGAAGCACTTCAACAATCCCTACCGGATTGCAACATCATATTTTAACGAAAGGACTCTGATACACTATGACATTCCATATCAAATATTTATCTCGATCTCTGAATGGTTTAATAATTACTGCCATTACATTATTCTGTATTATTTGTCTTCTTCCCGTGACCAGTCATGCAAAAACTGCCAGGCTTACATGGAAAAAAGAACGTTCTTCCATTGAAATCGGACAATCTTTTCGATACCGAATCAAACACTGCCCCAAAAAAGCAAAGGTACAGTTTTCTTCCAGCCATACCTCACGGGCTACCATTCATCCAAAAACAGGATTATTTCGGGCAAAGAAATCAGGAAATGTAGTAATTACAGCAAAGATATTTCAGAAGCGAAAAAAAACAAAACGACTGAAAACCAGAATTCGGATCATCAAAAAAAGTAAAATTACTAAGAAAAATACCACGTCCGATCTACCGAAAAAAGTCTCAAAAAAAGAATCTACCTCTGATCCATCTAGAATAGTAACCAATGCTACATTTACTGTGGCAGAATCTATTCATCCCTGGAATCATTCTATTATCCTTTATAGCAACCGCATATTACTCCAATCTGAAGTTCAGGGCACAAGCCTGTCTCTGATGCAACATACTACCGATACCCCAACAAAGAAAGACCTTGGCTTAACTGCATATTTTCACTCACTTTCTGACGATGGAAAATCTGTGACATACCTGCTAAATGAGGATTCTACCCGCAAGATGTGTCCTGGAAACGGGACATTTGACGGTGAATACCTCATTACCAGCGACTTTTTCCAAAAGCCCTTACGCACCAGATATCAAGAACGATTAAGTTTCCATTGTGTGAACGGATTCGTGCTCGATTCTCAACAAAAATCCCTGCCTCAAGTTTCTGTCAAATTATATTCGGAGAATGGGAATATCCTTGTCGCAGAAACCATGACAGACCAAAATGGATACTATCAATTTCAAAATATCTCAAAAAAGAATGTAATGCTAACAGCAGAATTAGAAGGTTATAATCGTTATTCCCTTCCCTCTCTACATCCAATCAATCAGAATATATGCCAAAATATTATTTTGCATCCCTCTTCCACAAAAGATCTGGCTGTTACCTGCCAAATCTTAGACGAACAAAATCGACCGATTACTGATACAGCCGTAGTGCTAACGACAGAAAGTAACATTACCTCTGACGGAGGCCTTCTTAATGCAAACCAAAAACCAGGACAATTATTTTTAAAAGGATTTGTCGATTCTAAGGGAACCATTCAATTTGCGAATGAAAATTCTATTTCCGGCAAGGGTTACACTAAAATCAAGCATTATTATGATCAATCCTTGCCAGAATACTGTGAAAAAAAGATACCAATATCTGATTCTGTGATTTGTGATCCCTCTTATTCTCTCAATCGTCAGGTAAACTATGTACTCCTTGTCTTTCCAAAAACAGATGGTTCCCGTATGCCAAGAGATTATGAAATGACTTCCTTTTCATTTTCTTTTGCCCCTCTGCTCTCTAATCACCTGCTGGTGCAAGTCCATTTACGGAAGCTCCCTTCCACATCTGCCGAAAAACTATCCATTTTAGCAAATGATTTGGACATACTACCCAGCAATTATCACTATACACTTTTTGATGAAAATGGCCATATGTTATTTCAGACCAACCTATCTCCCTTATCCGAAAATCAAGAACAGGATTATTCCAAACAATTAATTTTAGCACTACAGGATCAAGAGATCTGTCTGCATAACGGTAATTATTTCGCCGCTGTTACCGCAAATTCCTCTACCGATAGCGTTTGTTCTGCTGTTGCCATTCAGCCAGTACAAATTGTAAATCAAAAACTATCTGCCACTCATTTTCAGCTTTCCACCTACCGTACCTTGCACGCTCTTGTTTTAGCAGATTATAATTCCAAACAAGTAGAACCTGTTTCCTTTATTCTGTACCAAAAATCGGACACCACATGGATACCTATAGGGACCTATGCAACATCTTCCTTTACCGATATATATTCAAAGCAGAAAGCTTACCTTGATATTCCCGTCACCTTATCAGATGCAACCTATCGTCTCGTGCCTGCCCATCAAAAATATCATATTTCAGCAGGCGCCACTCTAACCGTATCATCTGGGCAAACAATCATTACTTCGGTTCCAGAACATCAAATTCATATCAAAAACAATTTGATGGACCCAGAGATCTCCATAACACAGCAAATTACATCGGAACTGTTACAATTTTCTCCTCTTGCTCCTATTCAAATTTCCTTTGACCCTGCTTATTATAATTCTTCCACGACCTATCCAAATACTGTTTACGCCTATTACCAACCAAATGGAGAATTTACCAGCCTTCTCTTTACAACACCAGGTCTTTCCTCCATTCTCAACACGCCGTCTTCTTTCATCTGTGATCGTCTGCAGAATGGAACATCTATTTCTACAACACAAATCGCCTATTCCACAACACCATTTTTTGTCACATAACCTAAAATTGCTTTCGGCTGTTCCGGTTTACAAGAAGAAATTTGGTAGCTTTCTTTTAATTTTTCCAGAGCTGCTTCCGCTTTTTCAAATTCTGAAGTATATACAGTTGCTAAGAGATCTCCTTTTGATATCTTATCCCCAGTTTTGTGGTAGAAACGGATTCCGGCTGTCATGTCAATCTGGTCCTCTTTCGTTTCTCGGCCAGCACCTAATAATACAGAAACTTTCCCACATTCCTCTGTGTTCATTTGATTGATATATCCATCCTCCCATGCAATCAGATCCCTTTGTACAGCGGCTTTTCCAAATTTTTCAGGATAATAGATATATTCTGTATCACCACCCTGTGCACGCACCATTTCTACTAATTTTTGAAATGCACTTCCATTCTGTATGACCTGATCCACCATTTGAATACATTGTTCCCTGCTGCCAATCTCTGCCAACTCCAACATAATTGCTGCAATAGCACGACAAATTTCTACAAAATCATCTGATCCCTTTCCCTGTAACGTTTCAATCGCCTCAACGACTTCAATACTATTTCCAACGGTATTGCCTAAAGGAATATCCATATTGGTTAAAATTGCAACGGTTTCCCGTCCAGCTCCCTCACCAATAGCAATCATCTTCTCTGCTAAAAGCGTTGCCTGTTCCACATCTTTCATAAACGCACCGCTTCCCACCGTCACATCCAGTACAATTTTATCACTTCCTGCCGCCAATTTTTTACTCATAATGGAGGAAGCAATTAATGGAATACTATCAACGGTTGCTGTAACATCCCGCAATGCATAAATTTTCTTATCAGCCGGAGCTATACTCGCCGACTGTCCCATGACAGCCAATCCAATCTGATTCACTAATTCAAAAAACTTCTTTTCAGGTATTGTCGTCTGTAATCCGGGAATCGCCTCTAACTTATCAACCGTTCCACCCGTGAAGCCCAATCCACGACCACTCATTTTAGCCACTTTTCCACCACATGCTGCAACAATGGGTGCTACCGCCAGCGTTACTTTATCTCCCACTCCTCCTGTACTATGTTTATCCACTTTGATTCCCTGGATTGCCGACAAATCTACCTGATCTCCAGAGTTCGCCATAACTTCAGTAAGGGCTAGCAATTCACGATCGGTCATTCCCTGAAAATAAATTGCCATTAACAGGGCAGAGACCGAATAATCTGCTATGCTGCCCTCCACATATCCATTAACAAATTTCTCAATTTCTTCTCTCGTTAATTCCATACCTTTTTTCTTCTTATCAATGATATCATATAGATTCATCATTATCCTCCGTTCTCTATAACAATAACAAAATCCACCATCCATAGAATAAACTAAATAGATAATTCCATTTATCAAATATCAGCTGATCAAGACACGAGTGTCTTGTCTCGTTGATAATTAGGCAAACCAACTTGTCAATTTGCACATCTGCTACGTTGAATTTTCTAACCGTAGCCACCGCTACGCTGTCGAAAATTCGCCTTGCAGATGAACAAATATACCTGCGTTGTTTTATCAAATATCAACGAGATAAGACACTAGGCCCAAATCCTAATGGTAAAAGTTCCTTTAAATAATACACTTGATAGGAGCCATCCTCTTTTCCCAAAATAATTTCAAATGTATCTGGATCACAAAACTCCATCATCACCTGCCTGCATACTCCACAAGGCGGGCAAATTTCATCCGCCTTTGTTTTTCCACCCACTATGGCTATTCTGCGAAATTTCTTATTTCCATCACTAACTGCCTGGAAAAAGGCGGTACGCTCTGCACAATTTGTCGCGGTATAACCTGCATTTTCCACATTACATCCACAATAAACAGTCCCATTCTCCGCTTCTAAACAGGCACCTACCTTAAAATTTGAATAGGGTGCATATGCTTTTTCACGTACTTTGATTGCTTCTCGAACAAGATCTTTATTATCCATTTCGTTTTCCCCTTTCCTATAACTTTTGTAATTTTATTTGTAAGATTTTTTTCACTATTTTATTCTTTATTCTTCAATACTTTCATGTTATAGTTATAATACATTCAGGCAATAATAGTACTGTGATAAGATTAGCGTAACAAAAAATAATTGGAATGTCAAAGATCTCTATCTTCATTCTATTTATTAGGAACCTGTTTCGTCAATAGAAGTATTTTACCAGGTTTGCTTATCATGTTATTATAATAAATTTATATTACAGAATGGAGACTGTTATGAAATTATTAACAATTACAATTCCTTGCTACAATTCACAGGAATATATGTCCCATGCGATTGAATCTGCATTGGTTGGGGGAGAAGAAATAGAACTGATTATTGTAGATGATGGTTCCAAAGATGATACACTAAAAATTGCAAAAGAATATGAAGAAAAATATCCAAGTATTGTTCGGGTGATCCATAAAGAGAATGGAGGACATGGTTCTGCTGTCAATACTGGAATTGCTAATGCGACCGGATTATATTTTAAGGTTTTAGATAGCGATGATTGGCTAGATGCCACCAGCCTGCAAAAAATTGTCAAATTTCTTCAGGAAGTTGTAATGGATTCCGTATCCTTGGATATGTTGATTTCCAATTATGTGTATGAAAAGCCAAGCATCCACAAACGAAAGGTTATAAAATATACATCTGCAATACCATCTGGTCGGTTTTTTACCTGGAATGATGCCAAACATTTTAAGATGAGCCAAAATTTATTAATGCATTCCATCATATATAGGACAAAAATATTGAGAGATTGTCATTTACATTTACCAGAGCATACTTTTTATGTGGACAACCTTTATGCCTATACTCCACTACCACTGATTAAAAAGATGTATTATCTGGATTTGGATTTCTATCGGTATTATATTGGAAGAGAAGACCAATCTGTCAATGAAACTATTATGACAAACCGAATTGACCAACAAATTAAAGTAACCAAATTAGTAATAGACTCCCACAATCTATCAAATATACGAAATAGAAAACTAAGGGATTATATGATTAAATATCTGGCTATGTTAATGATCGTCAGCTCTGCACTCTTGGTAAACAGTGGATTGCCAGAAAATTTAGAAAAACGTGATGAGCTCTGGGCTTATCTCAAAAACAGAAACAAATCTGTTTACCGAATTATTACACACCGTAAATTAGGCTATCCACTACAATTTAAGAAAAAATTTGGACAAAAAATAATTATCTGGGGATATCATTTTTATAACCGTGTCTATGGATTTAATTAAACACACCAAATTTATCAAAAATCTTTTCTCTTTTTGAAACAAATGCAAGGCAAACTTATCTCCTTCGTTGCCTTGCATTTGTTATTTCTATTTCATTCTTCGTATTGAAATTCTTATTAACTCTATTTATTCCACTATTTTCTGTAATCCCATATTTCTCTTAGCTTCCTCTAATGCTTGCTGCTCCTCCTCAGACAAAATCACATAAACTTCTCCATTTATTACTTCCTTGGTATAAGTATAGCAACCGTCTTTTGTGCTATGCATAGAATTTAAAATAAAGCCATTATCTTCTGCTGTTAATAACACTAACACAAAACTTAATTTTCCGCCAATCTCCTTAAAGGCATCGTACTTTACAATACCAATTTTCTGATAAGCAGTTACCAATTGTGAGTTAATCGCATCCAACTCTTCATAAATATTTTTAACATCAATCTCCAATTGATCTATGGAACGGAACTTTTCTAAAATCGCCGTTTCCATACTTTTTCCATCTTCTCCACTCATAAATTGTTTGTATCTTTTTCTTAGACTATGATCTCGTATCATCAAAACAATGGTCATAATAAATAATAATAGAATAATTCCTGCCATGCCAATGACTACATATCCTATATCAATTCCAAATTGATCAAAATATTGCATTTTATCTACCTTCCTCTTTATGTGTTTTATGTATTTATGATCCAGTATCTTACTCTCATGAAATCTTTGTCATCATATCCATGATTCGGTCAAATTCATCTGTTGAAAAATATTCAATTTCTATTTTTCCCTTTCCATTTTTCTTCTGATTTATATTCACCTTTGTTCCAAAAGTATTTTTCAACTTTTCTTCATACTCTTGATAAATTACAGAAATCTGATCATTTTGACTATCCTTTTCTGCTTTTATTTCCTTAGGAGCAGCCAATACTTTCTTCACTAATTTTTCTGTCTCTCTTACACTCATTCTCTGATCAAAAACTGTTGTGGCTGTTTTATACTGTAACTCTTTATCTTCGATCGCCAATAATGCCCTGGCATGTCCTCCTTTTATCTTTTCATCTATAACCATTGCTCTGACTCTTTCATCTAGTTTCAATAATCTCAAAGAATTAGTCACTGCTGCTCTACTTTTTGAAACTTTTTCCGCAACTTCATCCTGTTTTAACTGATATTCTTCAATTAATTGCTGATATGCTTCTGCTTCTTCAATAGGATTTAAGTCCTCTCTTTGAATATTTTCAATGAGAGCAATCTCCATCACTTCCTGATCACTATATTCTTTCACTATGGCAGGGACTGTTTTTAATCCAGCCAAACGAGATGCCCTCCAACGACGCTCTCCTGCTATGATCTGATAAAATCCTTTTTTTCCTTTTTTCAATACCAATGGCTGAATCAAACCATGTTGTTTAATAGAATCTGCCAGATCATTCAAAGCGTCTTCATCAAAATTTTTCCTTGGCTGATTTGAATTCGGCTCTATTTTATTGATGTCAATTTGATCTGTTTCTTTTACTACTTCTTTGACTATTTCTTTGACAACTTCTTTTGTTTTGACCTTCGTATCTTTTCCTGTTGATTTTTCTACTTCTGGAATCAATGCATCAATTCCTTTTCCTAATCCTCTAGCCATTTTTTCCTCCAATCATTATAATTCTCGATTAATCACTTCATCTGCTAAACTACGATACCCATCTGCACCTGCAGATTTTGGTTCATATAAATTAATAGGTAATCCATGACTTGGCGCTTCTGCCAACCGGACATTTCTTGGAATAATTGTTTTATAAATATTTTGATGTAAATTCTCTTTCACATTTTCTACAACCTGTAGAGATAAACAGGTGCGAGCATCATACATTGTAAATACAACACCCTCAATTTGTAGACTATTGTTTAACCGATCTTTCACAAGATCAATTGTATAGATTAATTCACTCAAACCTTCCAACGCATAATATTCACATTGAATCGGAACTAATACGGTATCCGCAGTTGTCATTGCATTAACTGTCAAGGTGTTCAGAGAAGGAGGACAATCAATAATTACAAAATCATAATTATCTCTTACTTTATCTACCTCTTTCTTTAAAATGTACTCTCGACCATCTTTTCCAATTAATTCTATTTCTGCACCAGCTAAACTTCGATCAGATGCAATTACAGTTAATCCTTGTACAATAGAAGGTGTCATTGCTTCCCAAATCGTCGTTTCATCCATCAGCAATTCATAACTTGTATGTTCTACTTTACTTTTTTCGATTCCCAGACCACTAGTAGTATTTCCCTGTGGATCCATATCAATGACTAATACCCGTTTACCTTTTTCTGCTAGACACGCAGATAAGTTAATAGCCGTTGTGGTTTTACCCACTCCACCCTTTTGATTTGAAATTGCTATTACTCTTCCCATTTTTTTCCTTTCTAATTCTGAGATCATTTCCTTTTGTTTCACGTGAAACATCCCATCTTTATCATCTTGTTCCTTTTTATTTAATATTCATGTCAAACATGAAATTATAAACTTACTATCATCATCTGTCTAAATTATTATAATCATTTTTCAATTAATTCCATTAAATCCATTCTATATTAGATCCCTATTATCATCTCGGTTTTACTCTATCGTGTCCCCTCTTTATACAGTTATGTTTCACGTAAAACATAAACAATAAAAAATCTCATAAATATCTCTACTAATATTAAGTCATATAACATTGCAAAGTTAGCAAATAGTCATCATGTCAAAAAAGAATTAATCAAATTAAACATTTAATTCTGTCTATATGATAGAGATTTTTGTTAGTTCTTAGGACAGTATTTCATGTTTCACGTGAAACATAAAGAACAAATTAAAATTTCTATTACTTCAAAATCAAAGCCAAAGTTCAAGGTTTTAGCCTTTATCCAAAACAGTACAAATAGGCAAGTAAATGAATCATAATCCTCATTATATAAAATAAGATAAAAATCTGTGTCTTCAAAGAAAAATCCATGTTTCACGTGAAACATTAACCCTTACATTTACTCCTATTCAGATAAAAACATCTGATAATGTTATATATAGGAAAAATCTTAGTCATTATCAATTCCTAATAAGTAATCTACTACGGTGAGTATTAAGTATCTGATACTTCCATGCAGAAAGTTTGTAGCAGATACAAGAAAGTAAATCGACAGTGTATCAGGTGTTATAGTCAGATTTTCTTACATAATAGATGAACAATAGGACAAACAATAGTATCTGTTATTTCATATTTGTTGTACTAGTGTACTGACTTGTTAATATCTGGCAAAACTCAAAAAAATAATTATTCATCGACAAGGCATTTGAGAAAAGTGATGCAATGGCATCGTTGATCGAAAACAATGCTGTGCGATAGAAATTCAGACAAAGAGGTTTGACTAAATATTAATCAGTACATTAGCATTATCTGAAAATTCTTCAATAATTATAATTCCACCATCTCTCATTTTTATCAAATATTTTTCATTAATATTTCACGTGAAACATCATTTTCCTTTTAGACCTTATCCAATATTGTAACACAAATAACAAGCAATTTAAATCATAATGGATCTTTTTTTACTTTTCCAGGCTGTCTAGGATATTTTTTTGAAAGACATTTAACCTTATCAAATATGACAAAACTACGATTCATATCTTCTAAGAGATCAAAACGAATTATTTGATTCAAATTACATGATAATTCCGTCTGCGCTCTTTTTGATAAATCTACTTCCTCCAAAATATCTCCTGACTTATAAGAAATAAATTGTCCACCCGGTTTTACAAATGGAGAACAATATTCTAACAATACTGACATATTGGCAACTGCTCTGGAAACACAAATATCATAATTTTCTCTTAATGTTCTCTCCCTACCCCCATCTTCTGCTCGACTATGAATCAATGAAACATTGGATAAATGACAGGAAGAAACAACTTCTTCAATAAATTTAATCCGCTTATGCAAAGAATCTAATAAGAGAAATGTTGTTTCAGGACACATAATAGCTAAAGGAATTCCCGGAAATCCAGCTCCCGTTCCAACATCAATAACAGATTTGCCATCCAATCGAAGATATTTTAATACCGCAATGCTGTCAATAAAATGTTTCTTAACAACCTGTTCCATCTCCGTAATAGCCGTCAAATTCATTACTTTATTTTTTTCCATCAGTAATTGATAAAATAATTCAAATTGCTCCAATTGATAATCTGTAATTTCTACCTCAATTTTTGATGCACAATCAGATAAGTATTTCTTCATAAAAATCCTCATTTCTGAGCAAATTATTGCGAAATATGGCAATCTCATCATTGTTATCACAATGACGAGAAAACTGCAAATACAGTTTTTCATCTGCCATCAAAGCTATTTGTTTTCGCTCAGAAACAAATAGCCAACATAAATTACGTTTATGTTTAAAAAAACAGCAAGCACTTCCGTATGATTTTTCAAACATAATCTCCCATAAAATATTTAAAACAATTCGCTTCTTTTCAAACATAATCTCCCATAAAATATTTGAAACAATTCAATTCTTTTCAAACAGAGTTCCTTGCCAATTAAAACTTCTTCCATAGTAATTTCATTTTCTGTCCCATCTCCATCAATATTTCACCTGAGCATAAAATAGCATTGAAATATAAAATCATCCCTTTTCCTTTCCATAATGCTCTAAATAAATTAATAACACGGAAATATCTGCAGGAGATACACCCGATATCCGGGAAGCCTGTCCAACAGATGCAGGCCGGAGTTCATTTAATTTTTGAACTGCTTCCAGACGCAAACTATATACATCATTATAATCAATCCCTTCCGGTATTAATTTGTTTTCTAATTTCTGAAATTGTACTACCTGTCTTTCCTGCCTTTGAATATACCCCTCATATTTTAAATTAATATTTACCTGCTCTTTTACATCCTCAGGAAGTACTGGACGATCAACATCAATTGGAGCTATAATCTCATAAGATAATTCTGGCCGTTTTAATAATTCTGCCAAAGTAATACCCGATTGTAATAAGGTACTATGATGTGCCTCTAATAATTTTTGTACTTCCTCTTGTGTTCCTACACTCGTATTACGCAGCCGATGAATCTCATCTTCAATCTGCATTTCCTTCTTCACTAATTGTTGATATCGCTCCTCAGAAATTAATCCAATCTCATAACCAATTTTAGTCAATCGAAGATCTGCATTATCCTGTCGAAGAAGCAAACGATATTCTGCCCGGGAAGTCATCATACGATATGGTTCATTTGTCCCTTTTGTAATCAAGTCATCAATCAAAACACCAATATATGCTTGTGAACGATCCAAGATAACAGGGTCTTCTCCTCTTATCTTTTTCACAGCATTAATTCCAGCAATAATACCTTGTGCACCTGCTTCCTCATATCCAGAACTTCCATTTGCCTGACCCGCACTAAAAAAGCCAGCAATATTTTTAAATTCCAAAGATGCTTTTAACTGCAAGGGATTAATACAATCATATTCAATTGCATATGCATTTCTAACAATAGTAGCATGTTCTAATCCAGGCACCGTATGATACATCTGATACTGTACATCTTCTGGTAGGGAACTTGACATACCTCCAATGTACATCTCATTCGTATAGTTCCCTTCTGGTTCCAAAAATACCTGATGTCTGTTTTTATCTGAAAATCTAACTACTTTGTCTTCAATAGAAGGGCAATATCTTGGCCCTGTTCCATGGATAGAACCGGAATATAAAGGGGAACGATCTATATTATCCATAATTATTTTATGTGTATTTTCATTTGTATAAGTCAACCAACAAGACACTTGTTCTTTTTGCAAATCTTCTGCACGGTTTGTAAAAGAAAAAGGAACAATCGGATCATCTCCTTTTTGTTCTTGCATCTTGGAGAAATCAATGGTACGCTTGTCCACTCGAGCTGGTGTTCCTGTCTTGAACCTCCGAACCTCGATTCCTAAATCAACCAAAGATTTCGTCAAATGATTCGCCGCAGATAATCCATTCGGTCCGGTATTCTGACTGACATCCCCGTAGATACAACGTGCCTGTAAATACGTTCCGCTACATAAAATAACTGCTTTACAAGGATAAATTGCATCAGAAGTTGTGCGTACCCCAGTGACCTGATGATCCTCCACCAATACCTCTGCAACTTCACCTTGTTTAATTATCAAATTTTCTGTATTTTCCAAAACTTTTCTCATTGCCTGGCTATATTCTTTTTTATCTGCCTGCGCACGCAAAGAATGTACCGCAGGACCCTTTGACATATTTAACATCTTGGATTGAATAAAAGTCTTATCAATATTTTTTCCCATTTCCCCACCCAGGGCATCAATCTCACGAACCAAATGTCCCTTAGAACTTCCTCCAATATTAGGATTACATGGCATCATTGCAATACTGTCTACACTGACAGTAAAAACCAGAGTACGCATCCCCATTCTGGCAGAAGCCAAAGCAGCTTCACATCCAGCGTGTCCTGCTCCAATTACTACCACGTCATAATCCTCATATGTATAAGTCATGACCCGAACCTCCACATAAAAATAATCAAACCAAAATATTACGTTATCATCTCTTGCATGAAAAGTTAAGTTACCCCACAAAAACAAATCTTATCATTATTTTCCCATACAAAATTCCTGAAAAATTTTATTTACCAAATCCTCGGATGCGGTTTCCCCATTGATAAATCCTAATTTCTGATATGCATCCATCATATCAATGGTAAAAAAGTCCTCTGTCATACCTGCATCAATAGCTGACAATACATGGTTCAAACTTTCACACGCCTGTTCCACAACATCCCGGTGTCGGATACTCGTCAAAAAAACTTGATCATTATATGAGATATTTCCCTGAAGAAAAGAATTTTTCAAATATTCTTCTAATTCCTCAAATCCCTCTTTCGTCTTATTAGAAAAAGAGATACAATACCAAGGTAATTTTTGCTGAATTTCTTCCTGCGTTACCGCTTCTGATAAATCCGCCTTATTTAATAGAATAACACCTTTTTTATTTTGAATCAATGTAATAATCTGCTCATCTTCCTCGGATAATGGCACACTGGAATCCACTAAAAACAAGACAAAATCAGCCTGATCCATATAGTGTACTGCTTTTTGTACACCAATATTTTCCACTAAATCATCCGTCTCATGAATCCCTGCCGTATCTACTAAATTTAATATTAAATCTCCTAATCGCAATGTTTCCTCTAATACATCTCTGGTCGTTCCGGCAACTTCTGTGACTATTGCTCTCTCTTCATCTAATAATAAATTCATTAAAGAAGATTTTCCGACATTCGGTTTTCCAACAATAATAGTATTAATCCCTTCCGACCTCATTCGTCCATCATCAAATTTAGATAACAATTTTTGAAGACTGTCCCATTCTTCCTGTGTCCGCTCTCTTAATTGTTCAGAAAATCCCTCTAAATCATAATGTTCTGGATCATCCAATGCACTTTCAATATAACTCATATCGTACAAGATCTTCTGACGAATTTCTTCCATATATTTAGAAACGCTTCCCTCTAATTGATTTACCGCACTATTTAATGCAAAATCATTTTTGGAAGAAATCAATTTCATAACTGCTTCTGCCTGGGACAAATCTATTCTTCCATTCAAAAAGGCCCGTTTCGTAAATTCTCCTGGATCTGCCAGTCTGGCTCCGGCATGTACTATCCTTTTCAGAATCTTCTGAACAATATAATCACCACCATGACAGTCAATCTCTACTACATCTTCTTTCGTATAAGTTGAAGGAGCTTTCATTAACAACAGAATCACTTCATCCAATATAGTGGCATCTTCATTTAGCAGATATCCATATTGTATTGTATGTGTTGGCTGTTGTTCTAAAAATGTTTCCTCACAACTTTCACTATTTTTTTTACGAAACATTGCACTTACAATTCGAAATGCCTGATCCCCGCTAACACGGATAATTCCAATACTACCACCCATTCCACTGGCAATTCCAACAATTGTATCCTGATCTGCCATAGTTTACCTGCCTTTCATAAATAACAAATTCCAAAAAATCACTACATGATACAGTTACATCATCGAAACGCTAATCTTTTCTATGAAAGTATAAAAAGGGACCTTATCATCAGCCCCTTTCTATTGATTTCCAACTATTTAAATAATTTAAACGCTTGATTACTCTTCTTCAGATACAGAATCACTAACCTCATCCGTAGAAGTATCAGAATCATGGTACTCTTTTTTATAATAATCATTTTTTCTGCGATATCCTCTATTTCCTCTGCCATAGGAACGGCCATTTCCATAAGAATACCGATCTCTTCTTTCATATCCGGTATCGACCCCTGGCTTTAATGTAATCACAACTTTGCGGTATGGTTCTTCTCCCTCACTATGGGTCTCCACATATTTATCTTTCTGCAATGCAGAATGAATCACTCTTCTTTCATATGGATTCATCGGTTCTAAAGAAACAGAACGATGTGTCCTCTTTACTTTATGAGCCAAATTATGAGCTAGATTTTCTAAAGTCTCTCTTCTTCTTTCACGATAATTTTCAGTATCCAATTTAATTTTTACATAATTTTCAGTATTCCGGTTGACAACCAGGCTTACCAAATATTGTAAAGAATCTAATGTTATACCTCGCTTACCAATCAGGATACCCATTTCATTACCACTCATATCAATGCTCATAACATTTTCTTCTTCATCCAAATCAATATCCAGTTCTGCAGTAATATCCATTGCTTGAAAAACTTGATTCAAAAAATCCGCAGCAATATTGGGAAGAGTCTCTTTTACCCTGGCACGAATCTTTGCTGGTTTACTGAATAATCCTAATAAACCAGTAGATTCCTTTTCAATCACTTCATATTCTAATTTATCACTGGTTGTTTCCAACTGAACAACTGCGCTAGTTAAAGCTTCATTTACTGTTTTTGCCGTAAATTCCTTCCATTCTGCCATATTCGTTCCCTCTCTTCTACAATACATTTTTAATTTTCCCACATCTGATTATTTTTTCTTTTGATCAGAATCCTGGTCTCTGGCCATCATATTTGCATAGGCTGCAATGCTGCCTTCTTTATATTTTTTATTAACATTCCCTTTATAATTCACATTTGATGCACGTTTGTTCATTTTTTGTGAAGTTGTTTCCTTTTTCGTCGGAGCAGAATTCTTCTTTTTTGTTTCAATATTGCTTGTCCTTTGCTTTGAAACATCCGAAAATACTGTGTTCGGATCAATACCAAGCTTTTCATAACGAGCCTTTGATTTTTCAATATTAGCCGCTATCATATCATCAATATCTAATTTCTTAAAGTACATATTGATTAACAATGTCTGAAAAATTCGGAAGACATTACCTGCCACCCAATAAATGCCTACACCAATTGGAAACATGAAACACATACCTCCAGTCACAAATGGCATAACCGTATTCATTGTTTTCATGGATGCAGCCGTTGGATTATTGGGATCCATTGGCTGGGAAGCCATACTTAACTTCGTTGAGATAATCTGTGTAATCACAGATAATACCGGAATTAATACACTTAAGGTTAATGCTGCTCCACCAATAAACGGAATGGTTGGAAGGTCTGCAATATTCAATCCCAAGAAGGAATTGATATTCATAGCATGTTCACCCAAATCGTTAATGTAATCTGCAATAGAAGGACACTGATTTGCCAACTCTTTCCAGGCATCGCTTCCAAACTGCCCTAATACATCAATATAATAATTGATATCTTTACTTTTTGCGTTTACAGCTGTAGAAATAACATACGTATGATTGTTTGTCATTTTACTTAGCTGTTCTACGGTTACTCCCTGATCTTTAATTTTTTCTGCAACATCCAGATACATATTATAAATCGGAGTAACATAGGCTGGTATATTATAGATTACTCTGTATAAAGCAAACAGAATTGGCATAGTAATCAACATGGGAAGACAACCACCAGCTGGACTAACGCCGTATTTCTGATATACTGCCTGTGTCTCCATGCTCATTCTCTGTTGTGATTCCTGGTCTTTTTTCTTTTTATATTTTTCCTGAATTGCCATAATTTCAGGATTCATGATACTAGACATCTTGGCAAATTTCTGCTGTTTTATGCTTAATGGAATCATAAGCATATTTACCAAAAAAGTAAATAGGATCATACAGATTCCTACATTTTCAATACCAATCCGGGACAGTAATATATACAGCCATTCTAATATCTGTCCAAGCACTCTGGCAATGGGTCCCAAAATAGATCCCTGATAGGTTGTCAATATTGCACTCATCATTCCGTTAATTCCTCCTAAGCCAAACTATTCTGTCAAGGTACCGGATCATACCCGCCTTTGGCAAATGGATGACAACGTATAATTCGCTTTACAGCTAAAAAACTCCCTTTCAAAAAGCCATATCGTTCAATTGCTATCACGGCATACTGAGAGCATGTCGGTGTATAAATACAGGTAGGCCTTCCTTTTAAAGGAGATAAGTATTTCTGATATAATTTTATACAAAACAACATAATCTGTTTCATTTATAATCACTCTTTATAATATGATGTAACTTACCTAAATGTAATAATGCGCTCTTTATATCATCATAATTTCTGTTTTTAGCTGTTGTCCTCGCAACTATAACAATGTCAAATCCTCTGTCGAACTTTTCCTCATTCAATCGAATACTTTCACGAATCAACCTGGTAACCCTATGCCTGATTACACTATTTCCAACTTTTTTACTCACAGTAATGCCATATCTGTTCTGATCTAAATCATTCTTTAGAATGTACATAACTAAATATTTATTGGCATAGGATTTTCCACGGTGATATACATTAACAAAATTACTATTCTTTTTAATTGATTCAAACACGAACTCATCCCTCTACGTAAGCTAACCATTCTCAACGAATTCATAAGTAAACGTCTACATAGAAGAAAAGGCCACATAAATGCGACCTATGCGGATAACTTATGTCTTCCCTTTGCTCTTCTGCTTGCTAAAACTTTACGGCCATTCGCTGTCTGCATTCTCTTTCTAAATCCATGTACTCTGCTTCTGGATCTCTTTTTAGGTTGAAATGTCATTTTCATATCTCATTACACCTCCTTTAACATACTAAATCACGGTTATTTCTATGCAACGCATAAAGCGCACAGGAGTTATTATAGTAGTAAAAGCTGTATTCGTCAAGTATTTATTGATAATTTTCAGATTTTTAAATTTCATATCTATCATTCACTAACTCATTAACCTTTATCCACATTCTTATTAACATGTTGATATCTTTTTCTTAGAGTTGTTCATAAAATCATTTAAATATTGTGTTATTATAATAGGAAGAAACTCAAACATCCTACCCACCGCATATAACATTTCTACAACAAGAGAATTCAAAAATTCACAAATCATACAGTCATAGTACTTAAACATTTTAAATCCATGAATTCTATAATTCTACAAAAGTAGATAGAATACTTGTTCCTATGGTAGTTATAAACATATTGTAAACAAAATGTGCATAACTCAGGTTCATTTATTCTCTTTATACACAGTTATCCACAAAGTTATCCATATTATCAACTTTTATGGCTAAAATCCCTTATATTTATTGAATTTCTCAAAAAATTACATTTAATCCACAATTTTTGTGGATAACTTGCATTTTTATGAGGATAACTCCAGTTTAATATTTATGCACAGTTATCCACAAAATTTTGTCCACACTTTGTTTTGTATTTCATTACTCTTAAAAAAATAATAATAACAATGATTGTGAATTTCTATCATTATTTATATTCTATTTATCTACTTATCTTAAAACACATCCGAAAAGGATATGCCATATTTCGCTTGTAATTTCCTCATATTTGATATAAAATAGACGTATATGATTATTGAATAGGCTCTATGTCAAAAAAAGCCTATATGGGGGGGATAAGGTCTATCAACGCCGTAAAATGTATTTGTTGCTCTGACAGAAAATCAAGGGATCAGGATTGTCTGAGCAAATAGGAAATGTGAGGTAATACCATTGGAAAACGAACTCTATCAAAGGTGGGATGAAATATTGAATCATATGAAGGAGGAATTTAACATTTCTGATGTTACCTTCCGTACCTTTATTAAAATTCTAAGTGTTTATTCTGTTGAGGACAAGAATCTTACCATATTGATTGATGATGTAAAGATTGGTAACAGCCAATCCTTCATTGAACAGAAATATGGAGTATTTCTTTCTGTCACAATTGAAGAATTAACCGGAATCCAATATGATATTACTTATCTGTCTCTATCTGAGCTGGATAGCCGCGGATCCGGGAATAAACCAAAAATGCCGCGAAAACATACGAATCCTTCCATTAACTCCAAATACACGTTTGATACCTTTATTGTTGGAGATAATAATGACTATGCACATGCTGCTGCTCTCAAGGTAGCTGAAGAACCCGGAGATACCTACAATCCTCTGTATATTTATGGAGGACCAGGACTGGGAAAAACGCATTTAATGCATGCCATTGCTAATTATATTGAAGAACATGATGATTCCAAAAAGGTAATGTATGTAACCAGCGAAACTTTTATGAATGAGATTGTCGATGCTGTCCGGGAAGGCCGCAGTGAAAACACCATGTCAAAACAGGAGTTTCGCAATAAATATAGAAATGTAGATGTATTATTAATTGATGATATTCAATTTATAATAGGTAAGGAATCTACCCAGTTAGAATTTTTCCATACCTTTAACCATCTATATGAATCCCAGAAACAGGTCATCATTTCCTCCGACAAACATCCATCCACGATGACAACGTTAGAGGAAAGACTTCGGTCCCGGTTTGAAATGGGTCTGACTGTTGATGTGAAAGCTCCTACCTACGAAACGCGTATGGCAATTCTCCGTAAGAAAGTAGAGGAAGAAAATATAGAAATTGATGATTCCATCCTGGATTACATTGCAACAAACATTATATCCAACATTCGGGAATTGCAGGGAGCAATCAATAAGGTATTATCCTATTCTGATTTTTGTGAAACGGATATTACCCTTGATATGGCTAAAATGGCGTTAATTGATATTATTAATCCTAATATTAAACGCCAGATTACTGTAGATTATATTTTAGAGACCGTAGCAGATCATTTCAATATTACAGTCAAAGACCTGCTATCCTCAAAACGCAACTCCACGATTGTCTATCCCAGACATATCTGTATGTACCTGTGCCGTAAATTGACAAATAGTACCTACGAAGAGATAGGCAGTAAAATCGGAAACCGTCATCACTCCACTATTTTACATGGAGAAGAAATTATCAATACCAAAATTGAGGATGGTGACAACGAAACAATCAAAACTATTGATGTATTAAATAAGAAGATTGATCCTCAATAACGCTTCTGAATATGTGGATTACGTTTCCACATATTCACAATATTTGTGGACAATCCATTTGATGACTAATGTAATAAAAAAATGAGATTGTGAATAACTATGAGCTTTTACACAGCAATTAGAAAATTATTCAGGGACTTATCAAACAGTTCATGTTAAGGATTTTCGAGGGCTGAACCCACTTTTCCTCAAATTCACAACCTCTACTACTACTACTACTGAAAAGTATTTAAATATTATTTATTTATTTTTCGCTGAACATTCGAAAGGAGTTATTCACATGAACATCATATGTGATAAATCAAACCTGATTGATGGAATCAATATTGTCATGAAAGCCATTCCTAGTAAAACCACAATGGAAATCCTGGAATGTGTTGTGATTGAAGTCAAAGAAGATCATATCCGTCTGATTGCCAATGATTTGCAAATTGGAATAGAGACATTGATTCAAGGAGAAATCAAACAGGAAGGATCTGTTGCCATCGGTGCAAAAGTATTTTTTGAAATTGTCCGTAAACTTCCTAACGATCAGGTTCATATCTCAGTAGATGAAACTTATCATATGAACATTACTTGTGGCAAAGCAAAGTTCAATATTGCCGCTAGACCAACGGATGAATTCCCTTTCCTGCCTAATATCGTTAAAGAAAAAAATATTAAAATTTCGCAATTTACTTTGAAGGACGTTATTCGTCAAACTGTCTTCTCTGTCTCTGACAATGAGAATTCCAAAGTTATGACAGGAGAGTTATTTGAAATTCATGGCTCAGAATTAAAAGTAGTTTCTTTAGATGGACATAGAATATCTATTCGTAAAGTTCCACTCAAGGAGAGTTATGAAGATGTCAGTGTTATCATTCCAGGTAAAACATTAATTGAGATCAGTAAAATTATTAATGGTGGTATGGAAGATGAAGTAGAAATATACTTTACAGATAAACATGTATTATTTGTATTTGAGGACACTTTAGTACTTTCCCGTTTGATTGAGGGAGAATATTATAAGATTGATAAAATGTTATCCAGTGACTATGAAACTAAAATTCGTGTCAATAAAAAACAGATGTTGGAGTGTATTGATCGAACAACATTGCTCTTGAAGGAATCTGATAAAAAACCAGTCATTATTGATGTAAAAGATGATCGCATGGGATTTGCCATGAATTCATCTATCGGTTCCATGGATGAAGATATTGATGCTGAAAAAGAGGGAAAAGATATTTTGATCGGTTTTAATCCACGGTTTTTGATGGATGCGTTACGTGTCATTGATGAAGAAGAAATCACGATGTATATGATAAATCCGAAAGCGCCATGTTTTATTCGAGATCAGGAGGAAAGCTATATTTATCTTATCCTTCCGGTTAATTTCAATGTATAACTAAAGTTGCGGAAGTGGTAAGAATCAAGTATCATTGGTCATTGCCATTTGAGCAACGCACATCATGAGCAAGGAACGTAGTGACATGCGAATGTGTTTGTGAGGAGTACAAAGGAACAAGAGAACACATGAATATGTAAAATATATTTATTATAAGTATGAAATTATAAAAACATGGAGGATTGCAATGGAGGCAATACAGATCAGTGATGAATATATAAAATTAGGACAGGCAATGAAATTGGCGGGTTTGGTATCTTCTGGGATAGAAGCAAAAATAGTGATTCAGGAGGGGGAAGTAACCGTCAATGGAGAGGTAGATACCAGGAGGGGAAGAAAACTTTATCCCCAAGATGTATTTTGCTATCAGAATCAAGAAGTAACCGTAATAGGTGAATCATAATGTATATTGAGTCAGTAGAAGTAGGAGATTTTCGAAACTATCAGCAAGAAAAGTTAGAATTTCATCCGCATACAAATATCTTGTATGGTGATAATGCACAGGGAAAGACAAATATTTTAGAGTCTGTTTTCGTCTGTGGAACAACTAGTTCCCACAAGGGAAGTAAAGATCGGGAAATGATTCGGATTGGGCAGGAAGAAGCACATATCCGAATGATATTAAATAAAAAACAAATGTCACATCGCATAGACATGCATTTGAGAAAGAATAAAGGAAAAGGGATCGCCATTGATGGAATACCAATCAGACGGTCCAGTGAATTGATGGGATATCTTCATGTTATTTTTTTTTCTCCAGAGGATATGAGAATTATTAAAAATGGTCCGTCTGAGAGAAGAAGATTTATCAATATGGAACTTTGTCAATTAGATCAGATTTATCTGCATCATTTGGCAGAATATAATAAAGTGTTGCAGCAAAGAAATCATCTGCTAAAACACATGATTCATCAACCTTCTCTTACAGATACCTTATCTGTATGGGATGAGAAGCTGATCGAATATGGAAGTCAGATTATTTCCAGAAGAAGATCCTTTGTAGAAAAAATGAATCAATTAATTCTACAAATATCCAGTCGTTTAACTGGGAACAAAGAAAAAATAAGTGTCATTTATGATCCTGATGTAGAGGAATCGGATTTTGAAAAACAGTTATCCTCTTCCTTAGAAAAAGATAAAAAATTTTGTTCTACAAATGTAGGACCGCATCGGGATGATTTATGTTTTAGTAATCAAGAAATGGACTTACGGAAATATGGATCGCAGGGTCAACAGCGCACATGTGCGCTTGCACTAAAACTGGCTGAAATTGAAATCGTTAAACAAATGACAGGGGATTCCCCAGTATTATTATTAGACGATGTATTGTCAGAATTAGACCGCAGCAGACAAAATTATTTATTAGACAGTATCCATGATATACAGACAATTATTACATGTACCGGATTGGAGGAATTTATAGATAGTCGATTGACACTAGATAAAGTTTTTCGTGTCAATGCTGGTTCGGTTACAGTTGAAAAATAGAAATAACAGTTATCGTTTTGTGTCTGCGTTACGGCACAAATACACAAAAAATAGACAAACAGGTAACGTAGAAATGAGGTTATTATGGGAACAGAAGTAAATGGAGAATATGGAGCCGATCAGATCCAGATTTTAGAAGGTTTGGAAGCAGTCAGAAAAAGACCGGGAATGTACATTGGAAGTACTTCTATTCGTGGTCTGCATCATCTGGTTTATGAGATTGTAGATAACTCTGTCGATGAAGCATTAGCAGGATTTTGTACGGAAATAGAAGTTATTATTAACAAAGATAATTCTATTACAGTGATTGATAATGGTAGAGGTATTCCCATTGGAATCAACCATAAAGCAGGATTACCTGCGGTAGAAGTAGTGTTTACAGTTCTTCACGCTGGTGGAAAATTTGGTGGTGGTGGATACAAAGTATCGGGTGGATTACATGGTGTTGGTGCTTCTGTTGTTAACGCCTTGTCAGACTGGTTGGAAGTAACCATCCATCAAAACCACAAAATGTACCGACAGCGGTACGAACGGGGACAGGTTATGTATCCGTTAAAAGAAGTGGGTGCGACAGATCATACTGGAACGGAAGTAACGTTCCTGCCGGATAAAAGTATTTTTGAAGAAACAGTTTTTGATTTTGATACATTGCGCCAACGGTTGCGGGAGATGGCATTTTTGACAAAGGGATTAAAAATTTCTTTAATTGACCATCGCCTGGAAGAAGCTAAAATTCGCTCTTTCCACTATGAGGGCGGTATTAAAGAATATGTCAGTTATTTAAACAAAAATAAAGATGCGATTTATCCTGATGTCATTTACTGTGAAGGACAGAGAAGTGATATTTATGTCGAAGTGGCAATGCAACATAATGACTCCTATACAGAGGGTACTTATAGTTTTGTCAATAACATTACGACTCCAGAGGGAGGAACTCATTTAACCGGTTTCCGAAATGCATTGACAAAGACGTTCAATGATTATGCCAGAACGAATAAACTTTTGAAAGATAATGAAGAAAACTTATCTGGTGAGGATATCCGCGAAGGATTATCTGCCATTATCAGTATTAAGATTTCTGAACCACAGTTTGAAGGACAGACAAAACAAAAATTGGGAAACAGTGAAGCCAGAGGTGCAGTAGAGTCCGTTGTCTCAGAACAGTTGACCTACTTCTTAGAGCAAAATCCGGCCGTAGCTAAAGTGATTTGTGACAAGGCAATTTTGGCTCAGCGTGCCAGGGATGCTGCCAGAAAAGCGCGCGATCTGACCAGACGGAAAACAGCCTTGGATAGTACGACATTACCAGGAAAATTAGCGGACTGCAGTGATAAAGATCCTAAAAATTGTGAAATTTACATTGTAGAGGGAGACTCTGCAGGTGGCAGCGCTAAAACAGCCAGAAATCGTGCAACACAGGCGATTTTACCTCTGCGTGGCAAAATCTTAAACGTAGAGAAGGCAAGGTTGGATAAAATTCTGATTAACAACGAAATTAAAGCGATGATTACGGCATTTGGTACTGGTATTGGAGATGATTTTGATATCAGCAAACTCCGCTATGATAAAATTGTCATTATGACAGATGCGGACGTAGATGGAGCACATATTGCTACTTTGATGCTGACATTCCTATATCGTTTTATGCCGGAATTAATTCGTCAGGGGCATGTCTATCTGGCACAGCCGCCATTGTACAAAATAGAAAAAAATAAAGTATCTCATTATGCCTATGATGATGAGGAATTAAATCAAATTCTGACAGAGATCGGGCGTGATGGAAATAATAAGATACAACGGTATAAAGGTTTGGGTGAGATGGATGCGGAACAGCTGTGGGATACCACTATGGATCCTGAAAAAAGAGTTTTACTCCGTGTCAATATTGGTGAAAATTCAGAAGCAGAGATTGACGTAACCTTTAATACCCTGATGGGCGACAAGGTAGAGCCAAGACGTGAATTTATTGAGGCAAATGCAAAATATGTCAAGAATTTAGATATTTAATATATTTTGTGGAATGGAGGAATCGATGGACGAAAATATTTTTGATAAAATTCAGGAAGTAAATCTGAAAGATAAAATGGAGACATCCTACATAGATTATGCGATGTCTGTCATTGCTGCCAGAGCGCTTCCAGATGTGCGGGATGGTTTGAAACCGGTGCAGAGAAGAATTTTGCACGCCATGAGTGAATTAAATAACGGACCCGATAAACCACATCGTAAATGTGCCCGTATTGTCGGCGATACCATGGGTAAATATCATCCTCATGGAGATAGTTCGATCTATGGGGCATTAGTAAATATGGCACAGGAATGGAATACCAGATATCCGTTAGTGGATGGACATGGAAATTTTGGTTCTGTCGATGGGGATGGAGCTGCAGCCATGCGTTATACGGAAGCCAGACTGAGTAAGATTTCTGTAGAGATGTTGGCAGATATCAATAAAGATACCGTAGATTTCATTCCTAACTTTGACGAGACAGAGAAGGAACCAACCGTATTGCCGGCTCGTTATCCAAATCTTTTAGTAAATGGAACTTCTGGAATTGCTGTGGGGATGGCTACGAATATTCCGCCGCACAATTTGTCAGAAGTAATTAACGCAGTGGTTCGTTTGATTGATGATATTCAGGAAGAACAAGAGACGACAATAGAAGATATTATGGGAATTATCAAAGGGCCAGACTTTCCTACCGGGGCTCAGATTATGGGAACAAGAGGGATTGAGGAAGCATACCGTACCGGACGAGGGAAAATTCGGGTGCGTGCCGTAACTGAGATAGAGCCAATGGAAAATGGCAAGAACCGTATTGTAGTTACAGAATTGCCTTATCTTGTCAATAAAGCTCGCTTGATTGAGAAAATATCAGAGCTGCACCGTGATAAAAAAGTGGATGGTATTGTGGATCTCCGGGATGAGACAAACCGAGAAGGAATGAGGATTTGTATTGAATTACGCCGGGATGCCAACCCTAATATTGTATTAAATCAGTTATATAAACATACACAGTTACAAGATACTTTTGGCGTAATTATGCTGGCGCTGGTAAATAATGAACCAGTCGTTATGAATATCATGCAGATGTTACGGCATTATTTAAAGCATCAGGAAGAAGTTGTGACTCGCCGTACAAAATATGATCTGAATAAAGCGGAAGAACGGGCGCATATTTTACAAGGTCTGTTAATTGCATTGGATCATATTGATGAAGTGATTAAAATAATCCGTGCATCGAAAAATACAGCGGAAGCGAAAACTTCTTTGATGGAACGTTTTGATCTGACAGAAGTGCAGGCACAGGCAATTGTTGATATGCGCCTGCGTGCACTGACCGGTTTGGAGCGGGAAAAAATTGAAAACGAATATGCAGAATTACAGAAGAAAATACAAGAGTATAAAGCAATTCTGGCAGACCGCAAATTATTGCTGGGTGTTATTAAAACGGAAATTCTCTTAATTCGGGATAAATTTGGGGATGAGAGAAGAACATCCATCGGATATGATGTATTTGATATTTCTATGGAAGACATAATCCCGAATGAAAATACGATCATTACTATGACCAAACTAGGTTATATCAAACGTATGACCGTAGATAATTTTAAAAGCCAGCACCGCGGTGGAAAAGGAATCCGGGGCATGCAGACGATCGAGGATGATTATATTGATGATATGATTATGACGTCCACGCATCATTATATTATGTTCTTTACAAATACCGGAAGAGTGTATCGCATGAAAGCATACGAGATTCCAGAATCCAGCCGGACAGCCAGAGGAACTGCAATTGTAAATCTGTTGCAGCTCATGCCGGGAGAAAAAATTACAGCAGTGATTCCTTTTAAAGAATATGAGGAAGAAAAATATTTATTTATGGCAACCAAAAAAGGAATTGTTAAGAAAACGCCAATTATTGATTATATTAATATCCGTAAATCCGGCTTGCAGGCAATTATTTTGAAAGATGATGATGAATTAATTGAAGTAAAAATTACAAATGGAGAGAAAGACATCATTATGGTAACGAAACATGGACAATGTATTCGATTCCATGAAAATGATGTGCGTGCAACCGGTAGAACGACCATGGGTGTCATCGGTATGAATATGACTTATGATGATGAAGTTGTGGCAATGCAGTTGAATACCCAGGGAAAATATCTGATGCTTGTTTCCGAATATGGAATGGGTAAATGTACCGACATTGATGAATTTACTTCCCAGCGCAGAGGTGGTAAGGGAATAAAATGTTATCGAGTTGCTGAGAAGACTGGTAATGTGGTTGCTGCTAAAATAGTAAACCCTAATAGTGAAGTTATGATTATTACCACAGAGGGAATTATTATTCAGATTATGGTAGATGAAGTTTCCGTCTTGGGAAGAATTACTTCCGGGGTTAAGTTAATTGATCTGGATCCGAAAAAGGAAGTGGTGGTAGCCAGTATCACAAAAGTAAGAAATACGATGGAGGCAGAATTGGCGGGAGTGGAAACTACTTCCACGGAAAAAGAACCAACGCCGCAGATTGAAACAGAATCTTTATAAAAATAATAAAATTTAATAAACATTAATTAGATCAGATATTCTGCAATTTTGCGGAATATCTGATCTAATTATTGCCATTAATAATTAACAGGAAGTAAATGTCACTATTTCATAGAATAGGAGGAATAAGATGAGGACTATAACAACAGATCTTTTGATAGAAAATATCAAAGAAATGTGTATTGAAGCAAACTATGAATTATCCGAGGATGTGAAGTGCAGAATGTTAGCTTCCATGGAGACAGAACCAAATGAACTGGGAAAACAGATTTTATCACAATTAAAGGAAAATCTGGACATTGCCAGTCAAGATCAGATCCCGATTTGTCAGGATACTGGTATGGCCGTGGTTTTCTTAAAAATTGGACAGGATGTTCATTTGGAAGGAATGAATTTGGAAGATGCTGTAAATGAAGGAATTCGTCAGGGATATCAGGAAGGTTATCTCAGAAAATCAGTCGTGGGGGATCCTTTGATCCGTGAAAATACGAAAGATAATACTCCTGGTGTTATTCATTATGAGATCGTTCCTGGAGATCAGATTGAGATTACAGTTGCGCCGAAAGGGTTTGGCAGTGAAAATATGAGTCGGATCTATATGCTCAAACCGGCAGATGGCATAGAGGGAGTGAAAGATGCTGTCTTAGAAACTGTAAAACTGGCTGGTCCAAATGCCTGCCCTCCTGTGGTGGTAGGAGTGGGAATTGGTGGAACTTTTGAAAAATGTGCTTTATTAGCAAAAAAAGCTCTGACTAGAAATTTGGATCAACGCAGTGAGATTCCCTATGTGGCGGATTTGGAAAAAGAATTATTTACCAAGATAAATGAATTAGATATTGGACCGGGTGGTTTGGGTGGTTCCACCACAGCGCTGGGTGTAAATATAGAAGTATATCCTACCCATATTGCCGGACTGCCAGTAGCAGTAAACATGTGCTGTCATGTAAACCGCCACAAACATCGGATAATATAGTTCATTTTTGCTTTGAAAGTACACGGACGTGTCGGTTTCAGTGGCATCATAAAGGATATCAAAGAAAGGGATAGGTAGTTATGGAAAAATACATTACAACTCCAATTACAGAAGAAACTGTCTCAGAATTACATGCCGGAGATTTTGTTTATCTTACTGGGACAATTTATACTGCCAGAGATGCAGCTCATAAAAGATTATATGAAGCATTACAGAGGGGAGAAGAATTACCCATTGATTTAAAAAATAATACTCTATATTATCTTGGACCTTCCCCTGCCAGAGAGGGTCAGGTCATTGGTTCTGCCGGTCCTACCACAAGCAGCCGGATGGATAAATATACTCCCCTCCTATTGGAGAAAGGGTTAAAGGGAATGATTGGAAAAGGAAAACGTTCACCGGAAGTCATTGATGCCATGGAAAAGAATCAGGCAGTTTATTTTGCAGCAATCGGCGGCGCTGGCGCACTTTTATCCAAATGTATTAAAAAAGCAGAAATCATTGCTTATGAAGATTTGGGAACTGAGGCAATCCGAAAATTAGAGGTAGAAAAATTACCAGTTATTGTGGTAATTGATTCGCAAAGAAATAACTTGTATGTTCGCTAAAATTGTATTATAATAAGACCAATTTATGTGAAATTTTTTTGAAGATTTCATGAAATATTATTGATTAAATTGTTTTATATCGATGTAATTTTTTTAATGTGAAAAAATGATATTGATATCATTTTTTGATAAATGGAATTATGTCAAAGTATAATATAATTTTATATACATATGTAGCAAAGCTTTTCTTATCATCGTATATAATAAAAAGTCCTATTTTGATGATTCCATTGAAATAGGACTTTTTTAGAATTTTATTTAATTATTTAAATAAAAACTATGAAAAAAAGGGAGGAGGTAATACAAAAAAGAAGAATTAATTATTAAAGTACAGCAAACACGAGAAAGGGGAAAACAAACATGAGGATTAGACTCAAAAAACTAAGTGCACTGATGTTATCATTTGCAATGGTGGTAACTTCAGTAACGCTTCCAGGAGGGAAGGAGGCAAGTGCAGCACCAAGTCCTGAAGTAGAAAAATATGAAACGGATGCAGATGCTACTTTGCCTGAAGCAGAATGGACGGAACAATTGATTACCGGTGCAGATATGAAAGAAGCTGGTATTGATGTGGCAGCATTGCAAAATAAAAAGGTTACAATTTTACCAATTATTCAGATAACCAAAGCACATGATCGTTCCTATGTCCGCTTTACGGGAGGATCTTATAAATGGGAGGAAGTACCAAAGAGCACAGAGGCACCAGGCAGCACAGAGGCACCAAGTAGTACAGAAGAACCAATTATGAAGTTCGTCAGCTATGGATCTAATAAAGCATTAATCGGTATTAAGCATGCAGGTGTAGACGGTGCTTCTTCTTCAAAATTTGTTATCCATAATGGATATGGTACCGGCAAAGAAGGTACGGGTGTAGGAGCTGCAGGAACAGGTATCTATAATAAGATACCAAACATTGATACAGGAAGATTTGCCGGTGGTGGTAGTGTTGCAAATCCGGATACAGACCACGTATTTGTTCGGTTACAGATTCGTACAAGAGACACAGAAGCCAGAATCATTGGTGTTAAATTCGGTGATGGGCAGAGCTTTTCTGTGGATGCAGAGGGTAAATGTACCACTGGTTTTGATGATAATAAATACAAATATGAATCTGATGTACCAGATGAAACAGACGTTGCTCCGTTGAGTGCAAAAGAAAAGTTAGAAGCAGATTTAATTACTGCAAAGGGAATTAAACAGGAAGACTGTATTGATGATGTTTCTTGGCAGGCTCTGCAGGCTGCAATTACTGATGCAGAAAGTGTATTAGATACTGCAGATGATGAGACATTAAGCCAAAAACAGACTATATTAAAACAGAAAATCACTGCTGCTACCAGTAAAAATCGTATGGGATTAAAGAGTTCTATTGATTATTGCAGCAATCTGAAAGCAGATGATTATACATCAGATACTTTCAGTAAGTTACAGCCTGCTATTGCAGCAGCCACTGCTATTCTTAATGACACGACAAAGACGGATCTGGAATATAAGGATGCCAGAGATGATTTGGAGATTGTACGTACCAAATTGGCAAAAATTCCTACGACAGATCCTGGAAAACCAAAGGCTTTCCGTGTTTTATCGAAAGATGAAGTAGTGAAAGAAATGGGTGCTGGTACAAACTTAGGTAATACCTTCGATGGTGGTTTGAATAATGCAACAGAGACAAACTGGCAGGCATTTAGAACTACAAAAGAATATATCAAAGCACTTCATGATGCTGGCTATAATACTGTTCGAATTCCGGTAACATGGAATGGTTATATTGAAAAAGATTACAAAATTAAGGAAGAATGGATTAGCCGTGTACAGGAAGTTGTAGATTACTGTATTGACCAGGATATGTATTGTATCATTAATATCCATCATGATGGAGCAGCAAACCACGATAATCGTGGAGACAATGCAATCTGCTGGTTAGATACTTATGCTTATGATATTGAAAGTGTCTATCAAAAATTTGAAGGTGTTTGGAATACCATTGCCAACCGTTTTAAAGATTATGATGAGCACTTAATCTTTGAGAGCATGAATGAGGTAACTGACGCACATGGTACAGCGCCAAATGAAGATACCAAAGTATTAAATTGTCTGAATCAGTTATTTGTTAATACGGTTCGTGCTACCGGTTCTAATAATGCAAAACGTTGGCTCGGAATTACAGGCCGTTTTGCTACCTTTAGTACTGGTACAACAAAGCCAGATGATACGTTAGTAGCAGATGGTATTGATACGACACGTTTAATGTTTGCCGTTCATATTTACAAGGATAACACTGCGACTCGTTGGTCTTATGATTCTTTAAAGACATGGGAGAGTTCTTTGCACAGTAGTGTAAATAATGTTGCAAAACTGGATCCGAATATGCCGCTTTATGTTGGAGAGTATGGTGTAAGAATTCAGGCACAGCCGGGTTCTGAAACCGGATACAACAATGTAGAAAGAGCATTAAATTATGAAGTATGTACAGCGATTGCAAAATATTACAATGCAGTCAATGTTGTCTGGGATCAGGGTGCCGGCGATTATAACAGAGAAGAAATAGAAACAGGCCTGTTCACAGATTGGAATCGCCCAGCGCTAAAACCATATTTTGAGGATACCGTGCAGGCTTTGATCCGTGGTACTTATGACAGCTATACAGAAGAAAATGTATTAGATATTATGGCTGCTATCTACAAGAGCTATGGTCATGAAACTGTTGAAAATAATGATCTTTCTACCAATCCTGAGATTGCTAAAGCAACTACTATGACATTGGATAAAACTTCTGTTTCCATGAAAGCAGGAGAATGGGAAGAAATTAAAGCAACAACAGATTCTGCCAAAGACATTGTACTTTGGAGTACAGATGACGATTCTATTGCTACGGTTTCTCAAGGAAAAATCCGTGCAAAGAAAATGGGTATCACTACCATTCATGCTTATACCCAGAGTGGATCTGTGAAAAAAGATGTTCAGGTCGTTGTAGCTTCTAGTGGAGAGGAAACCTCTACGGCTGTTACAGTGAAAAAGTCATTAGTTGAATTAAAAGTAAAAGATACTGCACAGATTAAGGCAACATTGACTCCTGCAGATAGCCAGGATGAGATTACCTATAAATCTTCTAACCCTGAGATTGCATCTGTATCTAAAACAGGAAAAATTACAGCATTAAAAACAGGGCTTACCTACATTACAGTCTCTACTGCCAGTGGCGTTTCAACTATTGTAAAAGTTGTTATTCCTGCCAGTGAAGGCGGAGACCAGGTAGATGTTACTATGAATATTCTGTATGGCACTGGCCATGAAGAAACAAGCAAACCGGTTACTTTGTCAGAAAATAAGCAGTATACCGTAAGCTATGACTTAGAAACAGAGTTATCAGAAGAAGGGAAAACAGCAGGAATTACAAAAATTGCAGATGTGACAGCAATTTATCTGAAAGATACAAATAGCGAAGACAGAAAAGTAGTTGCTGCAAAAATCCGTTATGACAAGTTAGTTGTCAATGATACAGAAATTCCTTTGGACATGCAGAATGAGGCAAAACAGGATGGTATCATTGTCGATGAGGATGGTTTTAAGGATTTCCTGAAGAAAGGTGGAGAACTGAATTCCAATACTCCGGTTAATGCATGGGACAAATGTGCAGCAGAGGCAGGATTGAATATTGATTCTTCCTCTCATACAGCAAGTTTCAAGGATATTGAGAATCCTACAAAGATTACTTTGACCTTTACCATTAAAGATTTAGAATTTGTGGCTGGTATGGATAAAGAAAATCCAGCAACAGAGATTACTAGTGTTACAGAACAGAAAATTGTGATACCTCAGGTAGGAGAATCCAAAGAAATTGTTCTGAATTTATCTCCAAAGGGAACTGATTCAGAGATGACATTCTTCTCTGCTGATTCTTCCATTATTGATGTAAATAGCAATGCAGTATTGGCAGATAAAGATGGTAAAATCAGTATTAAGGTAACTGCAATGGGTGCTGGTACTACAACAATTGCAGGAATTACCGAAAACGGATTATTGGTACTTTATACGGTAGGTGTAGGTGATATGGAAGCGGCAACCTTGCCGAACCCAACGAATATTCTTCCAGAGGGAATTCCATCAGAGCCTTGTACTTCTTACACACCAACGCCGGGAGAGAACCCATCAGAGTCTCCTACTCCTTCAACGGATCCAAGTGAGAAGCCTTCTTCTTCACCGAATCCAGGGGGACAGCCAACAAATCCAACGGCAAAACCGCCAGTATCAAATCCAACGGCACAGCCGAAAGATACGGTCAGTGTGGCAAAGAGCTCTGTTATTATAGCTGCTGGTAAATCAGCAAAAATTGCCTTAACGACAACTGGTACAGCAAACCTTTCTGTAAAATCTTCTAATAATAAGGTAAAAGCAAGTATTTCTGGCAATACCTTGTTGATCAATGTAGATAAGAAAGCAGTCAAGGGCGCTTCCTACAATGTAACTGTTACTCGTGGCAGCGCAAGCGCAGTGATTAAAGTTACTGTCAGAAACAAGGCAAAAGCAGTCAAAGCGGCTAAAACGAAAGCTACAATTAAGAAAAAAGGAAAGACAACGAAGATTGTTATCAAAGTTACAAAGGCTGAGAATAAGAAAAAAGCAGTAACAGATAGTATCAAAGTTAAGTTTTCCAAGAAAAAAATTGCCAAAGTTGCTAGTATCAAAGCAGCAAAAGGTAAAATTACAATCACGATCAAGGGATTGAAAAAAGGAAAAACAAAAGTAAACGTAAAAGTAGGCAGTAAATCAGCGAAAGCAATTCAGCTGACAGTAAAATAGTATAAGAAGTTTCATATTTATATTCATTTCGCAGGAAGATTTTTAGGAAAAATTTCTAAGAATTTTCCTGCGAAATTGTTGACATGACGATAAAGACTTGCTATAATGGTTCTTGCTGACGGTTACAGCAAATCGTCATGTGGAGAAGTACTCAAGTGGCTGAAGAGGCGCCCCTGCTAAGGGTGTAGGTCGTTTGCGCGGCGCGAGGGTTCAAATCCCTCCTTCTCCGTTTTGTCAAAGTTATTTTTATTTTGACAATTTATGAAAAAAAGTGTTGACAAGTCATTGCGAGCGTGATAATATATATCTCGCTGACGCA
>CANRZB010000027.1 GCA_947644195.1 uncultured Clostridium sp.
CAGCCTCCTCCTGGAATTGGGAGACGGAATTAAGTTTCCCGAGTGGCGTAGAAATGACGTTGCCAGCCGGGTATCTGGATACAGGTTATTTTGCATTGTTTGGAAATGATGATGTGATTACAAAAGTTGAGTTTTATGATTCAGGGGCTAATGAGGGACAAGGCAGCGGTGCTGTTCAACAGCCAAATGGGTCGGGAGATAATGCAAATAAAGGATATATTGATGATCAGGGTGGGAAGCAGACACAGGCAAAGGATACCAATGCAAGCGGTTCTTCAAAATCTAAAAAGAAGAAAGTAAAAAAGCCGGGTAAAGTAACTGGTTTGGAATTGACCTGGGAGAGAAAGAAGCTATGGGCAAATTGGAATGGAAAATCAAACAATTCGGGTTATCAGGTTCAGTGTGCCCAAAATCGAAAATTCACCAAAAAGAAAAAGAACAAAAAAAGCAGTGTCAGTTTATGTAATTTTAGAGGATTACAGAGAGGAAAGACTTATTATGTCCGTGTCCGTGCTTATAAAAAAGCATCGGGCAAGAAAGTGTATGGCAAGTGGAGTACAGTCAAAAAAATTAAGATTTAATGAGAGACTGTTGAAGTGTGTGTTATGTAATACGATACAAAATCAAAGGATATAATTGTCAAAAGAGGATTTTTATACTATAATTATCTGGAAGATCTAGTCAAAATGGAACCAGTTGTTCGTTTGCAGCTGCCAGAGATGTAACGGCTATAGTGAATGAAAGAGCAAAAGAAACGGAAAAACTTTATGGTATATGGAGCAAAGGAAAGAGGGTAAGGATAAAATAATTTATGTATCTAATTTCAGCATATTTCGACGAGCGAACGAATCAGACAATCAACCGATATATCCGGCAGATTGCAGAGAAGACAGGAAATACCTTTATGACGGATAATCAGGTGCTGCCTCATATAACCATTTCGTCAGTGGAAGCCAGGCAGGGGGAATTGCTATTTCCCTGTCTGGAGACATTGCGGGATGGATTGGCTGGTGGAGAAATTTCGATCGTTTCCGTAGGAATGTTTTTTCCTTATGTGATTTATTTATCTCCGGTGTTAAACGACTATTTATTGGGATTGTCACAAAAAATCTATGATGTGGTCCGAGATATTCCAGAAGTCAATGTTAGCCGGTTTTATCAGCCGTTGAAATGGTTTCCTCATATTACGATGGCAAAGACATTAACGAGAGAGCAGATGCAGATTGCATTTGCAGTAATGCAGGAAAGATTTGCACCGTTAGAGGCACATATTACAAAGCTGGGAGTTGCAAAGACAAATCCGCATGAGGATCTATTGGTTTGGAATTTGTAAAGGTACAGTAGGAGTAGTTAGTAAAGATGATGGGTTACAGGTAGGTACCAATGAAAATCAGGGGATGGAATCGATGTATCGCATGCATGAGACTGCTTGAGGAAAATGGAACTTGTTCTTATTGTCATTTTCGACAGGAGGGGTATCAACCAATTCCAAGATGTCTGAAACCAGGAACAGAGCTTGCTGAACGTTATGTCCTGGGAAAAGTATTGGGGGAAGGCAGTTTTGGAATTACCTATATTGCATGGGATAACCTGTTAGATACGGCGGTAGCGATGAAAGAATATTTTCCTGCTAGTTTGGCAAGTAGATATGTGACAGATGGAAGCGATCTTAATGTTTATCTCTATGAGAAAGTTGAAAATAGAAATTATCAGGACAATTTGAAAAAGTATTTGGATGAAGCCAAGAGTTTATCTTATTTTTCGGAATTGGACGGAATTGTCTCTGTCAGAGACTTCTTTTATGCAAATCGTACCGCGTATATTGTAATGTCTTATGTAGATGGAGTTAGCCTAAAAGAGTACGTGGAGCAGAATGGAAAAATAGATGGAGATTTATTTCTGAAAATGTTGAATCCCATTTTGTCCTCGTTAGCAAAAGTACATGAAACCGGTGTTTTGCACCGGGATATTAGTCCGGACAATATTTTGGTTACCAAAGAGAACAAGATGGTATTAATTGATTTTGGGGCTGCCAGAAAGGAGAAAATGAGCGAAACTCAGAGCATGACCGTGGTTTTTAAGCGGGGATATTCACCGGAAGAACAGTATTGTTCTCATGGAAAACAAGGGACATGGTCTGATATTTATGCCCTCTGTGCAACCGCTTATTTTGCTTTGACTGGGACGAAACCGGACGAAGCGATTGAACGGGTCTTGGGGGACGAGGTGCAGTCCCTGGAGAAGATGTCGGATATTCAACTGTCAAATATTCAGAAAAGGGCAATTATGAAAGGGATGGCCGTCCATCCTTCCGAACGCTATCAGACGGTCGAGGAACTCTATGGGGAATTGTATTTTCGGCAGGATGAGAAAAAGCTAGGGGTACTGATACCATACAAAACTGGTATCTTTATTGCGGCATCTTTGCTGTTGGTGCTGCTGTTAGTATTTAGTAAATCGTTTTAATTTTGTGGTGATAGTTGTGTGGCTTCCAGCAATTCTGTATATGAATAAATATCTTCGTCCTGATAGCACAAGCATAACAGGACATCCAGCTCATAGTTTTCGCTGAGATTTTCCATATTGCAGGCAGCCAGGGTGGAGTTGGCAAGTTGTTTGAATTGTTCCAGTGCGGTGGATCGTTCATAACATTCCATATCGTACCCGATAGACTCTAAATATCTTCTTTGAGCAACATACAATATCATGGGGAGTAAATCGCTGCGGCCAATTTGCAGGCAACGTCTTTTGTTTTCATTTTGGTATCGTTGAAGCCATGTCTTGGCATCCTTCACTGTTTGCAAAGTGTGTGGCTGTCGAGGATATTCTAATGCCATGTTCTGTATCCATTCCGGACAAGGAAGATTGGCGTCCATGTGTTTTAGGTAATGTAATGCATGTCCAGTCATGAGATATCTTTCTTTCTGGATCGGTATGTTTAACAGGTCGGATAGCCGTTTTTGTGTCATCGTAGTAATCATTGAAAACTCAGATCTATTTTTGTGCTTGGTTCCGAAAATCTCTGTTAAAAGCAGGGTATTGGGTTCCAGGGAAGAAAATGCAATGTTAGTCAGCTCTTTTATATTTTTTTGCAAATCGTTAGATAGGTTTCCTTTTCGGGAACGGTATGAAATGTATTTTCGGATTCTGATTTGTGGCTCGGGCGGAAGCAAAGGATGCAGCTTGCACCAGAGTGTGTAATCTGTTTCAGCCAGAAGCATTTCCAATTCTTTTTTGGCGTCTTGTCTAACATAATTAAGGATGAGTTTCTTGTATTTTGTAAAATAGTTTAGGGAGGTTTTGCTGTAACCCTTAAAAAACACTGCTCGCTCTAACATCCATTCAATAAATTGATTTCGTTCCAAGTTTCTGTTTTGCTGAAATTCATGTAGTAGCATCTGAGTTCCCTGCGTCTGTACCGGATTCCAGGAAGCATCTATTTTATTTTCCAATTCATTAATCATATCCAGACATTCGGAAAAGCTGCAATGTTGATATATGCCATAGGCAAGGAGGACTTCTTGATAATCATTGACCTGAAAGGCAGGTTCATGGAGACCGTAAAATAAATACTCTTGTGTTTCTTCAACAGATAATTCCATGGCAAAACACATTTGATAGACTTGTGTTCTGTCTGGCATAGAGCGTCCGTTGATGCCGAACCAACGTTTCATCGTTGGAAGGGATGCGATTGCTTCACGCTTGGTTCGTCTTCGAAATTCTTTGTATGCGTTGTGTCTTTGTGTGAGTTCATCATTGTTTTCCAAATCCAGATGAACCCCCATCCGGGAGATAAGAAAGTCGGAAAAGTCCCCAAATTTATCTTGTTTTTTTATGTGATTTAAGGTAACAGTTAAGGGTTGGCTGTTCATTGGTATCCTCTTTTCAGTATGCTGTAATCAATAATTATTACACCATAGCATATAAGAACTAGAAGAGGCTTTCCGTTTTTTTTTATTCCTGTGATTAAAATGGTTTGACAAACTTTCTCAGGTTCAGTATAGTGAAAGAAATTTGGAAAATGGAGGAGGATATTATGGGAGAGTTTGTTAAGGTTTCCTTAAATCCTGCCAGATGTGGTTTGGATTTAGGAGATGGCAGTGAGAGGGCGGAATATGTCAATCAGGATTATATTTTGACAACGTTAGGGAGACCGCATAGAAATATTGGGATTATGTATACATATTACCCGAAGGATAAGGAATGGCCGGAGAGGATCAGTGTGGCGTGTAAAGATATGGAGATTAATTTTCAGTGGGATTATCCATATGATGATTATTTTCCGTACCGAGGTGGGATTGACGGGGATACGTCAGGGCAGCCTTTTGAACAGATGAGGGATATCCGCAGACATGGTCAGGATGTGGCTTTGACATTGACTATTGACTGTTCTCTGCCAGAGGAGTATCTGCGTCAGATTGCAAAGGAGCTCAAGACATTTGGACGTATGCGTCTACGCATTAACCACGAGTGTGCCGGGGACTGGTTTACACATAACCAACGCTTTTCTTATCAGGAAGTGGCAGATTTTTTTGTAAAGTTTGCTAAGATTGTAAAGGAGGAGGCGCCTCATATTTCGATTGTATTTTGTGGAGGATGTGTTACTGATTTGGAGAAAGAGGATGCTCCAGTACAGTTTGAAGAAGAATTCCGTAAAGCAATTGAGATGGCAGATGTCTGGTCCAATGACTGTTATTTGGCATTGCATTATCGTTGGCCGTTTGATGTCTGCGAAAAGGATAGCCAGGATAGTTTTGCCATGACACCTGTAAACCCTTTCTTTGACAGGCTGGATAAAACTTCAAAACGAATGACCAAAATTAACCATGGAATATGCAGGCCATTTGTCATTTCTGAGTTTAATACCGATGGAGATGTGACCGGACCGATGCGCCAGGGCGAATCTATCAAGCGGTTTATTGAAAAACTAAAACAGGAGGATTCCGAATGGTTTGATGGATTTTCTATGTACCAGTTTCGGGATAGAGGAAGACTGGGTCTGGAGATAGAAGACCCTAATAATAATACCGTGGGGATGCCGCAGCCAATCTTAAAGGATTACAAGGAGATCTTGAAAGATCCATTTTTCCTGCCGGAATTAAAAGAGGGAGAGAATGTTTCCTTACCGGCCGTATTACGTTGGGGTGGTGCTGAGGATGCGGAAGGAATTGCTATTCCACTGACGTTTGACCAAACGCCGGAGTTTTGTGAGATTACGTTTGAGGAGGATCTCAATTTAATGCTGGAGATCAATGGGCGTTGGTTTTATAAGGCGCCGAAGACCAAAACGATTGATTTAATGCCGGCATTTTTTGAAACTCCAGTGGAACCAGATACAAAATTAACGTTAAAGATTTTTGCACCGCCGGCAAGCGGTGAGAACGACCCAAGTCAAGGAGAAGACTGGGCAACGAATTATTATACAACCATGAAAAAGGCTCCGCAGCTTCGTATTCGTTATGAATCTGTAAAGGACGTAGGATAACCTGGTTTGTTTTAATTGTTTCGGATAATAACCAGGAAAGATGATATCTATTGTTGTTCTATACTGTATTAGTGGTGCGGAGTTACATCCTGATAAGTGATAGAGCAATGTTAGGGAAATGGTGTATGATTTGGGAGGAGATATGAGGATGGAGGTAATAGAGATGCAGGAACCAACGAGACAGGATAAAATTGAGGCTATTGCAGGAATTTGTCAGTATGACAGGAAATTAATTGATGCATTAAAAATTTTGGCAGTTGATTTTGAAACCGGGAAAGAAACACTGCCTTCCGAGCTTTTGGGGACGATTATTCAAGGGATCAACTGGACGGTGGAAGTACTGAATCAGGTAATGGATGTGTTAAATGAGGGGGAGGAAAAGTTAGAGAGACAGATGATTAATCAAGCGCTGACAGCATATAATGAAGCATTTACCAGTGGAGATGTTTCCAGGATTGCAGAAGCTATTAAGAATTCTTTGGTTCCTTGTTTAGAGCAAATTTGCGTGGTTGGAGAAAAGGTGTGTTAAATGGAGCCTATAAAAGCCCATTGCATAAACCAGTTATTATTGGTTTTATGCAATGGGCTTTTAGATCGTTATTGCTTATAAATCCGTGCAGCATATATGGGTTGTTCTTCGACGGGGATGCTTAAAGCATCCATGGCCTGTTCAAGGCTAAATTTCATGTTTTCCATAAGGCTGCGTATGCCCTTTTCTAAGCCTTTTTCCATTCCTTCTTCCATGGCTTCTTCTCGCCAAACCGCCATGGCTTCTTCTAAATTAAATTCAAAGTTTGTCATGTTAGCTACCTCCTCTGCACTTAATTTTTCCAAAAATTTCTTAAATAGACGTGATCCAGAAAATTGATTGATGTAGCGCTCAACTGCATCAATACGGATTTTACCACTTTTGACAGTATCCTTTACAAAACCAATGAAATTATAATAACTGCCCAAGGTATTCTGGGTAGTTTGGATATCTTCTTCACAGATAACTCGGACACTAACTTCTAATGGGGCAGTTTCAAGTCCTGCCAAATTAAAAGCCTCTGAAAGTTTAAGCTCTTTAGGAACCCATGGTATTTTTCCCGTGTATATCACATAAAACTCTGGAGCGGGAATCTTTACCAACTTTTCCCGATATAATTTTTGCTTAAAAGAGGAAATGATTTTTTCATATTCATTTGCCACATAAAATAACATGCGGAGCGGCATATTTTCATTGATAGTGGATTGATGTTCCGCCAGAACAATCAATTTGTCTCCTATTTGAAAGGCAACATCATTATATCTTTGGGCAAGAAAAATGTTTTCTAAAGCAATTCGTCTCACTTGATCCTGTGTGATGCCGCAGCTTTTATCCTCAGGATGTAAAGTGAGATATAAATCAAGTACACATTCTGGATCAGCATATAGGCAGCTGAATATCGTATCCTGATAATTTCGCAGGATCTGTTCTTCGGTCGTTATTATTTCTTTCTGATTTGTTTCTAATGCTCTAGGGATACTGTAACTTTGATTTAAAGTGCTTTGCGGCAGCAAATTTTCTTTGCCCATATTTAACCTCTTTTATATTATATAAAAATGTATTTTAAATTGCAATTAAAATTTTATCTTTTTATACCATACAATTTGATAATAAAAATTACAATAAATACTGATAAAATACCTGGATGGTTCATGTAACTATTGGATTTTGTCATGCTGAAAAGTGGTGAATTAAAAGTAGGATAGAAGAAACCAAATAAAAAAGGAATCCATATGATTTTATATATTTATTACTCGTGGAATTTGTTAGAAATTTAAGTTTGACAAATTTTCTCAGGTTCAGTATAGTGAAAGAAACTTAGGAAGTCATTTCGTGTAATATGTGTGGATTAGTGTCTTGTGTTATGTCGATGTTTTCATGAATGGAGGGATTAGTATGAGGTTACGGAAATATATCATGATAGTAATGATGTTGGCTATTTTGTTTTGTGCGACAGTTGCCGTAGCACCGGAAAAGGTATTGGCGGAAGGAGAGGAACAGCCCGTATACCATGCCGCAATGGGAATACAGACGGCAACACAGATTTGGATTCAGCGCTGGGGATATTATGAAGGAAGCCAAAATGAGTATTTTGGGACGGATAATTATGGCAAATTGTATGACAGTCAAAAAAATTTTTATGAAGGAACCTTTGAAGACGTAGAAATAAAAGGAAATGGAACATATACGGTTTCCCTGAAAAATGCGGATTTTGCCGGGGAAACAACAATATCCCAACTTCATATTGCCACGGATATTCCGGTCGAAGATAGTCAAGATCTTCAATATACGGATATTAAATTAGAAGTAAATGGAACAGAAATTGTAACGTTTGATGAAGCAATTATGGAGGATGAGGACAACTATTTGCAAGGTGGAGCAGTTATTTTGCTCTTTAACCATTGGAGAGACAAACTCATTGAAACACTGGGCAGCAAGGGCAGGAGCGAGGATTCTGCCAATGGTTGGGATTTGTTGCAGGGAGCAGGCAGTGATAATATATCCATTACATTTACCATTTCTGGTCTGCCTTATGATAATGAAAAAACTACTGAAGCTGCAGAGGAGGATAAGGGATCTGTGCTGACGGCATCCCAGGATATATCCGGTAAATCGAAAAAATCAGAGAAAGCCAGTATAGAGGATGGATCGTTGAGTATGAAGCAGATTATTGGGGTAGTGGTGCTGTCGGTCCTGATGATTATTATTGTGATTCGGGTAATTATGATCAAGCGGAAAGACCATGTATCGTAATTCTGTTTTTGGTAGTCTGTGAGACAAGGGATGTATGCTGGTTCGGTGTGGAATGTTATTTCTGTATCAATGTTTTATGCAAACAATGGAGAAATCATGGATGGTTTCTCTGGGAAAAGAGTTTCAAGTGAGTATTATTTTAGTCCAATTGGAATTCATTATAATTATGAAATTCTCCGATTGGGAAATTAATGCATGATTTTTGGTGTACCAATCCTGATGATATGTATTATGAAGTTCTGGCAGAGAGGGTACGGTTTTTCAAAGAAGACAAGAAGGGGGTTGCCATTATGTGTAAGGTGATTGAGGATATGAGGTTGGAGTCCTTTTTTGAATATCTTAATATCTCCTGATATCTGTTTTTCTAAAATTCTAACGTTTATGTCGTATTTTCCTACGTTTATGTAAAAGGTATTTACATTGCTGAGATAATTAGTATGATGTAAATAGTCCGGGCAATACAAGAGTATATACGGAAAGGAAAAGCCGTTGGTTAAGAAATGGTATAATTGGATTATGAGCTGGTGGTAAGGTCGTAATCATAAGACTTTTTCTTAGGTGTAAATGTATGTTATAATATATAGATATTTATAACTTAGGAGAAAGAAATGGATATACTTTGTAAGGTCATTACAAATCTTCTACATGTAGTAGGGATATTGATAGTGTGTTGTGCTTATTTAAGATTACCAGAAAAGGTTGAAGATAAGTACAGATGGTTTAAGGTTTTTATAATTATATTAATTGCTTCCCTAATTGATAATGCAATCACGGATCCAACGATTGCATTATCAATTTATTTGTTGTGGGTGGTTATAATAATATTAATTTTTTTTGAGGATGATATTAAAAGGTTAATAATATGTGCAATCTGGGTATCCATTATTGTAGAAATCGTTGACATGATTTTCTTCTCAATTATGAATATAATTAATATGGTAATAGAACATCAAAATACATATTTAGAAGAATTATTAGCCTTGATTTTATCTGTTGGAGTAATCTATTTTGTAGGTGTATTTCTTAGAAAAATTGATAATAATGGAATTAAGACAATTAGTTGGAAATATATATTCATATTTACAGTAATACTTATTGCAGACTTAATTATTTTAACATTGATGGCAAATGTTACTTTAGAGGAACAGGCATATAAACATAAAATTACGTATACGGTAATTTATACCGCTGTAGTTATCGGTATCTTTATCCAGCTAGCAGCCATTATACTACTGTTAGTGTCCAGAAACAGTTATCAAGAAAAAGAGCATATTATAGCACAGTACCTGGAAGAACAGGTGAAATATTATGAGTATCTCAGAGACCAGGAAAAAGAAACAAAAAAATTTAGGCATGATATCAGAGGGCACCTGTATTTTCTAAATAAATTGAAAAAAGAGGGAAAGAATCAAGAGTTTGAAGAATACTTGCAAGAAATGATAGGCAGGGTGGATGGCTTAGGTAATAGGGTACATGTGGGGAATGGCATCGTGAATGCTGTATTGAGTAAGGCGGACACAGAGGCACGGGAAAAGCAAATTGCGTTGGAGATTTCCGGGCACTTGCCTGCCAAATGTAACATCAGTGTATATCATCTATGTACGATATTTTCCAATTTGCTAAATAATGCACTTGAAGCAGCAGAGCAGACAGAGAAACGAAAGATTTGGGTAATCTGTCGCTATACTAAAGAAGAGATTATTGTGGAGATTGGCAATTATTTTAATGCATCCAATAAGGTTGGGGAAAATAATTTGCAAACATCCAAAACAGACAGTAATTATCATGGCTGGGGAATGAAAAATGTGAAGGATAGTGTAGAGAGCTGCAGAGGATTAATTGATATTGAGATTATAGAGGATAGATTTATTGTCTCAGTTACCTTAAATAATGAAAATGAGGATTCGTAAAATGAAAATAGCAATTATAGATGATGAAAAAAATTGGAGGGATTCTGCACGCAGCGCTGTGCAGGAATATGTGGACCCAAGAGATCAAATAGAATTGTTTTCTTCGGGAATTACTTTTTTAAACAGGCATAAAGAGTATGATGTAGTATTAATGGACATTGATATGCCAAAATTGGATGGATTTGATACCATTATTCGTTACAAAACGGAATTTTCATCCAGTACCATATTAATTTTGACGACCCATCTGGATTATGCGAGGAAAGGATATCTGGTGGATGCATTTCGTTATATTGACAAGGCAAAAATGGAAGAAGAATTAGATGAAGCATTCGAAAAGATCCGTGAAATCAATCGTAAAAATCAATTTTCTGTGGTTGGACGGAATGGGAAAAAAGTCAAAACAATTTTGATTAAAGACATCTATTACATTGAGACAGCTGGTAGATATTGCGCCATTACCACAGCAGATGAAAGATATGAATGTTCGGAGTCTGTGGGAGTGTTAGAGGAAAAACTAGAAGAATATGGATTTTTTCGATGTCATAAATCCTTTCTGGTAAATTTAAATGCGGTGAAATATCTGGATAATACGTTCGCCTATTTTCCGGGAAATAAGAAAGCATATATTAGTGTGAGAAAATATGTGGAGACAAAAAGAAGGTATATTGCTATTAGAAAGAAGTATGCCGCTATGTGATTGTAAGAAATATAAGAGGATGAAAAGACAGGAAGAAGCATGGATATAGTTGTGTTGATAAAAAGGAGGAAAATGATGAATTGGAAAAAAGTATGGATATATTTATTGAGTTTTTTATTGATATTATATCAAGTTGGAATGTGTGTACCCATAAAGGTAAGTGCATCCCATATGGATATGAAGAATTTGCTATGGTCACAGGAATATAGTGTATATCGGGCAGAGAAACAATATAAAAAGTGGATGAAAGATTATCCAAAGTGTATTCAAGGGATAAAAGAATGGAGAAAAATTAATGGAAAATATTCATACCCAGTTACACCTTATGACAAGGAATGGAAAAATTATATAATGTCAATAGAGCGATATGTCGTTTGCCAGATTCCACAGAAGATACTAGAAGAATTAACTACAGAAGAGTTGTTTGAATTGGTATTAGATTGTCCGATGGTAACTGATATTTGTTTGTATAATTCAATAGAAGAGGGTGTCAAAATATTAGCTCAGAATTTTAATGGAATGAATGAATTGCTTTCCAGATTAGATTGTTTGGAGATAATCACTAAGTATTATGAGAGTTATAATATACCAACAAAACAGCAATTGGACTATGATGTATTATTAGGCGATACAAATCATCCTGATTATAATGTGATAGTAAAAAATGAGAATCGCATGAGAAAAGCAGATAAAGATGCAAAAGTTATGAATACATTAAATATATGTGAAGCTATATTTGAGATAGCTACTGATGAAAATATACTATCCCAACAGGAAGAAGAAGTTTTGACTAAAATAGTTTTACAAAAGAATAAGGAGAAAATGGGATCAGAGTGTGTGGAAGGAGCATCCACAGAAATTGATCAAGAAGATAGTATCTTGAATAGATATTTAACGAAATTCTCTATTACATCAGCATCAAGTAATAAAAAGGGGGCTGCGAAAAGTAGTGGTACTTTTTTTCAGCTTTCAGATAATAGTAAGGTTTATTACACTATATCGAAGAATAAAGAAGCCATTGCAAACTCAACTATTAGTCAGTTTTTAAAACGCTATGAGGGTATCAAGTTGACTAATGGAGAAGATGCGGTAACTGTTGCAGGGGGCGGAGGAACGAAAGCATATGATTGTTATAATTTTGCTTGGTTAAAAAAGTATGATCCCGCAAATTTATGGAAAAAATGTGTTTTAGGTAGAGATGAACCCTATCGAAAATATAAATATTTTAAGAGCGCAAGTAGTCCATCAGGTTCCGGTTGGGTTGGATCGGGACGTAGTCATGCAGTATATGTGGTAAAAAAAGAGGTGTCTTATCGAGATAATCATGGAAATGTGAAGTTTTCTCCTTTAGTAAAATCTAAATGGGGGCAAGAGGGACCTTTATTGCAACATCCATTAACATTAAGTAATTATACTAATATTACTCAAACAAGTGATTTGGTATGGTATTGTTAAAGTAAATGTGATTATTGTTGGCAGATTAATAAAATAGAAATTTTTAATATAAGAGAAATATTATGAAAAAATTATTAATCAGTTTGCTCTTAATGATTTTTCTGGTTTCCTGTGGAAAAGACGATGTATCACCGCAGAAGGATTCCATTTCAGGTAGGAAAGATGCGCAGAAAACAGAGGCAACACTTACGGCAACGCCCATGATTACTGCTTTGCCAAGGAAGGCTAAAAAGACTGTAAAAGAGGCTTTTGGCTTGGCATGGGAGGAAGAATTGATTTTAGAGAAACGAAGGCTGTATTCTTCTTCGGAATATGATAATGTTCGACATGATGATCTATCAGAGTGGAAGGACAAAAATGGTAACTATCATTATCCGGAAGGTTATGAAATGTCTATTCAGCCTAGTGATGAAAAAATGGCTGCCCAGCAGATGCCTCAGAAATTATTGGAAGAAATTAGTACCAAAGAATTATACGATTTAATTATGAGTTTGCCGGAATTTTCTCAGACTTGGGTACGAGATAATTACATTTATTATTTGTTGGATCTATATGTTGAGTATAATTTTATAGAAAATCTCATGCAAAGGGATGATTGTGCAACGGTAGTTCATGAGCATTATAAGAAATATTCTGCAAAGGAAAAAAAGAAGTACTCTAAGTGTGAATATGTAGATGCAGAACCATTGGAAGATTCTGAGAAATGGGAAGCAGGGAAGTTTCGTCTTACGGAAGCGTTAGAGTGGTTTTGCAGATATCGGGAGGGAGAAAAAGTGCCAAATGAGGATGTTTTTGGCTTGGGGTTATTGGAAAACGATTGAGAAATATGGTATAGCAGAGAGGATTGTATAAAAAATGACAGAGGAGCAGGAGGAGATCGTCAAAATAATTTTCTGGACAGTCATCGCAATCGCGTTATCATTTTGTATTATTAATTTGGTTTGGTATTGGGGTGTCAAAACCAGGTATGATGATGCTATTCATGATTTACATAAGGCAGAATCCACAGAACATATGAATCAACCAGAGCTGCTAGACGGTATGTGTGAAATTGTTGAGGATGGTTATCGCTACAGAGTGTATGATACTAAATATCTAAAGAGTACTGGTTTTGCATGTGTTTGTTCCGATACAGGTTGGATGAATGAGGAGGAAAAACCAGAACGAATTACGGCCGAAGATGGTACCAATGTGGTTTTGAATATCGGTTTCAAAGTATTTTCCCGCTATTCTTTTCAAGTAGATATTGAAAATGTTGATGAAAATTATCAAATTAATGTCGATAAATACGGAAAATTAGTTGCAAATAAATATGAAGATCCTCAATTTTTAAAAGAAATGAATACCATACTGGATCAAAACAGGGAAGAGATTGATCATTTGCTTTCCTTAGCAGATGAGAAATGGAATATTCGATAATTTTTTTGAGATTTGGAAATTTTATGCATATTTTGTGTCTTTTCATCCATACTAACCTTAACTTTATTTTGATAAGTTAGGAGGTTTCTATGGAAGACGATACAATTAAGTTATTAAGGGAATGTAATGCAGGGATCAAGATGGGAATTTCTTCCCTGGAAGATGCTTTAGATAAAGTGGAAAATAAGAGACTATACAGTTTGCTTCAGGAAAGCAAGGACACACATTGCAGATTAGGAAGTGCTACGCACCGCTATCTGAGGGAGTATCATGATGAGGGGAAGGAACCGGCCCCCCTCGCAAAAATGATGTCCAAGGTAAAAACAGATATGAAGGTATTGTCGGATCGAGTGGATGCCGGGATTGCAGATCTGATTACGGATGGATGTAACATGGGAACAAAGTCGCTATACCGTTACCTGAATCAGTATCCGGCAGCAGAGGAAAAGATTAAGGAGCTGACAAGGGAAATTATTAGCGTCGAGGAAAAATTAATTGAGGATTTGCGTGTGTATTTGTAAGTAGATTGCCCTGACCGAAAAAGAAGCATCGACCAGGGCATATATTAGAATATATTCAGATTTAACATGCAATATAATGAAGCCGGAGATATTGGCTGTTGTCCTTGTGGGACATTAGGGGATGCTACTTTTCAGTAATACTTAATCCCTCCATGGCAACGCCTCCCCCACGGATAATCTCAATGCGGTTAAGGAAGCATTTTTGCAGTAAAACGATCAGGTCATTGTTTCGGTTTTCAGTTTGTACACATTCCAACAATACCGTTTCGGGTTTGTAATCAATGACGTTGACGTGAAAGATCTGAGAGATACGAAATATTTCATCAATGTCCTGGGTGGAACAGTTATTTATTTTGACAAACATCAATTCTTTCATGTGCATGGCAATATCAGTAAAATCTATCACTTTAATAACTTCCACGCATCTGTTGAGCTGTTTTTTTGCCTGCTCAAATGTTTTATCATCACTGGTCAGACTAATTGTCATACGGGAGATGGTTTCATCTTCCGTTGGCCCGACCGTTAAGCTGTCCACGTTATAGGACTTGGCGGAAAATAATCCCGAAATTCTGGCAAGTACGCCGATATCGTTCTCTACATATAAACCGATCCATCTTTTTTTCATTTTTCGCTTGCCTCCCTTTCTAAAATCATATCATTTAACGCATTGCCCGGTGGAACCATTGGCATGACGTTTTCTTCCCGTTCTATGATAAATTCAATGACCGTAGGAACTTTAGGTGTATTCTTGGCGGTTTGAAACGCTGCTGCAATTTCTTCTGCCGAAGTAACACGAATGGCCTTTGCGCCGTAGCTTTCCGCTAATTTCATAAAATCAGGTGTATATTCCGGGCAATTTCCGCCTGGAGAATTGCAACTGTTCTGGCAGCTTTTTCGGTAGCGCAGACAAGTGCAGGAATACCGTTTGTCAAAGAACATCTCCTGCCACTGTCTTACATTACCTAAATAGCCGTTGTTAAAAATACAGATGATAATAGGTAATTCGTAGACAATCGCCGTTGCCATTTCCTGAATATTCATCTGCATGCCGCCGTCGCCAGAGATGACGATGACGTCTTTGGAAGGGTTACCGATTTTTGCGCCAATGGCAGCTGGTAAACCGTAGCCCATGGTTCCTAATCCGCCCGAAGTCAGCATTTGTTTATTTTCATCAATGCTCAGAAATTGTGTCGTCCACAACTGGTTCTGTCCAACATCCGTAGCGACAATCGAATGTTCAAATGTATGGTTGATTTCTTTGATTATTTTTTCCGGTGTCAAGCCCTCTGTTTTCATTGTGATGGGATACATGGTTTTCCATTGCTTGATTTGGTCGGACCATTCCTGGATATCCAGTGGATGTGCTTTCTCTAACAATGCGCAAATGGCTGTTTTGGCGTCTCCAACGATAGGAATATTGACCGCAATATTGCGGGAAATGGAAGCTGGGTCAACATCTACGTGAATTATCGTCGCATGGGTTGCAAATTCTTCGATCTTTCCGGTAATGCGGTCATTAAATCGAGTGCCGATGGAAAAGAGGACATCACATTGGCTGACTGCAGTATTAGCGGCATAGCTGCCATGGATACCGATATTTCCGACATAGCGTTCGTGCGATGTAGGAATGGCTCCTTTGCCCATAATGGTAGTTATCACGGGAACTCCGGTAATTTCTGCAAGCTGCTGCATTTCTTTGTTTGCCCGGCTGATCGGGACTCCCCCTCCAATCAAAAAGACGGGTCTTTTGGCATTGTGCAGGGTTTCCATTGCTTTCTTGACCTGCCCGGCATGTACCGAAGTATTTGGCTTATACCCTCTGATTTCCACTTTTCCGGGATATTCATCACTGCCGTATTCCCGTTGGATATCTTTTGGTAGATCGACCAAAACGACCCCCGGTTTACCAGATTTTGCAATATAAAAAGCCCTCTTGATGACGGTTGCCAGATCTTCTCGTTTTCGTACAGTGACAGCATATTTGCAGATATTTCTGGTAATTCCTACAATGTCGACCTCCTGAAATGCATCATTTCCAATCAAATCCGTAGGCACCTGTCCAGTAAAACAAACCAAAGGGACACTGTCGTAGTTTGCTGTTGCAATTCCTGTCACTAAATTGGTAGCGCCGGGACCACTTGTTACTAAGCACACTCCGACTTTGCCAGTGGAACGCGCATATCCGTCTGCTGCATGAATGAGACCCTGCTCATGGCGCGGCAGAATTACATCAATATCCTCCGTGCCATACAATGCGTTAAACAAATCGACTGCCTGGCCGCCCGGATAGGCAAATAATGTGTCTACTCGTTCTTCTTTGAGCGCTTTTACAAATAGTTCTGCTCCTGTGATGTCCATATTGTTACCTCCTGATATAGATACTTGATTTATGTCAATGCGTTAATGTTTCTTTGTGGTTTTTCCAAGCCTTTTACAAATGTCTTGACGCTGGATTTAATAAATTCTTTCTGGCTTGTTGCCGTAAGATTATCTTCAAAGGATGCTTTTAAAAATGTATATCCAAAAGTCGAAGAAAATATGGTGAGTGCCAAATTTTCCAGATCATCGGATTCCATTTTCCCCATTTCTCTCATTTTATAAAAATAATCCGTTAAAGAAGTGAGAAATGCCAGTGGCACTTTCATGATGTAAGGTGCTGTCTCATGATATAGCTGGGGTGCCCTTAGACCAATGGACAGTTTCACGAAATCTGGTGTGATCTGATCCATATAGGCGTTCATAAACATTTCTAAATCTGGCTCCAATTCCCATTGCAGGTTCTGGAAAAGTGCAGGCGTGACGTTTGCTCTCCATTTCTCCTGAGAAACGCCCTGCATGACAATGTCTTTTTTTCCTGGAAACTTACGGAACAGAGTACATTCATTTACTCCCGCCAAATGTGCAATATCTTTGGTCGTGGTAGCGGCATAGCCCTTATCGCGAATCAGTGACATTGTTGCATCAATGATTTTCTGGCTGGTATCATCCATGTGTTCACCCCCTATGCAAGTGTTCGCTATCATTCTATTGGATTTTAATGCATAAGTCAACAAAAATAGTTTTTCGTTGTGGATTTAGCGGGTATGTGCTATCATAGATCTAATTTAATGGTTGTTTATTCTCTGTACATAGAATGGGACAATGGGGTTGAGATAGGAGGAAGCAGGAGGTATTTGTATGGAATTCGTCTTTGAATTATTGTTTGAGATTATTATAGAAGGGACGTTGGATCTGGGGACTTCGAGAAAAGTGCCGATGGCGTTTCGAATACTGGCGCTGATTGCATTTCTGGTGCTGTATGTGGGAATTGCCGGCCTATTGTTATTCTACGGTGTAGATGCTTTTCGTTCCAATGATGTATTTGGAGGATGTCTTTGCGTTTTGGTAGGGCTTGGCATTGTGATTGGCTGTATCTATATGATCATCAAAAGATTTCAAAGAGGCCAGGTTACAGAATAAATGGTAATGGATGGAATGTTTTGCTTCTCACAGTACGGTGCAGAGGTAGATATTTCATTGAAAGAGATACTTTTTCTAAGGAAAGGAACAGGAGGTTGGATGATTGAAAAAAGTAACATTAAAAATTGACACGGAGCGCAGAAAAAGCAGGATTGCGCCTGAAATTTATGGGCAGTTTTCGGAGCATTTGGGCAGATGTATTTATGAGGGAATCTATGTGGGCGAAGATTCCAAGATTCCGAATATTAATGGGATGAGAACGGATGTTGTGGAGGCGCTGCGTAACATTCATCTTCCGGTATTGCGTTGGCCGGGTGGATGTTTTGCGGATGAATACCATTGGAAAGATGGTGTTGGTCCAAAGGAAAAGAGGAAGGCGATTGTCAATAAAAATTGGGGTGGCGTGGTTGAAACCAATCACTTTGGAACCCATGAATTTATGGAGTTATGTGGACAAATTGGGTGTGAACCCTATATTGCCCTAAATATGGGGAGCGGTACGGTGCAGGAGGCAGCAGACTGGATTGAATATATGACATTTGATGGAGAGTCAGAACTGACACTGCAGAGACAGAGTAATGGCAGGGAAAAGCCATGGAAGTTGAAATATCTGGGTGTGGGCAATGAAAATTGGGGGTGTGGTGGTTCGATGCGCCCGGAATATTATGCAGACAATTATCGGAGATATCACACTTTTTGCCGGGACATGAGTGGCAATCAATTATTTCCAGTTGCCTGTGGGCCAAATGCGGATGATTATCATTGGACCGACGTGATTATGCCATTATTAAAGGATCATACGAAAGCGATTAGTCTGCATTACTATACACTCCCAACGGGAAATTGGGAGCATAAAGGAAGTTCCACAGAATTTGATGAGAAGGAATATTACCAGACTATTCAGCAAACATTGCGCATGGAGGAAATTATTTCCAGGCACTTGAAAATTATGGATTATCATGATCCAAAGCAGCAGGTTAGATTGATCGTGGATGAATGGGGAACCTGGTATGATGTAGAGCCGGGAACACATCCGGGATTTTTGTACCAGCAGAATACTATGCGGGATGCGATCGTAGCCGCCATTAATTTAAACTTATTTAATAAGCATTGCGACAGAATTATTATGGCAAATATTGCACAGGTGGTCAACGTACTACAGGCAGTTATTTTAACCGAGGGACTTCAGATGGTTAAAACGCCGACCTATGAAGTTTTTGACTTGTTCCAGAATCATCAAAATCAGATATTGGTGGATAGTGTTATCGGCCAGGATCAGGATGGAACGGAGGGCGTGAAGGTACCGGTATTATCAGAATCTGTGTCCGTGTCCGGAGATGAGGCAGAACGGGTTGTTACCATAACCTTATCCAATGCTTCGCTGCATGAGGATTATCAGGTGGCTGTCAACCTGCCTGTTGGACAGAAATTTGCAGGACAGGCAGAAATGGCATTACTAACAGGTGAGGTGCATGACCATAATACCTTTGAAGAACCGGATAAGATAACACAGTCTCGGCGTGAAGAGTGTTGGGAGGGAAACCAGGCAGTAGTGATGTTGCCAGCTTGTAGTGTATTGCGTATTATTTGCCCGATAATTTGTGAAGAATAAATACGTTTTGCAAAAATAAATGTGTATCCTATTGGAAAGTGGATCTTGGAACATGCGATTCCGTTAATAGTGGCTGCATGCACGAGTGATACAGTGTCCATAAAAGAGGACACTATGAAATGGGGATCAGGATGGATCAGAACAGAAAGCCTTGCACCCGTTGTCTTTTGCGTGATATGGGGGAGGAAGAAGCTTACCGCATTTTCAAACGATATCTGGACAGTTTTGACGAGGAAATACGGACGGAGAAAGAAGAATATGAAAGGCGGTTGAGGCAATGCAAACAATGTGACAGCCTCAGGGATGGAATTTGCGGAAAATGTGGCTGTTATGTGGAAGCCAGGGCATTGCTCCAGGAGGGTACTTGTCCTCACGAAGAACCCCGCTGGTAGATTGGGTAGTCTTTGTTGCAAAAACCATGTATCCGACCGTAGTTTGAATCGTAGATTATTTTTCAATCGTCTGCCGAAGATGGAGAGATAGCGAACAAGTTGCGATTTGCTTCTGTGTTCATTACAAAAGAAATGTGATCTAAGTTTCCTAATTGATACTGCCCTTCAATTTCTTCCGCAGAACAGGGTTCGTTATTTAAAGTGTACTCTGTTTCGCCGGCCTTATCGCCAGAATCACATCTTTGCCAAAACGCTTCCCTGATTTTACGGATTTGGTTGTTTTCTATTTTGTATTCGATCAACGTATATGGCATATATCCATTTCCAGATTCCTCATCTTGATATCCTGGGCCACCGCGGAAAAATACATAAGTGTTTCTGGCAGGCTGGGGGTATAGGCCGCCATATGCGGGATAGGGCTCGTCAGGGCCTTCTAATTTTATGACATTTCCATTTTCATAGGTATAATATATTCTTGCAGATAGGACGTTGTGCGTTTCGGCTATGATCAGTTCCGGGATCCCATTGGAATCTAGGTCATTAATAGCAAAATGGGTTTTTTCAAGTTGCTTATCTTCATTATTATATTTTTTCTGGGAGAGGATATTGAAGTATTCTTGAAGGGCCAGTTTTTTATGGTCTGGTGTGGCTTTTGGTGTTGCTACCGTCTCTTGCTGATTTTTTAAATTTACTGTTTTGTCTGTTTTCTTTGTTTCACATCCTGCCAAGGAAAAACAAAAATTTATTGACAAAATTAATAGAATAATCGTTTTCTTCATATCTTGTCCCCTTTTTCTCCGCTCTCTCTAATGTACTGGCCCGTTCCTATCTCGTTCAATGGCTTGCCTGGCTTTCCATCGGTTACGTGTCGGTCAATGACATCATTAATATTATATTGGAGAAAAAGATGCTTGACAAGACAGACTTCGATATGTACTATAATACTACCTTGTCTTTTCCCGGATGTAAGGAATTGTCAAAGTAATAATAATTGATTTAAGGGGGATTTTGCATGTTAAATGTGGTTGTAATGGAGAAAATTGCAAATTAAATATTGCAAGGGTAATTTTTAGCCTCATGTCAAGATGGCTTGTATGGATGCGCTAGAAGTATGCCCATTTGTTGACGGTTAAACTGTCGACATATTTCGCCTTACAATTGCTTCATACTGTAGAATCTTTTTTGGAATAATAGTAGCATGGCTGTATGGCCATGTTTTTTTGTTTTCTAGGAACATTCTTCCTAGAAAGCAAAAAAACACTCCATATGGATGCGCAACTCGCGGAAAGGAAGTACATTGCTTTGCAATCCGCTCGTGCGCTAGAGTTTCGCGCAGCGAAACTCTATGTTTCTTTCTTTGATTTTATAAGCAGTAAGGCGAACGGAGGAAAATGTTTTAGTATTGTTTATGAATAAGCAGAGGAGAATAAGAGAGATGAATATGGAAAAGCAAATAGAGTTTCATCAAATCAAAGAAATGTGGATCCATCAGGCAATGACAGAATGGGCGAAAGAGAAGATCAGAAAAGTGTCTTTCTATCTGGAGGAAAAGGAATTGAGAAAGGAGCTAAAAGACACTACGGATAGCAGAGATCTTCTGGAAAAGCTGGGGACTCCGCCGTTACAGAATCTGGAGGAAATGAAAGAGGTCATGATGGCTGCTGAGAAAGGGGATTGCCTGACGCCATATCAATTGGAACGGGTGGAGAAGGTATTGGTGGTAATCCGAAGATTAAAAGATTATTTGAATCGAGGAAAAAGGTACAACAATTCTTTGGCGTATTATGAAGAAAACCTGGATGCCGCTGATGCACTGAAGGAGGAAATCGCAAAGCAGATCCGAGGAGGTGCTGTGGATGATTATGCTTCCAAGGAACTTGCCCAGATTCGAAAGCAGATGATGAAGTGCGAGGAACAGATGAAACAAAAGGCGGAACAGGTCATGCGTTCCCATCGGGAATGTATGGCGGATCAATATTGTACGATGCGGGGCGGCAGAATATGCGTACCTGTGAAAAAAGATTGTAAACTAAAAATTTCTGGGAGTGTCATTGATAAGTCTGCTACCGGAAATACATTTTTCATGGAACCGTCTGGTGTTGCAAAGTATTACGAGGAATTACAGTTACTTAAGATACAGGAAGAAAATGAGGTTTACCGTATTTTATATACTTTGACAGCTATGGTTGCAGAATCAGCTACCGTCCTGTATGAGAATATTTCAATGGTGGAAAAATTAGACTTTATTTTTTCCAAGGGTAAACTGAGTATGGATATGAAGGCGGTGGAACCTTCGATCAATACGGGGCGCAAAATTGTTTTGAGGGACGCCAGACATCCTTTGATGGATGCGAAAACCAATGTTCCTTTACAGTTTGAGATGGGAGAAGAAATTCGGGGAATTGTAATTACAGGACCTAATACGGGGGGGAAGACCGTGGCGATCAAGACCGTGATGCTTACCTGTATCATGGCGCAGTGTGGACTGCATGTTACCTGCAAAGAAGCGGATATTTGTATGAACAGTTCTTATCTTTGCGATATCGGGGACGGGCAGGATCTTGCCGAAAATTTATCTACCTTTTCCGCCCATATTAGGAATGTATTGGATGTACTAGCGGAAGTAAACCAGAACAGCCTGGTCATCATGGATGAGCTGGGTTCCGGTACGGATCCCTTGGAAGGCATGGGGATTGCGATTGCCATTTTGGAAGAATTGAAAAAGAGCGGGTCAAATTTCTTGGTTACAACGCATTATCCAGAGGTAAAGGAATATGCAGACCAGACCCAGGGTATTGTCAATGCCCGGATGACATTTGACCAAGAAACATTGAAACCTACCTATCAAATGGTAATTGGCGAATCCGGGGAGAGTTGTGCTTTTTATATTGCGGATAAACTGGGCATGCCAAACGATATGCTAAAGATTGCATTGGAAGCGGCATATGGTGAGGAAGCAGCAAATATGTACCATTTTCAAAAGGAAGACGCCTTGTTGAAAAAAAGAAACACGGGAAAAATTACGAAACAGAAAAAAACGAGCAGTCATGCCAAATTAAGGCTAAAATATCATCGTGGAGATAGTGTGATGATTTACCCGGATCGGAAGATTGGAATTGTATGCGAACCCATCAATGAAAAAGGGGTGCTAAGGGTACAGCTGCCTGGAAAAAAGATCTGGATTAATCATAAGAGAGTAAAACTGCATGTCGCAGCGACAGAATTATATCCGGAGGATTATGATTTTTCTATCCTATTTGAAACTGTTGAAAATAGAAAGATGCAGCATGAGATGAACAGAAAATATACGGAGAAAGTAATACGATATAAAGATGACTGATAATAGCGTTATTGGCATTGATGACAAACCGGATGTCCGAAAAAGAGTATAGGCATATGCCAAACGGATCATACTATGATTCTGGGAGATTTTGTTTTATTTACTCAAGGTGGGGTTTTTGGATAGGAGGGAAAATAATGTGCACAGCAGTGACGTATCAGACAAATGATTTCTATTTTGGAAGGACTTTAGATTATGACTTTTCTTATGAATGTGAAGTTACCGTGATGCCGCGTAACTACCCGTTGCCATTTCGATATCTAGGGGTCAGGGAGCAGCATTATGCCGTGATTGGAATGGCCTATGTGTTAGAGGACTATCCTTTGTTTTATGATGCGGTCAATGAGTGTGGATTGGGAATGGCAGGCTTGAATTTTGTTGGCAATGCCGTTTATCAAAATGTGATAGACGGCAAAGATAATGTTGCATCTTTCGAGTTGATCCCATGGATCTTAGGGCAGTGCGCCTCTGTAAAAGAAGTGAGGACACTGATTGCTGGAATGAATCTTACGGGAGATGCTTTTTGCAAAGACTTACCGCCGGCACAGCTTCATTGGATCATATCCGACCGGGAGGAATGTCTGACTTTGGAAGCAGTGGCAGAGGGGTTACGGATGTATGACAATCCGGTTGGAGTGCTGACCAATAACCCGCCGTTTCCCCGGCAATTATTTCGCTTAAATGATTATATGAAATTGTCGCCCAGAGATCCTGAGAATCAATTTTCCAGAAAATTATCGTTAGAAAGCTACAGCCGGGGAATGGGAGCGATTGGACTGCCAGGGGATTTGTCTTCTGCTTCTCGGTTTGTGCGGGCTGCATTTGTGAAAATGAATTCGGTATCCGGTGATACGGAAGCAGAAAGCGTCAGCCAGTTTTTTCATATTCTGGGTTCTGTCGACCAGCAGCGAGGGTGCTGTGAGGTAGCAGATGGGAAGTATGAAATTACCTTATACACGTCCTGCTGCAATGCGGATCAGGGAATTTATTACTACACTACTTATCAGAATCATCAGATTACAGCGGTAGATATGCATCAGGTAAATTTGGACGGACGGGGACTGATGCGATATCCGTTGAGAATGGGAGAACAGATCTATTGGCAGAACCGAGAGTGATCGTATTTCAAAACGATAGGTGGCAGATGGTGCGTTTCCTAAGGAAAAAGATGTCGGTACATTGGTTGAAAGATTGGAGATAAAATGATAAAATATTTTGGTCTTTGTCTGCCTTCTTGCTGCAAAAGAGGGACAATGCAAAGATAAAAAATAATCATATTATACAAATGGGGAGGAATTGTAATGAAAGGAACTTGTAGAACATTAGGTGGAATCATTCTGGTATTAGGTGTGATTGGAACGATTGTGTTGGCGATCGTTGGAGGGAAAGTACAAGTGCAAGGTTTTTATAGTGTGCACAGTGAAAGGAGTGTGGGATTAACGATCGGGTATTTATTTGCCGGTGGATTAACAACTGCTTTTACTTCTACTGTATTTTTTGCACTGGGAGAACTTCTGGATGAATTGCAAAGTGTAAGGTATCTTATCAATGAGGTAGTTAAAAATGTATATGACCTTGATACAAAAATTTCTGGTATGTCCGATTTATCGAAGCCACAGGGAGCATTAAATTCCCATGTGGATGTTTCTGATGCAGCAAGCTCAATCCATGGCGCTAGCGGTGTAGCGGGGTGGAGTTGCCCGGAATGTAATAGAAAGCACAGGTCTTATGAGAGTTCTTGTGAATGTGGATACTATAAGGGTTAGAATGTGTGGATACGGAAGTCCCTATAGAAAGAAGGGTAATTTTATATGAAGATAGATATTATTTTTACAGGTGGCACAATAGGGAGCAGAATAGATCAAAATGGGCAGATTACCCCGCATGGGACTTCTCTATATCAATTATTAGATGTGTATTGTAACCAATATGACAATACGACAGAATTTGTGGTACATGAGCCGTACCGGATCTTGAGTGAAAACCTGGCTGTAGAACATATTCGGCGATTGATTCAATGTATTAACCAGGCTTTAAAAATAGGGGATAGGGATGGAATTATTGTAGCGCATGGGACAGATACCTTACAGTATAGCGCTGCTTTGCTTGGATACCTGTTTGGAAATGTGCGAATTCCCATTGTGCTCGTATCAGCCGATTATATATTGCGTGATAAGCGTACTAATGGTTTCGACAATTTTCAACATGCCGTAAAATTTATACAAGGAAACTATGGAACAGGGGTATTTGTAAGCTACCGAAATCAAGGGGGAATCCCGGTAATCCACCGGGGAACCCGTTTGCAGCAGCATCTTCCTTTCAGCGCAGATGTTGCTAGTGTTGGAAATTCCTGGTATGGTCGATTTGAGGGGGATCGGTATAGCCAAAATCCTGATTATTATGTAAGAGCCGGAAAAGATGCCATGTTTGACGATGTAGAAAACATCCAGTTAAAGGAATCTCCGAATGGGATTTTGAGAATCATTCCCTATGTGGGAATGTCTTATCCAGTGTTATCTCCCGATATCAAAGCAGTATTGCACGAGAGCTTTCACTCTGGAACCATAGCGATTAGCAGTGAGTTGAAGGAATTTGCTGGGAAAGTGCGCAGTCAGGGGATTCCTATTTTTCTAACGGGTCTTTCTGAGAGAGAAGCAGAGTATGAAACCGTGAACGAATATAGAAGTTTGGGGATTCATCCTCTATGTGAAAGTGCACCGATTGCGCAATATTGTAAATTGTGGCTGGCAGTCAGCAATGGTGTAGAACCAGAGGAGATTATGAATATCTCTGTGGCAGAGGATTTTATCTATCATAATAGAGCAGAATAGACCAGAACGTGCTGTCCTCAGTAGAAATCATACTAAGGACAGCATATCAAAACATTTTTATCACTTCTTCCTTTCTAAGTTTAGCTTTTTCTATGGGTTCTAAATAATTTGTTCAAATCAGCAACCGGGTAAACTGCAAAGGATACCCTAAAAAGTACCAATGGTTCCAGATGAGTTGATCTTCCACTACCAATGTTATATAAAGAAGAAAACTTGAAATGGAGGGCTCAGAATGAATAACAGAAAAATGATACGAAAAAGGGTAGTGGTACTGCTTACGATGGCACTGCTTTTGGGGTTAGTATCGGGAACTTCGCCAATAAGAGTACAGGCGACAGAGACTGCGGCAGGAGCACAGGGAGGGGCACAGGCTGCCAGCCTCACACACTCCCATGATATGTCGGTGGAGTGTGGACATGACGCTCCTCTAGAGTATCTTCCACTGACTGGAAATGAGTATGGGGAGCTGTATATCGATGGTACAAAGGCGACAGTTAGTAATAGTGGTGCAAGTAAAGGCTCTTACATCCTTCCAGAGGGAAATTATTATCTTGATGAAAATATAATAGTGGATAGACAGTTAGCTACTCAGGAGGAAAAGACGGTTAACTTATGCTTAAATGGAAACACACTGCAAGTGGATCGGGGGGTTTTCACAGGTCAAGCAGGAACTTTCTGTCTAAGTGACTGCAAGAGTGGGGGAAGGATTACATCCGAAACGTGTGTTTTACAGTTATATTCTTCTGGTAAATTTATGATGTATGGGGGGTGTTTGGAAGTCCCGCAGGAAGAATTAGCATCTCTATGTACTGTGATATCTATTTTGAACTGGGATTCAAGAGTAGAAATTTATGGAGGTACGATAAAGAGTATGGGGGCAATCGGTATTTCCAGCCAGGGTGATATTGAACATGTGCTTCAACTTTCCGGAAATCCTGCCTTTGTCGGGAATAAGATAGATGTAAATTCCGAGGTTGTTTTGTATTTAAAGGATCTAGATATTAACCGAAGTGAAAAAATCAAGATTACCCGTGACATTGACTTGTTGGTAGGGGAGTCCAAACCGATTGATAGTATCAGCGCCATGAATGATGTAGATTATTCTTCGATACTTACTGGCAGAGGATGGCAATATTTTACATATAAAGATGGTCAGTACTATGCAAACAGGGCAGGAATAACGAAACAGCCAACGCAGAAAGATGTTTCTATTGATATTTTGCCGGAAGAGGGGGCAACTTATCAGTGGTACGAGGCGGAAGAGCGGGATGTAACAGCAGAGAGAACGATAGAAAATGTGATGGATACCGCGACAGTATTTTCTTTACAATCAGGCGATACGCTCTGTTTCACATTACCGGAAATGCCGTTGAATAATGATGCCGTTGTTCTGGTTAATATGGAAAATCAAAGTGAGGTGGTACCATTGACCTGCCTGGAAGATCGAAAATATCAGGGGCTTGTGGAAAAAGATGGATCATTTGCTGTTATGTATTTAAACTCAAGTAATGATATGGCGTATGGATTATTTGAAGAAGGGATGTACCAGGTAGTAACAATTGCAAACGGGGATGCGGTTGAGGGACAGACGACAGACACATTTACCAAAATGGAAGCAGGCACCTATCTATGTAAAGTTACCTGGAAGGATTTAGGCTGCTCTGTTAATTCAGAACTTGTAGAGCTTACTGTGACAGAAGCGGATAAAGTAGCGGCGGCAAAGGAAGTGGTAGAAAAAGTGGTTGCCGATTATACGGCAACGAATGGCAGTACAAGTGAGGATATTCAAAATAAAATCAATACAGCATTAAGTAGTGCGGGAATTACGGATGTGACTGTAACGGTGGGAGCGCTTTCAGTAAAGGAGGCAACTAAAAATGAAGCCGGAAGCATCAGTGGAACGATTGCGATTCAATGCGGAAGTGAAAAAGACAGTGTATCCGTGAGTAAAACGATAGCGAAACTGCCGACATCAGATGCGGATAAAGTAGCGGCGGCAAAGGAAGTGGTAGAAAAAGTGGTTGCCGATTATACGGCAACGAATGGCAGTACAAGTGAGGATATTCAAAATAAAATCAATACAGCATTAAGTAGTGCGGGAATTACGGATGTGACTGTAACGGTGGGAGCGCTTTCTGTAAAGGAAGCAACCAAAAATGAAGCCGGAAGCATCAGTGGAACGATTGCGATTCAATGCGGAAGTGAAGAAGACAGTGTATCCGTGAGTAAAACAATAGCAAAACTGCCGACATCGGATGCGGATAAAGTAGCAGCGGCAAAGGAAGTGGTAGAAAAAGTGGTTGCTGATTATACGGCAACGAATGGCAGTACAAGTGAGGATATTCAGAATAAAATCAATACAGCATTAAGTAGTGCGGGAATTACGGATGTGACTGTAACGGTGGGAGCGCTTTCTGTAAAGGAAGCAACCAAAAATGAAGCCGGAAGCATCAGTGGAACGATTGCGATTCAATGCGGAAGTGAAGAAGACAGTGTAATAGTGAGTAAAACAATAGCGAAACTGCCGGAAGTGCCAGACAAAACAGAAGCACCGGACAAAACGGAAGCACCAGGAAAAACGGAAGCACCAGGAAAAACGGAAGCACCGGACAAAACAGAAGCGCCGGATAAAACAGAAGCGCCGGGAAAAACGGAAGCACCAGACAAAACAGAAGCGCCGGGAAAAACGGAAGCACCAGATAAAACAGAAGCGCCGGGAAAAACGGAAGCGCCGGATAAAACGGAAGCGCCGGATAAAACGGAAGCGCCGGGAAAAACGGAAGCGCCGGATAAAACGGAAGCACCGGGAAAAACGGAAGCACCAGATAAAACAGAAGCACCAGATAAAACGGAAGCGCCAGAAATACCGAGAGTGTCGGGGGCACCAGAGAAGCCTGGTAACACGCTTCCCCAGACTGTATCCCCAAAGGAGCAGGAGAAAAATGCACTATTTCTGAATGAAAAACTGAAAGTCAGCCAGACCGGCAAAAAAATTAATATCGCATGGGGGAAAGTACCCGGTGCAGACGGCTACGATGTCTATGTTCAGTATTGTGGGAAGAAATTTACAAAAGACTCTATTACGGCGATAAAGAATGGCAAAACAACAAAAGTCACTGTAATAAAAGTAAATGGAAAGTCGTTAAACTTAAAGAAAAATTATAAAATTTATGTTCTTGCTTATAAATTGGTGGATGGTAAAAAGGTAACGCTGGGTAAAACGGTTACCGCCCATATCATTGGTAGAAAGAATACGAAGTACACCAATGTCAAAGCGGTTATTGTACAAAACAGTTCTTATCGTTTAAAAAAAAGACAGACTGCAAAAATTAAAGCAAGAACTGTATTGGTAAGTCCTGGCAAAAAGCAGCTTACCAATGCCCATGCGAAGCAGTTCCGCTATGCGAGCACCAACAAAAAGGTAGCAACGGTATCTGCGAAAGGAAAGATAAAGGCAGTTGGCAAAGGAAACTGTATCATTTATGTTTATGCTAGAAATGGCTATGCCAAGAAGATTAAAATTACGGTTAAATGAATCAAGAGGCTTATCTCTTTTTTAACCCTACCCTTATAAATGTAGGGTTAAAAAAGAAAATGGAAAATAAGAATATAAACCCACATTCAGACACAACCGCTTGTACAAAAATAGGGGTATGTCAGATTGCTCCAACATACCCCTAAAATCCTCAAAGGCTTAATTTTACGTCATTTCTTCTTAGCCGAAGTATCTCTTTAACAGACCCTCGAAAGCTTTTCCGTGTCTAGCCTCATCCCTAGCCATCTCATGGACGGTGTCGTGGATGGCATCCAGATTTAATGCTTTCGCGCGCTTTGCCAGATCCATTTTACCAGCAGTTGCGCCATTCTCAGCTTCTACACGCATTTCCAGATTCTTCTTGGTGCTGTCAGTTACCACTTCACCTAATAACTCAGCGAATTTTGCTGCATGCTCTGCCTCTTCGTAAGCAGCTTTCTCCCAGTATAATCCGATCTCTGGATAGCCCTCACGATGTGCTACACGAGCCATTGCCAGGTACATACCTACCTCAGAGCACTCGCCGGAAAAGTTTGCACGAAGATCTTCAATAATATCTTCCGGTGCACCCTCTGCCACACCTACAACATGCTCAGCAGCCCAAACTTTTTCTCCGTCTTCCTGCTTCGTAAATTTCTCAGCAGGTGCATTACACTGTGGGCACTTCTCTGGTGCTTCCTCTCCTTCATGAACATAACCGCATACAGAACATACATATTTAGCCATAGTCTTATCTCCTTTTCATCGTTAATTAGTAATCATTATCATTTACGATCTCTATTATATCGACCGTATCAATTGTTGTCAACACATTTTTCAAAAAAATTTTATGAAAATTTTTCTAATCGGTTGAAGTGCTTGATTTGCCTGTGTTCGCGAAATACTAAAAATTATTTCGCGGTATCTGGATCAAGATTGGTTTTTACAGTTTGGACACAATCCTTGAAAATAGATGACATGTTCCTCAATGATGCCATCAAATCCAGCGCTGGCAATATAATTGATGTGGTTAATAGAGTCCATCTCCAGATCCATCACACGATGGCAGGCACGACAGTAAAAATGATGGTGTGGTGCCAGATAGCCGTCGTAATGCTCCGTACCATCCCCTACATTCAGGCGTAGGATTTCTCCCCGATCCGCCAGAAAGTTCAGATTGCGGTAAACGGTTCCCAGACTGATGTTTGAAAATTGCAGCAGCATGGACTGGTAGACAGTTTCTGCCGTGGGATGATCTTTGGATAAACGTAAATATTGTTTGATCGCTTCCCGTTGTTTGCTGTATCTTGTTGCTCTCATACCGAACCTCACTTGGTAGAAAAGTATTAACAGTAACTGTTACTAATTATAGTAAGAAAAATTTTAAATGTCAATCATACAGAACGAATTGCCGTAATCTGGAAATTGTTTTATAATAGAATACATGTCACTATGGTAAGGAGGAATCGAACGAGATGCGTCAGGGAGAAGTGGTGAAGTTTTATTTTCGGAGAATCATCCATAATATGAAAACGTTTTTGAGATGGGGATGTTTTTCTGCCCTGACGGGACTGATTGTCGGCGCTTTCAGTACACTTTTTGCGGAGTGTTTGATTTTTGTGACGGATTTCCGGGAGAAGAATTCCTGGCTGCTCTTTTTTCTTCCGTTGGCGGGAATTGTGATCGTTTTTCTGTATCGGGTGTTTCGTTATAAGAATGACCGGGGAACTAATTTGGTGCTTTCGACGATCCATGCGGAGACAGAGCTTCCTTTCCGTATGGCACCTCTAATTTTTATTTCAACCCTGATTACACATCTGTTTGGGGGTTCCGCCGGACGTGAAGGAGCAGCGCTGCAATTAGGTGGCAGCATTGGAAATCAGTTGGGTCGTTGGTTCCGTTTTGATGAGAAAGATCGGCGGATTGTTGTAATGTGCGGAATGAGTGCGGCGTTTTCTGCAATTTTTGGGACGCCTTTGGCAGCAGCCTTTTTCTCTATGGAAGTAGTCAGCGTCGGAGTCATGTATTATGCAGCGTTAGTGCCTTGTGTTTTTGCTTCATTGATTGCTTCCAAATTTGCCATTAATATGGGTATCCACCCGGACAGCTTTCAGATTGTTTCTCTGCCAAAATTTCATTTTGTCCCTAGCGTACAGGTGATTTTACTGGCCTTGTGTTGTGCGCTGTTGAGTGTGGTTTTTTGTATGGTGTTACATTCTGTGGGCGATCTTTATCGCAAAAAATTGCAGAATCCTTATTACCGGATTGTCGTTTCCAGTGTTGCAATCATTGGATTGACACTTTTATTACAGACAGGGGATTTTATGGGGGCGGGGATTCCTTTGATTGAGCGAGCCATTGGCGGCCAGGTGGATCCGCTTGCCTTTCTCTGGAAAATTGTGTTTACGGCATTGACATTGGAAGCCGGATTTAAGGGTGGTGAGATCGTTCCCTCGTTTTGTGTGGGAGCGACCTTTGGGTGTTTTTTTGGACAGATCGCAGGACTGTCCCCTTCGCTCTGTGCAGCGTTGGGGATGGTGTCGGTTTTTTGCGGTGTGACTAATTGCCCGGTATCCTCTCTGCTGATTGCCTTTGAGCTGTTTGGCTATGAGGCCGTACCTTATTTTATGATTGCTGTCAGCGTCAGCTATTTGATGTCCGGCTATTATGGTCTGTATCATGACCAGACCATTGTGTACTCCAAATACAAAACAGAATATATTAACCGCAAGACACGGGATTAAAGTTGCCGGTTTTTTGGCGGGAAGGAGGGAGAATGAAACTATGTATCGAATATTAACGATAGAAGATGATAGAGTTATTGCGCAGGCGATTCAAAAACAACTGACGACGTGGGGTTATGAGGCCGCAATCGCACAAGATTTTCGAAAGGTTTTGGAGACTTTTGTGGAATTTGATCCTCAGTTGGTTTTGCTGGATATTTCCCTGCCATTTTTTAATGGATATCATTGGTGTTCTGAGATCCGCAAAGTGTCAAAGGTTCCGATCATTTTTTTATCTTCTAATTCTGATAATATGAATATTGTGATGGCAATGAACATGGGGGCCGATGATTTCATTGCTAAACCGTTTGATTTGAATGTTTTAATTGCCAAGATACAGGCACTGTTGCGAAGAACCTACGATTTTGCAGGAGATAGTTCCCTTTTGGAGCACAAAGGGCTTTTGTTAAATTGTAATGATACTTCGATATCCTATGAAAAAAAGCGGAAAGAACTGACGAAGAATGAATATCAAATTCTAAAGATTTTAATGGAACATCCGGGAGCGGTAGTTACCAGAGAAGAAATGATGCAAAGGCTGTGGGAGTCGGATGATTTTATTGATGATAACACGTTGACGGTAAATGTAGGCCGATTGAGAAGAAAATTGGAAACGCTGGGGCTGAACGGCTACATTAAAACAAAGAAAGGATTGGGATATCTGATTACGTGATGAAAGGAAATCGAAAAAGGATTTGGTGCAGTTATTTGGCGGATCGAAAAAAAATAATAGGCATGGGGGCTGTTCTGTATGGAATCTGGATTACCCTTTCTTTTTTAAATCATGATACGCTGGAGAATATCTTGTATTTAACTGCCCTATGGTTGTTTGTGGTTTTGGTGTACGGAATTGCGGACTATATTAAGTATCGTGAACGATTTGATTTGATCGGGCATTTACACAAGGAAATTTGTGTCAGCTTGAAACATCTGCCACAGGCGGACAGTGTACAGGAAGAATTGTATCAGGAATTATTGCAGATCGCTCATGAGGACAAGATGGAGCAGTTGTCCAGAGCTGACCAGACTAGGGAAGACCTGGTGGAATATTTTACGATGTGGGCGCATCAGATCAAGACGCCAATTGCAGGGATGCGTTTGTTGCTACAGATGTCAGAGGATTCGGAGAAAGAGGAATTGCAGGGAGAATTGTTTCGGATTGAGCAGTATGTGGAAATGGTATTGGTTTATCTGAGACTGGGTGCTGAAAACACGGATTTGGTTATCCAGAGCTGTGATTTGTCTAAAATGGTTAAGAAAGCGGTGAAGACTTTTGCAGGGCAGTTTATTCGCAAAAAATTATCGGTTCGAATCGACGGAGTTTGTGGTCAGGTTATTACAGATGAAAAGTGGTTAGAATTTGTTCTGGAACAATTGCTTTCTAATGCTGTGAAGTATACAGAGCAAGGTGGTGTTGTGATTTCCTGGAAAAATGATACGCTCTGTATTGCCGATTCTGGCATTGGGATCGCTTCCGAAGATCTTCCCCGTATTTTTGAAAAAGGATATACCGGTTATAATGGCAGAATGGACAAGAAATCGACAGGAATTGGCCTATATTTATGTTCCCAGACGATGGAGAAATTAGGTGGAACAATTTGGGTGGAATCGGAGGTTGGAAAAGGAACCACATTTTATTTGAAATTTCCGGAGGATGGCATGGTATTTGAGTAATAGGAAAGGCAAGAGTTATGAAATTATTACATTTAGGGGATCTGCATATAGGAAAATTAGTCAACGATTACAGTATGATTGAGGATCAGGAATATATTCTGTCCCAGATCTTGGACGTAGTACGGGAACGTAGTATTGATGCGGTACTCATTGCAGGGGATATTTATGATAAATCGGTTCCCAGTGAGGAAGCGGTGAAAGTGTTGGATCATTTTCTCTGCCAGCTTGTGGATCAGAATGTTTCTACTTTTGTAATCAGCGGGAACCATGATTCGGATGAGAGGCTTCATTTTGGCAGCCATTTATTTCAAAAAAGCGGGCTCTACATTGTATCTAAATATGAGGGGAGGTTATCAAAACAGACGATGCAGGATGAATATGGCGATGTCCATTTTTACCTGTTGCCGTTTATAAAAGCCTCGCAGGTTCGGCATTTTTGGCCGGACGAAGATATTGATTCTTATGATAAGGCAGTTCGGGTTGTGGTAGAACATACGGACAGAGAGGAAACAGAGCGAAATATTCTGGTGGCGCATCAATTTGTGGCGGGAAAGGAAGGCAACCCGGAGTTTGGCGGTTCGGAAAATGCAGCGGTTCAGAATGTTGGCAATGTTGAGATGGTAAGTACAGACTGTTTTGCCGGATTTGATTATGTTGCGCTGGGTCATATCCATTCCCCTCAGAGGGTAGGCAGGGAGACCATACGCTATTCTGGTTCTCCGCTAAAATATTCTCTAAGCGAGATAGATAATGAAAAATCTGTGCCAGTTGTTACACTGGGGAAAAAGGGAGATGTAGATGTTGAGCTGGTCCCGTTGAAACCACGGCGGGAAATGAGACATTTACGGGGGCGGATGGATCAAATTCTGGATCCCCGAAACATAGTATCCACCGATGATTATATCTATGTGACATTGACCGATGAGGATTCTATTCCAGAGGCGATGGCAGCCATTCGTCAGGAATATCCCAATACCATGAAACTTGATTATGATAATTCCCACACCAGGGCTGTGGGGCAGGTTGATGTATCCCAGGTTACACAGGAAAAATCTTTTTCCGAGATTGTTTCGGATTTTTATCAGATGATGTATGGATGTGAGATCAGTGAGGAAGAGCTGGCGCTGATAATGAAAACAGCGGGAGAGGCAGGTGTGATGGATGAGACCAATTAAATTAAAGATTAGTGCTTTTGGCCCTTATGCTGAGACAATGCCTGACATTGATTTTCGGCAGTTTGAAAAACAGGGGCTTTTTTTGATTTCCGGGGATACTGGCGCGGGAAAGACGACCATTTTTGATGCCATTTGCTATGCCCTGTATGGGGAAACCAGTGGGAGTTATCGGGATATCAAGAATCTTCGGAGTGATTATGCCAGCTCGGAGGTGGATACCTATGTCGAGTTTTATTTCTCCCATCAGGGGAAGGAGTACCATATCAGGCGGCAGCCTTCCTATGAGCGAAAAAAGCAGCGCGGGGAAGGAACTACGGTACAGAATGAGAAAGTAATTTTGTTTTATGGTGACGGTGCTTCGGTAGAGGGAAAAAATAAAGTAGACTGCGTGGTTCAGGACTTGCTGCATATTAATGCCAAACAGTTTAAGCAGATGGTTATGATTGCCCAGGGAGAATTTCGGGAACTTCTCAATGCGGGAACGGACGTCCGCACCGGTATATTACGAACGATCTTTATGACGGACGGTTATCGCAGGATGGGCGATAAGCTAAAGGAGAAACTGCGAGTGGCCACGGAAGGTAGGAAGTCAGCATGGCAGAGTATTGACCAATATTTTCACGATGTAGAGGTATCCAAAGAGAGCGCCTATGCGGAAGAATTTACAGAGTTACAGAAGAAATTCTCGGAGAGCCAGAGTGCATGGAATCTGGATGAAATCTTAGCAATTTTACGGCAGATCATTGCGGAAGATCAAGAGATCGCAAAGGAAAAAAAGGAAGAATTGGATACTGCGTCGAAGATTCTGGAAACACAGAAAGAAAAAAATAGTCTGGCAGAGACCAATAATCGTTTTATAAATCGATGGCAGGATTTGCAAACAGAGCAGAAGGCATTGAACAACCGGGCAGAAGAAATGGCAGCTCTGGATGCACTGACAAAGCGGCAGATTGCTGCAACAAGGATGGTAAAGCCGGTTTATGACGGATGGCGTGAAAAGCAGAAAGAATGGGATCGTACCAGGGCAGCGCTGGAAGATCAGGAGCGAATATTGGAAGATACCACAAAGAAACAGGAACAGGCTGCGGAGCAATTAGAGGATGCTGCCAAAAAAGAACAACAGGCAAATTCTTTGCAGAAAGAGTCCGAGAAATTAGAGGAAGAATTAGAAAAATACAAAAAAAGAGAGGATTGTATTTTAAAGATTAGAGATCTGGAACAGGAGGAAAAACTATTACAGGAGGAAGAAACGGAAATCAGAGAAGCGGAGCAGATTTTAAAGCAGCGTATCCTTGATTTGACAAATTCTGCGGAGAAATTAGAGGATAAACCGATGGAATTAGAACGGCTGCGTCATGAACAGGAGTTGACGGCAGCACTTCAAAAAGGTGCGCATCAACTTCGCCGGGAAAGTATTCCATCCTATGGGAACAGGGTACGGAAATTAGAGGAGAAACAGGTCGCTTTCCAAAAAAAGAGTATTCTATGGCAGGAACGGAAGCAGGAAAGGGATGGCGGTGAACGAAGGTTGGATCTTTGCCGGGCGGGGCTGTTGGCGCAGGATCTGCAGGAGGGCATGGAGTGTCCTGTGTGTGGTTCACTGCATCACCCGAAGTTGGCCGTTTTACCTGATCAGGCAATGACAGAGGATGCAATGAAAATATTGCAACAAAAGGAGGAACAGGCGAGGGAGGAGAAGGAAACCATACTTCGGGAAGTAGAAGCGGATCGTGCATCTGTTCGGGAACTAAAGGAAAGGCTTTGCTCGGAAATTTTGGAACTGTTATCCAATGAGATGTTTTCAGTCTCCCATGGGGAGGCGATTCGTGACATAGCTTGTACGGTTCAAAAAGAACTGGCATCTGATTCCGAGCTGGAAAAAACGACGATGGAAGCATTGGCATCACAAGTGGACGAGGCCTATGAGATCATCGAGAAACGCAACAGAGAGTTGGGGGAAAGCGAAAAAAGTGTTCGGGAAGACTGTAATCTATTAGAGAAATGCCGTAGGGCATTGGCGGATGCCCGTGGGAAAGAAACGGATGCATTGGAGCTGAAGAAAACGCAAATGACACAGAGACGTCAGAAAAATCAAACAGCTTTGACCGAGATAAGGACCAGTCTGCATGGCTTGGGAGAATTGAAATTTGAGAATTTGGAGGATGCTACGAAAGAATTAAGAATACTCCGGGAGAGAGTAGGGTTACTCCGAAAAGAGGTAGAAACTGTTCGGCAGGAGGAAGAGGAGTTGCGTATGCGAAAAGCGGAACAGGAGGCGGCATTTGCTGCGAGGAAAGGCACCGGGGAAGAACTGCAGGAGGCAGAACAAAAAGCGAAAGCGAAGTTTCAGCAGATACTGCAGGAAAATTCATTTTGCTCTGAGGAAGAATATGGGGAGTATGTGGTTACAAACGAGATCATCGACAGGAATGAAAAAGAGGGATTGGATTATACCAAACAAGTCCAGGTAAATCGGGAACAATTGATACAGGCGGAACAGGATGCGCTGGGAAAAGATTGGACAGACATAGAAGGGTTACAAAAAGAAGTGGAACAGAAGCAGGCGGAGGTAGATTTGATCCGTCAGGAAACATTGGATGCGGATAGACGGTATCAAGCAAATGAGCGAATCCGGGAAAACATTTTGGCCCAGAAGACTAATTTGGAAACATTCAGCAAGAGAAGCGAGCTGGTGTCACGTCTATATAAACTGGTAACTGGGCAGACCAGCAGCAGGAAGATTACTCTGGAGCAGTATGTCCAGGCAAAAGGGTTTGACAGTATTATTGCAGCGGCGAATCAGAGGTTGCTTCCTATGAGCGATGGACAGTTTGAATTGTTCCGACAGGAAAATTCAACGGATAAGCAGAGTAAAACTTTTCTGGATCTGGAGGTGCTGGATCATTTTAGTGGACGCAGAAGGCCGGTGGGAAATCTGTCTGGTGGCGAAAGTTTTCAGGCTTCCCTGAGTTTAGCTCTGGGGTTGTCCGACACAATTTCTTCTAGCCTGGGTGGAATACAGATGGATGCCCTGTTTATTGATGAAGGCTTCGGGACATTAGACCGGAAATCCCTGGACAGTGCTCTGGATACCTTGATTCATTTGTCTGGAATGAATAAATTGGTCGGGATTATCAGCCACCGTGAGGAATTGATGGAAAATATTCCGCAGCAGTTAAGAGTAGAGAAATCCAGGGAGGGTAGTCACTTAGTCATTGATAACGGACTATGAGATAGCGGAAGTTTTGGGATATTCTGGTTGAAAAGATTGAGATTTTAAAGGGTTACTATTCGATAGAGATTTTCCTTACAACAAGTGTAAGTGTTTTTTTGCTACTGATTTTTCTATAATAATGTCATGAAACATTAGTGGCACATCGCACGGAAAAGAGGATTGATATGCAGAAAAAAATATTGGAAGTGGAATCTCTGTACAAAGAATATGGGAAAAAGGAGAATAAAACCAAGGCTTTGAACGGCTTGTCCTGTAGCGTATTAGAGGGCGAGTTTCTGGGAATCATGGGCAGCAGTGGTTCTGGCAAGACGACGTTATTGAATTGTATCGCCACAATGATTTCTCCAACGGATGGAAATATTTTCTTAAATGGAGAAGATATTAGTAGGTTTCGGGGGAAAAAGCTCGCTGAATACCGGGGAAACCAGATTGGTTATCTCTTTCAGGAATTTGAGCTGTTGGATAACCTGACGGGCAGGGAAAACATTATGCTGCCGATGGCGATTCATGGAACGCAGGACGCCGGGGATCAGCAATATTTAGAACAGCTTGCCGGATATTTGGAGATTACGTCCGTATTGGATAAATTTCCGGCTCAGATGTCGGGAGGGCAGAAGCAGAGAGTGGCAGCAGCAAGGGCCATTATTTTGAAGCCGGAGCTGATTCTGGCAGATGAACCGACCGGGGCATTAGATTCTAAAAATGCCAAAAGCTTGATGGATAAGTTGGCTGGTTTGAACCAGACGCAGCACACTACTATTATGATGGTTACGCATGATGGAAATGCGGCTAGTTACTGTTCTCGGATTCTCTTTATTCAGGACGGCAGGATTTTTCATGAGCTACGCCGGGATTTTGATGAGGAGACAAGGCAGGATTTCTATGAGAAAATCATTGCGGTGCTGGCGCAGTTGGGAGGGGGGAGTGCGAATGTCTACTAATGGAAAGATGACGAGCGGAGCTGGCTCGAAGGGGAATAGACCGGGATCCGCTGGAGTAAAACTGGTGTCTGTTTTTGGGAATCGAAGTGACCGCCGGGAACACGGCATCTATTTTGTCTCTCTGGTTATTGCGATAGTAGCATTTTATGTGATTCTTTCCCTGGAAAAACAGGATGTCATGATATTTTTGCGACGCATGGAGAGTGATGCTGTCGAAAGGTTAATGGGATTAATTGCAGGAGTGTATGGTTTCTCGCTGTTTTTGATTTTCTTTTTAATTTATTTTGCTGAGCGTTATCAGTTGGAGCGAAAAAGCCATGAATACGGACTTTTTCTTATGCTGGGGATGAGCCGGAGTCGTTTGTTCCTGGGACTGATGGCAGAGGATTTGTACAGTGGTACTCTGGCGCTGCTTGTGGGTCTTCCAACGGCAGTTTTTCTATCGGAATTGATCAGTCTCGTTACCGCAAGGCTAATTGGTATGGGGATCATTGGGCATCGCTTTCATTTTTCTCTGTCAGCGGCATTACTGACAGCATTGGGATTTCTAGGAATTAAACTGGTGGCAAATCTGCTGTTAAGTGCCCGGATGGTTAAACGAAATCCCTATCAATTAATGCATGATACCCAGGAGGAGAAGCAGAGAATCATTCATGAGAAACGCTCTTTCGCATTATTGCTTCTGGGAATGATTCTTTTGATTGCTGCCTATGGCATGGCAATTGGGGGGATTACCTGGATGAATCTGTCCTGTTTTATGGTCACATTGGTACCGGGGGCAGCAGGAACATTTCTGCTCATGAAGGGATTCTGTGCAGTGTTTACGATGATGGTACGAAATAGAAAAGCAGGGAATCCCATTTCACAGAGTGGTTTTGTTCGCCGTAACGGAGAAGCGCTGCATATTTTTACTTTTCGCCAATTGCAGGAAAATGTGTTTTTGCGCTCGGGATCCCTGACGATCTCATCCCTGTTGATTTTGATTGCGATTGCCTGCCTGAGTTATGGTGTTGCGGTGTCGGCATCCCATTTGCAGAATAGAAGCCGCCATAGTATGGATTTTACTTTGGAAGCATATGATGAGGATTCGGGGAAGCAGATTAAAAAATGGATGGAAGCAAAGGAAACCGGCAAACTGATTCGAGGCTGGGCGGGGGTATCGGTATCGCATTTGTATAGCCGGGATTTACGGGATGCGCTGGGAGAGGAACTGGAAGCATCGGTACATGAATTTGATGCTTCCGGTTTGTTGGAAGCCGCTGAAAATTTAAATTCGAAACAGAGGGATTATGTAAAGTCCAGATATATGAGTGACAGTGCTCCCTATATCATAGCACTGTCCGGGATCAATGCATTGAACCGGGAAAAAGAGGAAAAACTTCTTGCGTTAGATTCCGACGAAATATATTTCTATATTGATCCTGAGGTCTATGAGGGGAGAGAACAGCATATCCTCAAACAAATTTTGCAAAAGGATCCCACGGTAAAAATAGATGGGAAACCATATCGGGTAAAGGGAATATGTTTGGAGGATATCGTGGTGGACCGCAAAATTACCATTGGTTTTGGAATTATTTTGGCAGATCAGCAATTTCAGGAATATGCAGATCCCATCAATATTACCACCTATTGGAATGGGTATTTATCGAAACAATTGATAGAGGAGAAAGGGTTAATGCGTGCCATTGAGGAGGGGAATACGTATTTTAAGAAAACGGGCCTGGAATTTGAAAATTATCTTCAAAATATGGGAAGGCAGTTGTTTTATATTGTAGCTGCCAGTTATTTGACGATTTATCTGGCACTGGTCTTCCTGATTATTGCAAATACGGTGATTAGCCTGCAATATCTAATGCAGGAAAAGAAATCCAGGAGGCGTTACCATACATTGATCCGTCTGGGCAGTACTCATGAGATGATTTGTGCATCTGCGAGACGACAGATTACTTGGTATTTTGGTGTACCGCTGAGCATTGCAGCAATTAGCAGTCTCTTTGGTGTATATGCGTTGTTTTCTGGGCTGCTCCCTTCTTCTCTGCGGGACAGCGTAACACTGTTGCTGGGAATTGCGGCGGTTAGCATTATCATATTATGTGTGATAGAATGGGGCTATGTGAAAATGGTAATGCGGTATAGTAAGCGGAACCTGGGACAGATGATGGAAGTAAGGCGTGAATAAATGGGGCGTCTGGAAGAGCATTTTGGAAATGAATGATATGGCAGGGGGGATCGGGTGTGAAAAAGATCGTGATTGTGGAGGATGATGTATTTATGCGGGAGGAGTTGACGGATATCTTTCAAAAGGCAGGATATGCGGTGCACTGTATTTCCCGATTTTCACAAACAGTAGCAGACATTCTGACGGTTGACGCCGGTCTCATTCTGCTGGATCTGAATTTGCCTGGACAGAATGGATTTGAAATCTGCCGTCAAGTCAAACGGCAACTATCTGTCCCGATTTTGGTACTGACATCCCAAGACCAGCTGAAAGATGAATTGCATGCGTTGGAGTTGGGGGCAGATGATTACCTGACGAAACCATGCCATACATCCCGTTTGTTAGCGAGGGTGGAGAATTTGTTAAAACGGTTTGCAGGCAGAGAAAATATGTTGGATGGAAATGGATTTTTACTGGACAGTCAAACCTATACGCTGTATGTAGAGGGGCGATCTAAGATTCTGTCAGAGAATGAGGGACGGATTTTGGAGATATTGACACGGCAGAGAGGGGAAGTGGTGTCCAAGGAACAATTATCACATGCGCTTTGGGGAACGACAGAGTTTATTGATGAAAATGCATTACAGGTCAATATGACCCGGCTTCGCCGCACGCTCAGAGAAGTGGGGTTGGAGAAAAGGATACAGACAATCCGGGGGGCGGGATATTGTCTGTGTAGAGGAGGTGGCGAAGATTCGTAGAATGGTTAGATTATGGAGAATGTGCAGAGAATACAGCCTGTTTTTATTTCTACTGCTAGCTACCGATCTGTTGTTTGGCTTTTTTCTGTGGTTAATGGATGAGAGAGGGTTTTGGGTGTTAATCGGTGTGTTTGCTGTGCTATCGGTGGGAGTATTCGGTGTGGCGGCTGGAGTTATGCTGCGCCGGGAGGAAAAGCGGCGCCGGATGGCAGAGGAATATCTCGAACATTCCGTAGAATTATCTGAACAACGGATCTTTCAGGAATTTTCCCCAAGGGAGGCGGAGCAGCTGGTGCAGATCGGAAGTGAACTGCGGGACAGAGAAGGAGCTTTGCAGGCAGAACACCGACTGCGGGAGGAATATGAAAATTATGTAGAAGTTTGGGTGCATGAGATCAAGGTGCCCTTATCTTTGATGACATTATTATTAGATAACCGTCAGGACGAGATGTCTCCGGTGTTATATCAGAGGTTGCTCTATGTCAGAAGGCAGATCTCAGAATATGTGACTCAGATTTTATATTATGCCCGGTTAAAGGCAAGCCATCGGGATGATTGTCTGGAACGGGTTTCCCTGCGGGAGTGCTGCCAGGAGGTTTTGGATCAATATAAGGCAGTGTTGGAAGAGGAAAGAATCCATGTCAGCTGTGATGTTGACGATCTCTATGTGGTATCTGATCGTAAGGGGCTGCTGTTCATTCTGGAACAGGTCATTGGAAACGCATGTAAATATATGGATGAAAGAAAGTCGGAAAAGTATTTGAAGATCAATGGTTTTCTTGACTGTCAAATAAATAAAATTGTGCTGAACATAGCGGATAATGGGATCGGCGTCAAAAAGGCAGATCTGCCGTTCCTGTTTGACCAGGGATTTACAGGAGACACCGATGCGAGAAAACGCAAAGCAACTGGGATGGGGCTGTATCTGGTGAAACAGATGGCGGAGAATTTAAATATTGATGTTCAGGTGAAATCGGAGTATGGGGAAGGGTTTGTGCTGGAGATGGAGTTTCCGGTGGTGGAGTTCGGCGTATAAAAAAATAAATGTGTAGTGTTTTCATGTTATTCTTGAAAAGATATTTTTCTATTTGGGTTCATCAGTAGGAAGAACGCTCCGCGGGATGCGCACTCGCGCGTAATGAAGATGTCGTTTACACGACCGCGCTCTGCGCGAGAGTTTCAAAAGCGAACTGAGAGTTCGCTTTACGAAACTCTTGCTTGTATTGATTAGTTATTATCCGTTATTATAATGTCATCAGATCCCCTCCCCCCGTGAATCTTCACATGATCATCACAATAAATTGAAAATAGTGATGTATTATGGGAGGCATCAATTTCAGTTAGTTTGTTTTCCCTACAGTCAAGAAGGTAAAGGTTTTTACATCCACTGATGTCTAACTCCTCCAGGGCATTGTTTTTACAGTACAGCATTTGTAGATTTTTCAGTCCACTGACATCTAATTTTCCTGTGAGAGAACAAGCATCCCAATGGATCGCAGTGAGTTTTCCATCTTCCCAATCATACTGCGGATTGACCAAATAGTTACTGTCAATCTTAGGATTATTATCCGACATATCATAAGACTCTTGAATCATATGAATTAAGGCTTCAATTGCTGCAACGTCATCAGCATCTTTTTCAAGATATTTCCATCCGATTAAAATATCTGCCGAATCGCAATAAATAATTTTTAGATCATTAAAATCGCTTACATCCAGAGACTTAATGTTTGTGTGGAAGAAGTTTAAGTGTTGTAAATGGGAGCATCCATTGATACTTAGAGAATCTAATGGATTATCTGAGCAATCTAATTTATTTAATTGCATGTTATCAACGTTTAAGCTGGTTAGTTGGTTTTTCGAACAATTTAGTTCTGTTAAAGCGTTTTCCGAATGAAAACTTAATAATGCTAATTTATTATCCGAACAATCCAAATATTGGAGACGGATCAGGCTGCTAATGTCTAACTGTGTCAATTGGTTGGAAAAACATTCCAGATTGGTTGTTTTTTTGCTGTCGGCTTCCAATTTTGTCAGTTGGTTGTTTGAACAAATTAGTGTAGTAAGATTTTTCTTTCCCAATAGTTCCAGTGCTTCCAATTGATTATTATCACAATTAAGATACTGTAGAGTGTTTCCTTCGCTAAGATCCAGTTTCGTTAGAGCGTTATTGTTACATTGTATGGTCTCCAGAGAAATACATGTACTTAAATTGAGATCCGTCAATAAATTGTCATTACAATGTAACGTTATCAAATTAGGACAGGCGTCCAGTGTCAATGCGGTTAGTTTATTTCCTTCACATTGTAGCTCTTTTAATTTTTGATGGTTTGAAAGATTTAATTCTGTCAATTCATTATTAGAAACACGGATACTTTCTAGTTTTTTATTATTACTTAAATCCAGACTGGATAATTGATTGTCATGGCAGGATAATAAGCGCAAATCTGTAGATTTGCTAAGATCCAGGGTAGTAATGGCATTTGAGCCACATTTTAATTCCTCGATTCCCTCTGCAACTTTCAACATGCTCAATTGGCTTCTATAACAATCCAAGTGCTTTAATTTTTTATTTGAGGATAAGTCCAACTCTTTTGTGGTTTCGTCGTTGACCGTCAAAAACTCTAAATTGGTAAATAGAGCAAAATCCCAGTTCAGTTTTGGCATAGTTCCCAATGAGAGCGATTGTATTTTTGTTTTATCCGATATCAATACCTCTTTGAGCTCTTGCATATCTCCCTGAATACTTACGGAAGCAAGAGCTGGCACTTTTGACAAATCCAGTTTTTTCAAAGATAAATTAAAGTTACAGGAAACGGATTGCAAGGATTCGCAATCGGTAATCTTTAATTCTGTAATATCACTGCGGTCCAAATTAATACTTTCAAGAGCCGGCAAGCCGCTAATTTCAAATGTGTTATCAATATGAAGTCTTCTTCCCCAGTTAATTTCTATCAAACGTCCGTCGTCGTCCCATTCATAATCCCGAGAATTCCGAAAATCGGTTGTAATTCCGCTGTCAGGATATTTTTTTGCAAGTTCCTTTACCACTGCCACATCGTCTGGGTTTTTATATTCACCTGGCCCACAGGTAAACAGTGGCATGGGGGTCCATTTTGGTATTTGCGTTGCGTCTGGTTTCGGAGTAGGCGAAGCGGTTGGAATGGCGGTTGGCGAAGCGGTTGGAACGGCGGTTGGAGCAGCGGTGGCAGTTACCATGGGAGCTTGGCCTGTTCCTGAATTGGATGTCGGAAGTACTGGAATAACCCTTACTTTACAAGTTAATTTCTTTCCGGCAACCTTCCCTGTAATTGTAGTTTTGCCTGTAGAAATACCCTGCACCAATCCCTTGGAACTGACGGTGGCAATTTTTTTGTTGGCTGAGGTCCAAGTAGCCTTTTTGCCGCTTCCGATTACTTTAAGAGTATTCAATTTTTTGTCAGATACGCCTTGTGTTACGGTAAGGTTTGGGTGATTTAGTACAATTTGTTTTTTATATTTTCCCCGGATACCTAATTTTTTTTGGAATGATTTCTTTTTATTTTCTGGCACATAAATTACCGGCCTTTTTCCAATCTTACGAAAGGCTTTTTTGCCAATAGATTTCAGGGAAGGTGTATTCACTCGGATGGTCTTAAGTTTTTTACATCCTTGAAAAGCGTTTGCCCCAATTTTTGTTATATTACTCCCTATCGTAACTTTCTTTAATTTTTTACAGCCCTGAAAAGCATTTTTTTGAATGGAAGTTACCTGATAAGAAAGATTATTAATCGTAACGGTTGCCGGTATCGTAACTTGTTTTAAGTTTTTATTGGCAGCCTTTTTCAAAGAAAGGGTTCCTGGTGTCTTGCCAGTAGAAGGCTTTGTTACTTGATAAATTCCTGTAGTACTCTTTAATATACTTCCAACAGCAGGAACAGGTGACATCTTTACCGCTGGTGTCTTGGATGGCACACTAGGTTTACTTGAGCTGGTTGGTGCGGCGGAGTCAACAGGTTTTGTTGGTTCCAGAGTGGCTGTACTAGTCGAAGCTTCTGCCGCCTGAAGCATAGCTTCTGCAAGCCCTTCTGTGCGCCATTCCAAGTTACTGCGGTTAAATTCCTCTCCATTATCCCAATAGAAGCAGGGGATTCCCATGGACTTACAGCGGGAAACCAAATGACTGCAGAAACGGATCCGGCTTTCTGCTTCTGTACCGTATCCTACACCAAATTCACCGATGATCACGGGAATACCCTGATCAATGAAAGACTCTTTGACAAGATCTAACTTTTCCTGCATTTCTTCACCGTCTGAATAGCTTCCCCATGTTGTTTTCAAATTGGTAGTACAAAACTCCCACGGAGTATAGTAATGCAAGGAAAGAATACAACGGTTCTGTGGGTCCTCCGGCATATGAAAGTGATCATTGCTGGTGGCAGAAATATCCGTCCAATATCCTCCGATTAAAAGATGCCGTTTCACATTGTTTCCACCACTGGAACGGATTAAATCGACGAAAGTTTGATTGATTTCATTTAACAGCTCGCATCCTTCTGCTTCCATCAGGTTATCAAATCCTATCTCATTGACTGATTCGAAGATTAAATAATCCGAGTAATCCTGAAAACGTGCAGCAATCTGCTTCCAAATAGCTATGTACTTTTCCATAACTTCTTCCTTGTCTGTGGATGCTTTGCGAATCCAGGCGCCAAATTCTGTATCATCCCCACCATCGTGATGTAGATTAATAATCACGTACATCCCCTGATCATAGGCATAGTCTACCACTTCCTGTACACGGTTCATCCAAGCCTCATCAATTTGATAGTCGGGTGCTTCTCCCAAATGGTCGCGCCAGGTTACCGGAATACGGACTGCATTAAATCCCTGATTTTTCAGGGTCGTAAAAATCTCTGGGGTTGTCTTAATATTGCCCCATAAGGTTTCATCTACAGTCTTTGATGGATAAGTATCAAGTTCACCGTCTCCATCGCGGTCTGCAATACAGGAATCCAGACTGTTTCCCAGATTCCATCCCAGAGTCATGTCCCTTACCAGTTCCATAGATGAAAGATCTCTTATGGCTTTTTTGTTTGTTGCTGCCTTTGCCTTTCCTGTGATGTGGCACTGTTCAAAACAGCCGCTCATCAACATCATCAGGCAAAGGAACAGGCTTACCCAACGCTTCTTTGTGTGTTTCATTTTGTATCCTCCTTTGGCGTATTTTTATAACCTTCATCTATATAATGTCCTAAAAGTTCTTTGGGGGTTAAAAGAGAAAAGATGATGTTATTAAATAATTAATCTTACAAAACTGTAAGTGGGGGATAGGAAAAGGGATGCTGGGAATTTAGAGGTGTTGTGCGGTCAGGGGAAGAAAATTTACACCAGTTTTACACCAAATGAGGGAGCTTTGGGATGATGATGTGAAATGGTGTTGGAGTAGAGAATGGTTAGTTGGGAAATATGAGATTGATTTTTTCAAGAAAGGACGAAGGATAGCGCAACTGATATATGCAAGGTACAATAAGTATTACAATAGTATTGACATTACGACATTTAACGGCTATCTGCTACGGATTGACTGCAATAAGGCGGAACATAGGTTAAAGGTAACACCAAATTCGCAGTGTGCTTTGAATGCACTGGCGATTGATGAGCCGTTGGAGTATGCGAGGTTGTATCTGGATGGGGAGATGCAGGCTTGGGTGGATGCAGAGGATAGTTTGGAAGTGTGGTAATGATTTTATAAGCCCCCGTAGGTCATGAATGGACTTGGGGGGGTTCTTTTGACAAAATTTAAGTTATAGTGGATAATCTTGGTAAGGATTGTTATAATGAAATAAATATGCATGTTGATTTTACAAATATAGTGTAGATTCGGAGGCTTCTTGTATGAATGATATAAAAACAACGGATACTACAAATGAATATAAAGCACTTGTTGACAAAATAGCAAAACGGATAGAACAGGGCGTTACAAAAGCGGCAACAGAAGTGAAAAAAAGCCAGTTAGAGACTTATTGGGACAATGGCAGATATATTGTAGAATTTGAGCAACAAGGGAAAGAACATGCGGTATATGGAATGAATCTGTTAAAATCTTTAGCTGGTGATTTGACTTTGAGAATGGGAAAAGGGTATAGCAGACCTAATCTCTATAACATGAGAAAGTTTTATCAGACATATCCAAATGGATATGAAAGTGTGGAGAAGTTGACATGGTCACATATATGCGAATTAATTCGTATTGACGATGAATTGGAACGGGAATTTTATTCTAAACAGTGTATTACAGAGCATTGGGATGTCCGTACGTTAAAAAGGCAGAAAAAGAGTGCGTTATTTTTGCGGCTGGCAGCCAGCAAGGATAAAAAGGGAATCTTAGAACTTGCAAACAAGGGTGCTATAATAGAAAAGCCACAGGACATCATAAAAGATGTTTATACACTTGAGTTTTTAAATCTCAATGCAGACAGTCATTATGATGAGAGCGAATTAGAGCATAAAATATGTGTTAATCTGCAGGAGTTTTTGTTGGAATTGGGTAAAGGTTTTACTTTCGTCAAAGAACAGTTTCCTATGAATATCAATAATCATATCTACAAATGTGATTTAGTGTTTTATCACCGTATTTTGAAGTGTTTTGTTTTAATTGATTTAAAGGTAAATGCAGTTCAATATGATGATATCGGACAAATGAATATGTACATGGGATATTTTGCAGAAGAAGAGAATGAACCAGATGATAACCCGCCCATTGGCATTGTGCTAGCGAGGGATAAGGACGAATTGTTAGTAAAATATGCTACTTATGGAATGGATACAAATTTGTTTGTTTCAAAATATGAGTTGTATTTGCCCAATAGGGAGGAATTAAAGCAGTTAGTGGACAAGATTATGTTTGATGAAGAAGATTAGAAAAATGATTTTGTCTAGATTTTTTGATTGCGGAATGCTTGAAAATAAAGGGGTTTGCGATTATATCCAGTGGATTTTGTCTAGATTTTTATAAAAGTGTGGAAGTTATAAAAGAGAAAGAGGTATTGTATTAGATGTGCCATAGGAGATATCATAAAATAATACATGGCTAATTTTTTGGTATAAGGACTTCTGATAATACAGGGTTATGCGAAGGAGGATGTTATGGGGAGTTTTGACTTTCTTGCAAGTTATTGGAAAGATTTGGCTAAAATTGGAGAATTAGCAGA
>CANRZB010000028.1 GCA_947644195.1 uncultured Clostridium sp.
GCTAACTGGATTCCATCTATCTGTCGCTCCCCGCATGGGGAGTGTGGATTGAAATACTTAACTTCAATACTGGCATCAACCCCTGAATGGTCGCTCCCCGCATGGGGAGTGTGGATTGAAATATGATCATCCCCATAACCAAAGCTGGATTCGATGTGTCGCTCCCCGCATGGGGAGTGTGGATTGAAATGAAACTGGCTGTTTTTTGTGTGCTGCTTTAATCGTCGCTCCCCGCATGGGGAGTGTGGATTGAAATAGGATCTTCTGAATCTGCTTGATCGTCAGGTTATACGTCGCTCCCCGCATGGGGAGTGTGGATTGAAATCATGTATCCTACCTTTTACCGGTTAGAGGAAAAAGGTCGCTCCCCACATGGGGAGTGTGGATTGAAATTCCACCTCTAGATTTGCCGGGATGGTCTGGTCATCGTCGCTCCCCGCATGAGGAATGTAAATTGAAATAAGAAAAAGAACGATATAATAGTCTAATACGCTACCAGATTATTCCTCTACCCTAAAAAAGACAGATTACCAACGAACTCATCGCTTCGCAATCTGTCTTTTAATGATATTATATTATTTATGATGTTTTACTGAATATTTTTTATGGTTTACTACTATTTTTTTAATCTTATCGTAATCTAACAATTCCTTAAAACCTATCTGATATACATAATTTTCCGAAGGATACTCTGCTGCTGGTTCCGAGAGCATTTTTTCATAACAGGTTTTTTCGTCCAAAATCTTTTTCTCAGTCCCATCCTTCAAAATAAAACTAAGGTGTTTTAAGATATATTCCTGTTGGGAGGTTATCGTTACTCCGCTGGAAGAAACATAGACCGTCTGGTTCTGGTCCGTTTGGCACTCCAGAGATTCCTCATCCGTTGGAAGATCAAAGTAGTATTCTTTGTATCCGCTTATGGTAGTGTCATCTTGATATTTATAATCTACAATACAAAAAGAGCCCTTACTGTCATTATTTTTTTGCTCTAAAACCCGGTTGATTTCAAGGTATAAATATAATAGATTGCCTTCTTTTTTTGCTTCTAATGTTTGACCACAGCTTACACGAATTCCGACCGAAAATCGATTGTCATCTCCAAATCCATCTACCAGCCTTTTGTTATTTAATTTCGCTTCCAGTGTTCCGTTTTCTTTTAAAGCAGATAACACATAATGTTCCATTCCCGTGTTTTTTTCACACAGGGATTCTTCCAAAGTAATTATATACTCATCAATCACTATCTTTTGCTTTTCATGATTGACTTTATCCTTGCCTGTATTTTTTTCTGTTTTTGGAAAAAAATAATTGACAAGGGACTGTCTTGCAAAAGCATAGCACGAAGCAGATGCAAGCAAGAACATCAAGAATGTGACAAGGATAACTTGCATTTTTTTCTTGTTATTTTTATTTGTCATAACATTCCTCCCTTATATTAAATGTATACAATATAATGATATTACTTTAATAATTAATATACATATTATGAATTGAAAAGTTACGGCAGGATTATTAGTAACTTTGCTATAGTATTTTACGTATGATGTTGAAACACCTACAGAAATGCCAGAAGCTGATATACTAATGGATGGAGAAGATACATATTGTCCTTTCGCATGTTGATATTCTCCGCATGCAGAACCATTTCCACCCATAATTTTACAATCAAAATATATGGATCACTTCATCAATTATAGCTTCGTTCACGCTTCTCAAAGCATAACAAAATTAAATCAATATAATGAACAATAATAATTGTACCAAATAATAAAAAAATTGTCAATGAATTAATTTTCTAAAAATATAATAGAGCGTTTTTTGCATGGATCTGGATGGAGATGTTCTCCGATGCTATACTTGATATTTAATCATTTCTAGGATTTGTGCAGAAAATGTTGTTACTTTAATTTATAAACAGGGACATGAAACTCTAGAGTTTGGCAGTTATGTACCAGGAAAAACATTTGTAGGTCTTACAAAACGGTTCTTCTTATGTGAAATTTTATGTTTTATTCTGGAGACCTCTTTGTGTACTTTGCAAAAGGAAAAGATGGACTAAATATCTTTAGTGAAGTGTTACATGCCAATAACGGATTAGAAAAATTATTGTAGAGCATAATGTACAGAAAGCCAGGCTCATTGCCGGTGGCAATGATATGATCAAGAAGGGGAGTTGTTCTAAAGAGGATTGTTTTATAGAGGCGGAAGGAGCAGTGTCATGCAGTTTTTGAGGAGAAAAGAGAAAAAATTTTAGATGAGTTGTCAAGACTTGAGGAACAATGGAACAGGCTTTTACAGGTATTGCCACCGGAAAAACAACAGGCAGAGGAATTGATTAAAAAGTGAAACGCTGCCTTCGTAACTAAAGATCATGAACTAGCTGATTTAGATGCCGATATCTCTAAATTGGTAAACTTGACAAATCGGGTGTTGGAAGTTTCCAATGAAAAAGATGGGAGTGATATCAGATCATATTATCTTGAAAGCATTTTCATAGGGAAAAAAGGGTCTTTCTTGTCGAATCATGAATTGGTATCCATGTAAATATAACAGAATTTCCAGATTCTGGTAAACCATCACTTACAAAAATAACGTGTTTTGTGACAAAATTAACATAACACAAAAATTGATCTATGATAAAATAAAAAAAAGATTGGGTGGATTGCCCTGCGGTTGTTGTCTTGGTATGATCGAAATCTCCGGACGGAAATAGACCGAGGGTATGGATATGTTTCGGTAAGGGAGGCAAATGTGTACCAGATTGCGCTTTGTGATGATGAAACCTTAGAATTAGATAAGGTAGAAGCTTTATTTGAATATTACCGTCAAGAACATGATGAGTATTCTTTTTCGGTAAGACGGTTTTCGAGTGCGGATGAACTTCTGGACTCGGTGAAAGCGGAAATTTTTACTCCGGATATCTTGTTCATGGATATTTATATGCCGGGGAAAATGGGAATTACAGCAGCACGGGAACTTCGGGAGATGGGAAACCATTGTCAGATTATCTTTTTGACGGCATCGACGGAGTATGCTCTGGATGCTTTTCGTGTTGATGCAGAGCAATATTTGATCAAGCCACTTCAGAAACAAGAGATCTGTTCCGTTCTGGATAAACTATTTGATCGACTTGCCTGGGAGCGAAAAAGATATTTGCCGTTGCGGATCGAAAACCGAATCCGCCGTGTTGCGCTACAGGATATTGTATTCTGTGAAGCACAGAAAAAATGCCAGTGTATTCATCTGGCAGACCATTCCCATCACGTCCTGCACCTTACTATGTCAAAGCTTTATGAGATGCTGGTAACCTATCCCGAGTTTATCAAGATGGGTGTTAGTTATATCGTAAATCTGGCGCATGTAGACAGCTTGAATTCTAGGGAAATGGTACTGGATAACGGTGAGAGAATTTATCTTCCCAGAGGCTCCTATCAGACAGTGCGGGAGCAGTATTTTGATTACTATTTTGAAGGTAACGAAATCTAAAAACTAATTTCATTGATGTTCCTTTCGCCAATTTTTGGGCGATACCCCATAAGTATTTTTAAATGCCCTGGAAAAATTCAGTTGGTTAGGATAGCCCACAGCGTTTCCGATATCAGCAATCGACAGCTGGGTCATCTTTAACAATTCTGTTGCTTTCATCATGCGGTAATTAATCAGAAATTCCTGTGGTGTCCTGCCGACGGATTTATGAAAAATCTTGCCGAAATAGCTGCGGTTGATTCCACAGTGGCGGGCGATATCCTCAATAGTTATCTCATAGGGAAAATTCTGTTCAATATAATGAATCGCTTCCCGAATATAATAGTCACTCATTTTGCTGGTATTCCCCATGTGTATGTTTGTCATGGAGCGGGTCAGTGCATCAAAAAAGAGGTAGAGATGTCCGATCAGATGGAAGGGAGGCTCTTCGGAATGATTCGCAATATAAAGCATCTCATTCATCATGTGCTCCCGATATTCCTTGGAGGTAGCTCGGTAGAGTGGTTGATCCTGGGAGAAACCAGCAATATCCAACATTTCTTTTACGCGCAGTCCGTCAAATTCTACCCAGGTATATTCCCAGGGTGTAGTTTCGCTGGCGATATACGTACTAATCTGGCCAGGAAACAGTAGGAATCCCTGTCCACTTCGGATGTGGTAGGTTTGTGTTTCGCCGTTCTTATTATTCGCCATCAAAGTCCCTGTACCAGACAAAACATAGTGGAACAAAAAGTGGTTACGGGCCGCCGGTCCATACATGTGGGCAGGTTTACAGCGTTCCCATCCATACTGGTATAGGCATAAATCAATAAAATTTTCATTGGGAAAAATCGAAAACAATAAATCCTGCATAGAAGCACCTCCTGTTTCATACTATATATCAAAATGCTACTTCAATGCAATACATTGTCGAAAAAGTAGCATTTTAACATAAATATGCAATAATATAGTTATTTTACCACGCATTATGGCATGTTATAATGAATTTGCCAAAAAAAACAGTGATAATTAGGAAAGGGGAGATGTGTAAATGCTAAGAAAAAAGCGTAGCATTGTTTTGGCAGCAGCTTTCCTGCTGGGGGTACTGTCTCTGACAGGATGCGGCGGAGAGCGGAAGGATCAGGGGAAGACCGTGATTGAACTGGTTCATTATAAACCAGAGGCGGTCAGTTATTTTGAAGAAGTGGAAAAAGAATTTAATCAGTCCCATAAAGACATCACACTTAAAATTTCTTCTCCCAATGATGCTATGACAGTGTTAAAGACAAGATTTATCCGGGAGGATAACCCGGATATTATCGGTATTGGTGGCGAGTTTAATTATTCCAACTTCGTGGATGCCGATATGTTGATGGATGTTTCCGATTTTGATGGTCTGGATGACATTAAGCAAAAATATCTGGATATCAATGAGAACTTAAAATTTGTACCGAAAAAAGGAGTGTATGGAATCCCTTATATGTCAAATGCCGCCGGGATCCTGTACAACCGTGATATGTTTGAGGAACACGGCTGGAACATCCCGACTACCTGGGATGAGCTGATGGTGTTGTGTGAGGAAATCCAAAAGGCAGGGATCTTACCGTTTTATATGGGCTATAAGGATACCTGGACGTGTCTGTCCCCTTGGAACAGTATTGCCTCTACTTTGGCGGAACCTACCGTGTGTAAGGACGTAAATAAGGGAGACGCTACGTTCCAGGAGGAGTACCGGGAAGTGGCAGAGCAGATGAAAGCGTTATTGAAATATGGTCCTAAGGATTTCGTGGCATATTCCTATAACGATGCCTGTACTGCTTTTGCCCGAGGGGAATCCGCGATGTACATTATTGGTAGCTATGCAGTGCCGCAGATTCAGTCAGTAAATCCTGATATGAATCTCGATTCCTTTGTCTTTCCAGCTTCCAATCAGCCGGAAGAAAATGTGCTTACTTCGGGGATTGACCTGCAGTTCTGTGTCATGAAAGATTGTCCGAACAAAGAGGCAGCCTATGAGGTAATTCGTTTCTTGTTTAAAGATGAGAACGTCCAGGCTTATATGGATAACCAGAATGGCGTAGCGTGCAAAGAGGGAGACTTTACCCTGGCTCCTATGTTAGATGGAATGAAGGAATACATTAGAGAGGGGAAAGTAACCGATTACCAGGATCATTTTTATCCTTCTGAGATGGCGGTGGATGCATTAATCCAGACCTATCTGTTAGACGGAAATACCGATGAGTTCCTGAAAAAATTTGACCGGGAATGGGCGAGATATAACCGGGATTTGATAAAAAAAGTTCAGGATTATGAGGCCAAACATTAGTACCGGATCAGACTGCCGGTTCAATGGATAGGAGAGGAGGATTTCAAATGTCGGAAAATAATAATGTGGAATTGAAAACCAAGAAAAAGAAAAGCAATGGAAGAAGCCGTACCTTTTTGTTAATTACCATACCTATTGTGGCATTGTTCTTTACGTTTAATACCCTGCCGTTAATTCAGGGCGTTATCTATAGCTTTACAAACTTTAGAGGTTATGGAAGGTATGACTGGGTGGGATTTCGGAATTATCTGGATCTGTTTCGGGACGCCAGAGTAGGAGCATCGTATCTGTTCACCTTTAAGCTGGCAGTGGTTACCACCATCATTGTCAATGTCATTAGCCTATTGCTGGCCATGGCGTTGAATAGCAAAATTAAATTTAAGAGTACCCTGCGTGGGTTATATTTCCTGCCAAATGTGTTGGGCGGGCTGGTTGTAGGTTATATTTTTAATTACTTCTTTACTTATATTTTACCGGAACTGGTTAGAATGATGGGATTTGAAGGTAACAGCATGCTTGCCAATTCTAAGACAGCCTGGTTAGCCATCGCCGTAGTTTGTGCATGGCAGTCTATTGCAATGAATACGATTATATATATTTCGGGGCTGCAGACCGTTCCCGTGGATGTCTATGAGGCGGGTTCCCTGGATGGAGCGACTGGATGGCTGAAATTCCGTCATTTAACGTTCCCGTTAATCTTACCGTTTTTTACCATCAATCTGGTGTTGTGTATGAAGAACTTCCTCATGGTGTTCGATCAGATTATGTCATTGACCAAAGGTGGTCCTGCTCAGAGTACAGAATCTATTTCCTTTTTGATCTATAACAATGGTATGAGCGGCGGACAGTTTGGATTCCAAAGCGCCAATGCAGTGGTATTCTTTATCGCGATTGTCGTAATCTCCGTGTTGCAGATGAGGTATCTGGGGAAGAAGGAGGAGCAGTTGGTTTAAAGGGTGTAGTTAGAATAGACAGGAGGTTTCTATGAATCAGACAAATAAAATAGAAAATAATGAAATAAAAGCGCAGACCATTCCGGAGGAGGAAGAATTTGTTCCCAAGGTAATACCAAAGGATAAGAAAAATATTGGATTGACGGTTCTCTTAATATTTGGGTTGATTACCATTTTATTTCCGTTATATATTACTGTGGTAATCGCCTTTAAGCAGCCGTCAGAAATGACAAACAGCATCCGTGGGATCTTGTCTTTGCCGTCACGGTGGAGCCTGGATAATTTCCGGGAAGCAATGGAAGTAACCGATTTTTGGAATTCCCTGGCAAATAGTTTATTTATTACTGTGGCAACCATCGTTTTGTCTGTTGTGGTACATTCCATGATTGGATATGTCCTGGGGCGCAGCAAAGCAAAGAATAAATATTACAATGGAATTTATCTGTATCTGGTCAGTGGTATGTTCGTGCCATTTGCTATTTTGATGATGCCGTTAGTAAAACAGACATCCCATATGGGGCTTGCCAATATGTTCGGCGTGATCCTGCTGTACACGGTGTTTTATATGCCAATGAATACCATGCTGTATTCCGGGTATTTGACCAACCTGCCCCTGGCATTGGAGGAGGCAGCCTGTGTCGATGGCGCCAGCACCTGGAAAACGTATTGGCAGATTATCTTTCCGAATATGAAACCAATGCATGCGACGGTTGCCATTCTGACTGCCCTGGGGACCTGGAACGATGTAATGACACCGTTAGTCATAATGTCAGGAGACCAGAATACATTACCGTTAGCACAGTTGAATTTCCAGAGCCAGTTCGGAACCAATTATAATCTGGCGTTTGCCTCATATTTACTGGCATTACTGCCGATTGTACTGTTCTATATCATCTGCCAGAAACAGATTATTGCAGGAGTTGCAAATGGGGCTGTAAAATAGCTAAAAAATAGTAGTGAACTTTGTGTTCTCTGCCGATGTATAGTGTGTGTCACATTGGCAGAGAATAGTCCTGACGGTTGCACAATTAGATGATGTCAGGAGAGGGAGGAATTCATGGCAATTATATATCATGAGGAAAAACAGATTTTTTCATTGCATACGAAACATTCTACCTATCAGATGAAGGTGGATCAGTATTTCTATTTGCTTCACCTGTATTATGGTAATCGGATGGAATCGTGTATGGATTATATGCTTCCTTATTTTGACCGGGGGTTTTCCGGCAATCCTAATGATACGGGTAATAACCGTTCCTTTTCCCTGGATATTATGCCGCAGGAGTTTCCGGTATTGGGCACGGGAGATTACCGAAACACGGCGTGTAAAATTCGAGAGCAGAACGGTTGTTATGGCTGCGATCTCCGGTATACGGGCCATGAGCTGCAGAAGGGCAAATATTCACTGCCGGGTCTTCCGGCCGTCTATGCAGACCAGGCAGAAACTTTGGCAATTTGCCTTCGGGATGAGAGAATCGGTGTAGGGGTCACTCTCTACTATGGTGTTTTAGAAGATTTGGATATTATTACCAGGAGTGCAAAAGTTACGAACATAGGACAAGATTGTTTCTATTTGGAGAAGCTTTCCAGCGTCTGTCTGGACTTTTTGTATGGGCAGTACGATGTCATTTCATTTTATGGAAGACATGCCATGGAGAGGAATATGCAGCGGACGGCAGTATCACATGGCAGACAGGTCTACGGTAGCAGCCGGGGAACTTCCAGTCATCAGTATAATCCGTTTGTTATTTTGGCGCAGTCGGATGCCACAGAACGCACGGGCGAATGTTATGGTGTTTCCCTGGTGTATAGTGGTAATTTCAGTGCAGAGATTGAGCGGGATCAATTCGATCAGATCCGTTTGGTAATGGGTCTTTCCGAAGAACAGTTTTCCTATCCGTTAAAAGCGGGAGAGGAATTTTATGCCCCGGAAGTTGTGCTGTCCTATTCCGGGGAAGGGTTGGGTCTGCTGTCTGACCAGTTACACCAGTGCATCCGCAGACATATCTGCCGGGGGAACTATCGGGATCAGATTCGCCCAGTCTTGGTCAATAGCTGGGAAGCCTGCTACTTCAATTTTGATGGAAATGATATCGTGAATCTTGCAAAGCAGGCAGCAGAACTGGGCGTGGAACTGGTGGTATTGGATGACGGCTGGTTTGGAAAACGAAATGACGATAATTCTTCCCTGGGAGATTGGGATTTCAATGAAGAAAAATTGGGCTGTTCGCTAAAGGAATTGTCAGATCAGGTACATGCACAGGGAGTACAGTTTGGTCTCTGGGTTGAGCCGGAAATGGTTTCAGAGGAGAGTGGGTTATATCGTGAGCATCCGGAGTGGGTTTTGCAGATTCCGGGTAAGAAGCCAATCCGTGGCCGGAACCAATTAGTTTTGGATTTTGCCAATCCAGAAGTCGTTTCCTATCTCTTTACAAAGTTGTCCCGAATCTTAGAGCAGGGGCAGATCGACTATGTGAAATGGGATATGAATCGGAGTTTGGCAGATATTTATTCCGGTTGTACTGAGAATCAGGGAACGGTTTTATATGATTATATGCTGGGTGTATATCGCCTGCTGGATCTGTTGACGTCAATATTTCCAGATATTTTATGGGAGGGCTGTTCTGGTGGTGGCGGCCGCTTTGATCTGGGGATGCTTTATTATACTCCGCAGATCTGGTGTAGTGACAATACGGATGCCGTTGACCGGGTTCGGATTCAGTATGGCACTTCTTTTGGGTATCCGTTATCTGTCATTGGGTCCCATATCTCTGCTTCGCCGAATCATCAGACGGGCAGGGAAACCAGAATTGATACCAGAGGCGTGGTAGCAATGACAGGAGCCTTTGGCTATGAATTGAATCTGGGCAAATTAAGCGAGGAGGAAAAGCAGGAAGTCAAAAAACAGATTTCCTTTTATCACCAAACGGCACCTCTGCTGCAGAATGGCCGTTATTATCGTTTGAGCAACCCATTTGAGGAAGAATATGGTGCCTGGATGGTAGTGGACAGAGAGCAGCGCACTGCGTTACTGAGTGTGGTTATACTGAATATGCATGGCAATATGCCGGTTATATATATCAAACCGGATGGATTGAACCGCAATCTTAAATATCGGAACCACGAGACGGGTGCCGTATATGACGGCGATGCTCTGATGTCGTATGGGCTGCCGTTATCACTGGAACTAGGAGATTATCGGGCGTATCAGATACTTTTCGAAGCGGTGGATGAAACGGAATACTGTGGGAGTAGAAAGTTGACATAGATCGAAAAGTAAGTAGATGCGGGTGGGAGAGCATGGAAGGGATTAGTTTCCGTGATAATTCATGGATGGGATGCCCGGACGGAGTACTGTGACAGGGGCAGGGGACCTGCCAGTACTTCACGGGCAACGTATAGCGTATGGTTGGGATAGGTGCTGACCGTCCATTTACATAAGGTCAGGATGCGGTTTTGTATTTCGATACAGGTAATGCAGCTGGGATGGACACAGCTTCCGGTATTGAAATAATAAGAGTGAGAGGTTTCCAGTCTGGGACGGTGTGTGTGTCCGGTAATCAGGATTTCATGCTGTGATTCTGCCCAGGCGGAAAGCCTCTTTTCTGTTTTATTTTTGCGCCGGTTATTTTTTGCGGCACTCGTGGGATCCAGCACCCCGGTATGCTCTAACGGTTTCCAGACATAACGTACCAGGAAACGTGACAGACGCCAGAATACCGAGTTGAGCAGGTCTGCCTGGTGGCCGTGTGTCAGGTAGAGACGCAGTCCGCTGATATCTTCCAGGATGATTCCGCTATAGAATGGCATTTCAGGATAAAGGGACTGCACTTGTTGGGTATCTGTACAAAAATAGGAAGAACAATGGCGTCTGGAGTAATATAATTTCTTTTTTTCCATATCATGGTTCCCATAAATCAGATACATTCGATTCCGTTCTGCAAATTTCGTCATCAGAGCAAAAACAGTATTGTGAACCTCAATAATTTGTTCTATTTTTCTGTTTTCCCATAATTCATCCCCATCTCCCAGCTCGATATAGGTAAAGCCCTGTTGGTAATAGTGCTGTAGTGCGGAATAGTACAAATGCTGGTTTTTCAGAAAATTATCATTGGTATTTCCACATCCGCGGTGACAGTCGCTGAACAGGACATAGCGGGAATTTTGGTTCAGTGGCAGCACAGGGGCAGAGTCAAACGAGTGGGAGATACGGGAATGGAAGCTCATAGTGTTCCTCATTTCTGTTTATACAGGTTTTAATGGTTACATTTTTTTCTACATTTATGCTTGCGGCAGCGCTTTTTATAACGGCGCAGGCGCAGGCATCGCCGAAAGATCAGTGGCAGATAAAAGTACAGGTAGAGCAGACGGTCTACCGTACAATGAAAAGGTCTAGTTACAAACTCGTAAAGTTTACAGAAAAGGCGGTTCTTCCATTGTGCAAAACAGCATACAATTTTATGGAAGCATCCGCAGAAAATCGGCGTGAGCGGTGCCTGATAGCAAAAGCTGATACAGGAACCGGAGATCTGCAGGCAACATGGATTGTAGCCCAGCGCAATGAGAGCGTCAGCAAATGCACACATCATATTGCGGTCGACAAAATCAATGCAGAAGTCAGCGCAGAGGTCTCTGGGCTGGCTGAAACAGTCCATGCGAAATGCAGCTAGCCACCAGTGCGACATAGATACATTTGCAATATTCTCTGTGTCCTGCCGGACAGTCCGGTTTAGATTCATGAAAAACAGAGGGAGCATGTCGTCGGGTACGGTATGGAAATATTCACTTCCTCGTTTCTCCGGTGGAACGATTCCATCTGCGCAGTAAATCCCAATCTCTGCGCCAGTATTGATCCCGTACTGCCCTTTCCAAAGTTCAATTAGCCAGGTTCGCCCGTCATAGTCGAAATAAACCGGCTGGCTGTCGAACACCATGTTAAAATGGGGAGCCAGACAGTCAAACTTGTGGGTGTAACCAAATTCCCGCTGCCAGGCATCAAGCGTGGACAGAAAAATATCCTGGCATGGAAAATAGTGATAGCCGAGGGGTTTTGTCAATTCGTTCAGCAGTCGGTATTTTTCCGCCTGCGTCATCGTACAAACTTTTTTTATGATACAAGCTTTGCGGTGGTGGTTCCATAGCAGGCACACCAGCGCAACTAGAAAAAATATGCCAAAGAAAAAATACATCGTCGTGCTTTCTCTCTTCGTCGTGTTCATTTCTAATATATGTTGGAAGTAGGACATTGTGATTGTGTGAAAAAAAGTAGAAATACAGAAAAGCAGAAAAATCATACTGCGATATGTCTGCTTTGTCTGTTGTTATAGATCATTACTTGATATTATGGATTTGTGATTCTTTTTCCTTTTTTAAGGCATCAAGCCCTAGCCGGATCAATTCCGCTGTTGCCTCTGACCGGGTCTGATAGCGGTGCTCAAAACGGAAATCTTCGATTTGATTGAATAGTTCATTATCCACAGACACGGTATACCGTGGTTTATTTGTTGCCATATTTAACCTCATTTCTGTGAGACGAATATGGTTCGTCCTGCTGTCGTTGTGCAAAAAAATAATATTCGGTCTATGAGTACAAATACGTTGATATTTAGTAAAACGACTTGTCTGTTTTTTTATCAACATGTCAGTACCTTAGTGTACTGACACACTTATACTTAGCAAAACTACTTGTCTCTTTACGTCATCGGACTGCGTTGGATTCACTCGGCGTAGTCGCCGCTACGACTCGTTCATCCGCCTTGCCGATGCGTAAATATTCTGCGTAGTTTTATCAAATATAAATGTGTCAGTACACTAGTATTCTTGCACATTTCCCTAAGATTATACATCGGTAAATCTGAGATGTAAAGGAAAAACATAGTGTTTGAACCAAATTGATACAAACTGAAAAACCAGTAAAAAAATCTTGACAATGAACCACCGATTCACTTTAATATAAGTAAATGCGATGCAATGAATCACTAAACCGCATTAATACAAAGGGGGAGACTAGATGGCGGAAGGGTTGAAACGATTTTCAATTTCCGTTACACCCAGTTTGGCGGTGGAACTGAAATTGACAAAACAAGAGTACTATTGCAAAGACACACAGAATGAAATGATTCGAGACTTGATTGTCCGCGGTCTGGCTTCTTTGCAATCGGAAACCGGAGAGCCAGGTGATCTCCCGAAACATTCTACACAGAAGTCTGTATCGTTCCCAGGCTGTGTAACGAAATTAGATTCCTGAGTTACGGAAAAAGAGAATACATAGCTCAGGATGAAAGAAAGTGAGGTGAGCAGAGGAAGTTGCCGGAATGGGAAAATGACAAAATTACATACAGGCAAAAACAAGTAATGTATAGTGGACAAAAATTCCGTATCTGTCCTAAGAAAGGGATGGGTGCAACAAGGAAGGAGGAAAAACATGAGAAACAAGATGTTGAAAAAGGCAGTGAGTGTTGTTGTATCAGCTGCAATGCTGGGAGTAACTTTATTTACGGGAGCCACCACAAGTAAAGCTGCATCCGAGCCGGTGATGTAGGGTATATTCAGAGTTTTAATAAGTCAGATTACATGAACAGTGGTAAAAATGGCTTTGAACTGAAGTATGAGTATACCAAATTGGGCAGTATCACAGATCCAAAGGACGACCTGGGGTACAATAACACATTACAGTTTGTTGTATTTGATACTTCTTGGGGCGGCTGGGAGCCAACCATGATTGGACCAAATGGCTATGACCAGACAGAGCCAGTGACACCGGAAGTTGAGCATGAGTATACGGTGAAAGTTCCGTTTAGTGTCATTGAAGACAAATTAACGACAGGAAAGCCGGTACAGGGGATTAATCTTCAGACCGGAAACGTTAGCAACTGTGAGATTAAGATTAACTCATTGACCTACGCTGATGTAGAGGAAGAAGTTAAGCCAGAGCAGACGAGCAGCCCAGTGTTGATTGAAGGTGATTGGCATAAGACCAGCGATGAAAGCGTAGACTTTGGCTCTATGGAAGTAGTATCCGGTGTAGCCCATGTGTCTGCAAATGCTTGGAATATCGGTATCTCTGGTCTGAATGTAGCTACCTTTGGAGATCCGATAATTGCTGTGACAGTGGAGTATGGTGAGATTGCTGATCCACCGATTTATCCGCAGGCTGAAGTTCTGGGTGCCGATGGTAAACCAATCGTAGAAAATTATCCACAGGTGTCAGAGGCAGGAGAGGTTACCTATCTCACACAGATTCCAAAATCAACCTGGAGTTTAACCCTGGCATATGATACCTGTACTGTGAAAAAGGTTCAGATCTTTGACTATGATGAGTCCTATGCAACAGAAGTATTTGATTTAACAAATGCTGATATTACAGCAGCAATGGGCGCTGGCTGGAGCCTTGGCAATGCATTAGAGTCAGTGACAGAGAACGGTGAGGTTAGTGAGACTGCTTGGGGCAACCCGGAAGTTACAAAGTATCTGTTCAAAGAAGTCTCTGAGGCTGGGTTTAAGACAGTGAGAATCCCGGTTTCATGGGTAGATGCTGTCAAAGTGAATGGTGATAGTTATGAAATTACCTCTAAGTTTGATACTATCCTCAACAGAGTACAGACAGTTGTGGATTGGGCAAGAGCCTATGATCTGTTTGTGATCATCAATATTCAGCATGACGGGGCGGATGATGTGACAGGCTCCTGGTTGGATGTAGATGCTCCGAACCAGACGGGAATCCGTGCTGCTTTTGCAGATGTTTGGGGCAGAATTGCTAACAGATTTAAGAGTTACGACCAGCATTTAATTTTCGAGTCCATGAACGAGGTAATGGAGCAGGGAAATTATGGTACGCCAAGTCAGAACACTTACGATAACATTAATTACCTGAACCAGTCCTTTGTTGATGTGGTTCGTGCTACAGGTCCTCATAATGATGTGCGCTTCCTGTTGGTTTCTGGTTATAATACCAATATTGACCAAACGGTAACGGATAGCTTTAAAGTGCCTACCTACAATGGAAGTAAGGAAGGAATTATGGTATCAGTTCATTATTATGATCCATATAACTTCACGTTGAATACGGGTGACGGAAGCAAAACAACTGTGACTCCTGGGGAGCTTAATGCAATTGGAACGATGTTTAACAAATTAAAGACAAAATTTGTGGATAATGGAATTCCTGTTGTCATTGGTGAATTTGGTGCCATGGACAAAGGTAATATATCACAAATTAAGAATTATATTAGCAGAGTGGTTTCTGAGGCACAGGCGAAAGGGCTTGGATACGTTTATTGGGATAATGGTTACACTGGACCAAATGGAATGGGCTTATGGAACCGTTATACCTATGGCGAGTCCGAACTGGGCGAGGCTTTGATTCCTATACTGACAGCTCCTAAGTCAGCAGAATAATGAGTATTAGGAGAACATAGTACTGTTAAGTATCGGTACATAGAGTACATAGGAGGGGGAGAATTGTTGCCATAGTAGAAGTCTGCTGTGGCAACAGCTTCCCTTTATTTTTGGAACGTTGTTGAAGATTTGAAAGGAGGTAAAAATGAAGTTAAAGGGAAAAAAGCTACTTAGCTTGGCTGTGTCTACAGCATTGATTATTACTTCTTTATTTATACCTAAAATTGATAGTAAGGCGGCTGAAAATGGTATTAAGGATGGGGATGTTGATCGCGGCACATATGGTGATACGATTAATTATCTCTATTATAAGGATGCTAAGGGTGTTGCAGGTAACGATTCTGTTTTAATATTAGATGGTAAAGGTGTAATGCCCGATGTAACATATGATGGTTATGAAGATAATTCGAACGCCACTGTTGAAAATGGATATACAAAACCTCATTATGAAAAACAAGGATGGTATGCAGCATCGACATACAAGACAAAAGAAGACTTTCAAAAACTAACAGATGAAGACTGGATGGGAGTAAGCGGGGAATTACTCATTAATAAACTGATCATAGGTGGAGAGATTTCTTCTATTGGAGAAAACTCCTTTTTATATTATGGAGCTCTAAATACAGTTTGGTTGGGAAAAAGCGTAGTTAATATTTCTAGCCATGCTTTTTTTTATGAGTTCACCTGTAAGAATGTATATATTTATGGAGACCTTCAAGAAGTTGCAAATGGTGCTTTTGATGATGATTATAAGATTCATGTTATTAATAAAACGTCTGCAGATAAAGTAATTGCATCCGGGGTAAGTAGCAAAAATGTAGTTATTGACGCAGGCACAGATGATACTTCACTACGAATATCTTTAAAGAAAGCTATTATCGAGCAGAATAAATATCCAGAGGGAGCAGGTTTGACTTCAGGATCCTGGAAAAAATTGACAGATGCCATAACGGATGGTCAGGCATGTTTTGAAGCGGATATGTTGATAGATGGAATTACAGAAGAGGACGTTACTGCCAAGGCAAAAGCGATTGATGATGCAGTAAGTGGATTGATTCCATCTAAAGCGCTGGATGATGCCCTAGCAGAGGCAGCAAAGTTGGAAGGCAGCGATTATACTGCTGAAAGCTGGGCAGTATTAGAGAAAGCGGTAGAAGCTGGAAAGACTGGACTCAAAGAGGCAGAGACGGCAGAGGAAATTGCTAGCCTGGCAAAAGCGGTTAATGATGCAATCTCTGGTCTGGTTAAACTGACGGCAGATGTTGCAAAGGCTGATCTGGCGAAGGTTGTTGCAAAGACAGAGGGCTTGGTGGAGAGCGATTATTCCAAGAAGAGCTGGGAAGCTTTAAAGACAGCGATGGAAGGAGCAGAGGCTGTTGCAGACAGCGAGGTAATTTCTGAGATAGCTACTGCAGCAGAGAACCTTCAGAAAGCATTGGACGGATTGACCGTGGAGTATCCTACAGAATGGTTCTCCTTGGCAGGTATGCCTTCTAGTATGGAGAACTGGGATAACCCCGTTATTGTTTCCATTCTTTCCGGAACAGTAGAGCCTGAAATGGCTGGAGCTACAAAGGTAGAGGTGACTTTTGATTGTGCAGCAGATACCCAGTGGAATGAATTTACAGCTGTTAATTTCAGAATGGGTGGTGACTTTCAGGAATTTGATGGAAAGGAGGACGGTAGTTGGCAGACTGGTCGAAAAGGCATCAAGGTAACTATGGATCTTCCTTCCGCATTGACAGAAGGAGCAAAATATAATCTTGAGGGATACACGCAGTCATGGAAAGGAGCAGCTGGAAATGTCTTTACCTTTCAGAAGGTAAGATTCTTAGATGCGGATGATATTGAATTAAAGGCAGTAAGCTCACCAAAGGATGTTGCTGAGTTCCTGGAGTCTGCTGTGAAAGCTGCGGAAGATAAGCTAGTTGATCTCGAAGCGGGGGACTACACAGAGGAAAGTATTGCAGACTTTAAAGCATATCTTGAAAACTTGAAATCAGGGGGAGCAAACGACAAGCTTCCAAGTGTTATCAATGCGATCCTGACAAAGTTAAAGGATGTCACGACAGAATTACAGCCTAGTGATAATACGTCGGAAATGGAATCTCTGAATAAGAGCATTGAAAGAGCGGAAGCGCTGAATAAGAGTGACTATACCGCAACTAGTTGGAGTGTATTAGAAAAAGCACTTACGGCAGCTAAGAAAGCGACAGAAAGTACTGTGATCAGCGAAGTGAAAGCATTGAATAAGGCTGTGGAAGATGCGATTACAGGATTGAAACTGGCAGATCCAAGTAAAACACCGGATCCAAACGAGACACCAGATCCAAATGAAACACCGGATCCAAATGAAACACCGGATCCAAATGAAACACCGGATCCAAACAGGACACCTGGTCCAAATGAAACACCGAATCCAAGCAAGGCACCTGGTACAAATCCAACCAAGGTTCCGACTCCGACAAAGAACCCAGGGGGACCTGGCACAACAAAGCCAACGAATCCTCCTTCCAATATTGCGACAGGACCAAAAGTGGGTACGAAGCTTACATCTGGCAGTTATGTTTACCAGGTAACTAAGGTTGCGACAGCGAAGACGGAAGGTACGGTAACGTTTACTTCCCTGACCAAGGCGGGGAAAAAGGCTGGCAAACTATCTATTCCGGATACAGCTACGATAAGTGGATACAAGTATCAGGTAACGAAACTTGGCAACAATGCGTTTAAGGGCGCTAAGGCAAAGAGCATTTCACTTGGCAAGTATATTAACGCCATTCCGAAGGGCGCCTTTGCGAAGTGTAAGAAGTTAAAAACTTTGTCGATTAAGGCTAAACTCAAATCGGTAAAGAAGGGTGCATTTAAGGGCTGTAAAAAGAAGATTAAGGTAAAGACTTCTAAGAAGTATAAGAAGACGAATATTAAGCTGTTAAAGAAGAGTGGTTATAAGAAGTTCAAATAATTAATATGGTTTCTTCGTCATCTAATTTTGGCATGGAGTGATGCCAAAGCGGGGCGGTTGCAAACGTGGATTCTGGATCTGCGGAGCAGCCGCCTCTTGCATTTCTATATTAAATTTAAATAAGATAGGAGAAAGGCAAAAAATTTAGAAGTTTGTTGTAATTTATCAGATTTGTGTTACAATAATAGACAGATCTGGCATAATTTCGGGCTTGTCTCTTATGTCAGACGTTAGTAGGATCGGAGAGGACGGATATACACAACAGAACAAAGCATATTTGAGATTTTCCATGCGGAAAGGCTGGCAGACACAATGAGAGATGAGGCAGGACGGATAGGCAACCAGGCGGAGACGGAGGGTGGAACAGCAGCAAAGAAGACCGAGAAAATCAGGCAGAATAATAGCAACGGAGAATCGCAGTTAGAACAGCTTCAGGATATGTTGGATGGTTTCCCGGGTAATATTTGTGTACTTCGATGGACGGAGGAACATTTCGAACCGATCGCTATGAGCAGGGATTTCTCCCGAATTCTTCAAGTGGAAGGAGATCCGAGACAAAACATTTATTCTATGAAACAGATTCTTTATCTTCATCCCGATGATCAGATTCGATTAGATCACTATGCTCTGGAATGTATTCATAATAACAATCCTGTGGACATTACGATACGATTTCAGTATGAACCGGAAAAAGAATATTGTTGGATTCACTTAAAAGCAAATGTATCCCAGCAAGAGGACGGATCTAAGCTATGTTTTGTTTCCTGTCATGATGTTACCAAAGAGCATGAACTGGAGTGTCGGTTAAAATCCAGTGATTACAGTTTTCAGACAGTGTTGGAGAATTGCCATATCTATTGTGGGAAGTATGATGTGAGAAAAAGGGTCTCCTATTTTAATCGGGTAATTCAACAGGATTTTGGCTTGCCACGGCAGATTAAAATCGATCAGATATTAGATTCCCATATCATTTCGCAGGAAGTCAGTCAGCAGCTGCGGGATATGTTTCATAAAATGAGTACAGAAAAACGGGATGTCATGACTCTGGAGGTACCGATTCGTCATGTAAACGGTGAACAGATGTGGATCAGACAGATTTATACCGTAGTGGAAAGAGATGAACAGAAAAAACCGCTGACGATCATTAGTACAGCGTTGGATATTACCAAAAACAAACAGGCGGAACAGCGTTTTCGCACGGAAAATGCATATCAGCAGATTATGGATCCGGATACCATTACGATGATTCGTATGAATGTGACGCATTGGATGATATTGGACTGTATGGGGGAATGTAAAGGGCTTGATCGGCATTTTGGTCATTTTTTGGAAACCATGCAGGAGACCATACCGGATGAAAGGATGAAGACTGCGTTTCAGCAAATATTTCAACAGCAAAATATGTTGCGGGAGTTTGAGTCTGGTCAGAATAAATTAAGCTATATCTTTCGGAGCCGCCGTACCAGCGGCGGTGTCATCTGGATGGAGATTACTGCGGATATGATCCAGCGGGGAGATGGAGAAATTCTGGCTCTGGTTCAGGTGAAAGACATCAACCAGCAGGTTATTGTGGATCAAGTTCGTAACAGCATGATTGACCGTTTTGTGGATTTTGTTGCCTATTATGCGCTGGCAGACGGGAGTAGTTACATATTTTCAGAGAATGAAGAATATGACTTTACTTCGGATACAGAGGAAGGAGCGCTTAGGAAATTATCCAATGCGATTCAAAAGAAATTATCTTTCGCCGAATGGGAGGCATTGCAATCCCAATTAAATCTCAAAACAATGATTCAGAATCTGGATCATATTTCTAATTATCAGTACTCTTATCAAATCAAGGAAGATGGATTACGTACCAAGAGGGTAAATTATTTTTACCTGGATCAGAACCAGGACGTCATTGTCATCTCCCAACAGGATATCACAGACATGATTCAGGAGGAAGTCCACCAAAAGGAAGAACTCAAGAGAGCCCTGGATCTTGCCATTCATGCCAGCAATTCCAGAGATGAATTTATGTCCAATATGAGCCATGATCTACGCACTCCGTTAAATGGAATTATCGGTGCATCGGAGCTGGCAAGGGATCTGGTGGTTAGCCATCCGGAATTGGCAGAGGAATATTTAAATGCCATTTATTCTTCGGGACATCTGATGTTAAATCTCGTCAATGATATTTTAGATATTGGACAACTAGAATATGGGAAACAGGAGCTGGAAACGATCAAGATTGATTGGGATATATTGTCGGATCATCTATGGCAGAAACTAGATCCCATCTGTAGGGAAAAAGGAGTGGAGCTGAAAATTAACCTGACAGATCAGCCATCTGTCATTGGGGACTTCTATCAATTAAACCAGGTGCTCCAAAATCTTTTATTCAATGCGGTGAAATATACGAAATCAGGTGGCAGCATAGAGTGTCAGGTAACAGAGAGCCAGATGATCCGGGATACTTTTTTGGTAACTATTATGGTTCGTGATACTGGAATCGGGATCGGAACAGAATTCCAACAACATATGTATGAACCATTTTCCAGGGAAAATAATGAGATCAATGCGCAGGAGATGGGCAGTGGCTTTGGATTGGCAATCGCAAAAAGCCGGATTGAACTGATGGGTGGTTCTATCCGCTGCGATAGTGAAAAAGGGGGTGGAACTGCTTTTTATGTCACGTTACCATTTCTGTCGGGCCAGAAGAGTACAACGAGCAAAAACAGGAAAAAGGATCCGGCGGGTCATAGAATTTTGCGAGGATGCAAGGTGTTGCTGGTGGAGGATCATCCGCTTAACGCTAAGATTGTAAAAAGACTGCTGGAGAGCAGGGATGTTGTGGTAAAACATGTGATTAACGGTCAGGAAGCCGTGGACTGTTTTTGTCAGTCAGAGTTGTTTTATTATGATATCATATTGATGGATATCTCCATGCCAGTGATGGACGGCATTGAAGCTACCAGGCAAATTCGGGCAATGGAGCGCAGTGACGCTCATTTGGTACCGATCATTGCACTGACAGCCAATGCATTCGAAAGAGATATCCAGAGAGGCAAAGTTGCCGGAATGAATGAACATCTGACAAAACCATTGAATTCTGGAAAATTATTTGATGTCTTACATGATTTCTGGCAATAAATTCTATGAAGAACGCAAAGACATCGTTCTTCCGCTTTTATGTTTTATTTGTGCCAGTGGTACTGGCATGATGGGAAGCGAATAGCAGAAAGGAGAACATATGGGAAAGATTACCTATCAAAAAGCAGTAACCTTTAGTTATGATGACGGAATTTCTCAAGATATCCGTTTGGTTGCGTTATTTCAGAAATATGGGATGAAAGCAACCTTTAATCTGAATACGGGAATTCAAAACGAAGATAGCAAGTTTGAGATTGATGGAACGCCAATCCATCGGATGAATCAGGAGGACAGGTTGGAGCAGTTATACCGGGGGCATGAAATTGCGGTGCACGGGCTCACACATGCCTTTCCGTTAGATCTGAAACCGGAGGAATATGAGCAGGAATTTTTGCAGGATGCCAAGAATATTGAACGGCTGTACGGTAAATATCCGATAGGGATGGCATATGCCTATGGCGATTATTCGGATAATGTGATCCAATATTTACAGAAAATAGGAATTCGGTACGCAAGAACGGTGGAAAGCACACACGGATTTTCTTTGCCTCAGGATCCGATGCGCTTGAAAGCAACCTGTCATCACAAGGATGAACAGCTTTTTACGTTGGCAGAGGAATTTCTGGCAGCCAAACCGAAAGCCGGAGATCCACCGATGTTATTCTATGTCTGGGGGCATAGCTATGAATTTGATGCAGATAACAATTGGGATCGGATGGAAATGTTGTGCCAGATGCTGGCAGGGCATGACGATATCTTTTATGGAACTAATGCGCAATGTCTGGGATTTGACGGATGATTTCTGACGGATGGTTAGCCGGGAAAATTCTGTCGATGGATATCAGTATGATGAGAATGGGATTAATGATCTAACTGACTTATGTTTTGGACGGGTGCTGTCGATATATCTATAAAGTTTTGGCTGTAAAAAGCCAAAAGGTATAGAGTATTGTATTTGGAAAATGAAGTTGGCTTTTTTTGAATCGTCCGGCAGGACGGTATCATGGAGGGGAAATTATGGAAAATGGATTTTCAATTAGCAGTGTTCGCCGGGAGCAGGACAGTTTTTCGCTGGCGGTAAACACGGGACGCACCAGGTCACAAAAGCGGGAACAGGCAGAGAAAGAGGATCGAAAGAGCATTTATCTGGGAGATCTGACACAGAATAATCCGCAGGAGCAGATCAGTGAAAAATATGCCATGGCACAGAAACGGGCAATCAAGAAGATCTTGAACCAGTTAGAGGATGACGTCAAGGTAGATGATGAGATGGCATTGGAGACTGCAAATGTAGAGCAGTTGCAGCAGGATATCCAGCAATATAGGGATGGTTTGGCTGCCGTGCAGGCACGCCGTGAAAATTTAAAAGAGACTCACAATGTAGATCCTGACAGCCAGGAGCAAAAGGATCTGGAATTGATGCAGAAAGCGGAGTTGTCACAAAGAGATCCGTTCAATCCAGAATATGCGTTGACGGAGGAAGAAAAGGAACATCTAAATTCAATCACGGAGAAGACGAAGTACCAAGAGGATATGCTTCTCTGCGATCAGGAAGAGCAGCAATATAAAGACCGGATCGAGCTGGCACAACGCAGGATTGAGGAGAGCAAGGCGACAGTATATGCTACGGAGAAGGCTCTGTTAAAGGTACATCCGATGGTAGATGCAGTGCAGGATGCGGATAAGATTATGAAAGCCGCAAACAAAGAAAGAATTGGTTCTCTCTATCAGGAAGGTGTGGATCAGATTGAGGAAAATAATGCTGAGACACAGACAGAGATGGCTGAGAATAAGGAAAAGGCGCTGGAAGAAAAGATGGAACGTGAAAAGATGAAAGCGGAAGAACGGGAGCGGGAGGAAGCCGAACAGGAGATGGAAAATTCTATCCTGTCGGTAACAATGCAGGCGATGTCTTACGGCCAGCAGACCGGGGAAGCAGTGCAGGCGGAGATTAAGAATCTGATTCAGGATCAGGTGCTTTTGGACGTAGATCTCAAGGGGCTTCGTGTGAACGAAAAGGTTTAATGAGATAAAGTCTGGCAGGGCAGATGGCAGTAAGGTAACGTGGATGCTCTGGCTCTGATACAAAAGATATTGACTTTCGGTTGCGTCCATGGTTTAATAGAGACAAATATAAGAGCATTGAGGGGAACTTGGCTAAGCACGAGCGTTGCAAGGTTAGGTTCTCCTTTTCGGTGCAGAGACAAATTGTCGGAGAGTGACATTTCATAAAAAAAACAGACAGCATGGGGGAGAAAGATGGCAGAGACAATTATTGAATTACAGAAGATACAGAAATGTTATACGGGGGATACGGCAGTGATTGATGGATTTAGCCTTACCATCAAAAAAGGTGAGTTTGTGACGTTTCTGGGTCCATCTGGATGTGGGAAAACCACGATTCTGCGTATGATTGGGGGATTTGAGTCGCCTACTTCCGGTAAGATTTTATTGCATGGAGAAGATATCAGCAGGATGCCGGCGAATCAGCGGCCGATCAATACTGTGTTTCAGAAATACGCCTTATTTCCCCATCTAAATATTTACGATAATATTGCGTTTGGTCTGAAATTAAAAAAACTGCCGAAACAGGACATTGATAAAAAGGTCAGACACGCCTTGGAAGTGGTGGATCTGGAAGGATTTGAGCGCAGACATATCTCTACGCTGTCGGGCGGCCAGCAGCAACGGATTGCGATTGCCCGCGCCATTGTCAATGAACCGGAAATCCTGCTGTTGGACGAGCCGTTGGGGGCATTGGATTACAAAATGCGCAAGGAGATGCAGTTGGAGTTGATGCAGATGCATGAGGAACTAGGCATTACCTTTATCTATGTCACACACGACCAGGAAGAAGCAATGACCATGTCGGATAAGATTGTCGTCATGTCAGATGGTAAAATCCAGCAGACCGGGACGCCGGAGGAAATTTACGATGAGCCCGCCAATGCTTTTGTTGCGGACTTTATAGGTGAAAGTAATATTTTTAATGGAGTGATGACAGGGGTAAAAAAAGTGTCTTTCTGTGACCAGGAATTTCTCTGTGTCGATGATTATCCGGTAGGAACCAGGATAGAGGCGGTGGTACGGCCGGAGGATGTCATTCTGATGGAGCCGGAGCTTGGAATGTTGCAGGGGGAAGTGATCTCTTCCATTTTCAAAGGAACTTTTTATGAAATAACGGTTCAGTGCGAAAAAAATGAGATTGTACTGCAAGGGCAAAAGCCGGCGGCCAAGGGGGAGCAGGTGGGCTTATGCATAGAGCCGGATGGAATACATGTCATGCCATATAATCTGATGATTAATCACTTTACAGGAGTGATTGACGAAGATATGCATCTGTGTTTTATTGATAATCGGCTGCCAGTCGATTTCTCACGGATCTATCCGGGATCAGTCCAAAGAGATGGACAGATATACGCATCGGATGGTACTCTGATCAATACCGTTGGAGCAAGGGTAGATGCTTATTTTAATCCAGCAGATGCGGTTCTCAGCGATGACCCGGATGCGGGGGAAGTACAGGGTAACATTGTCTCCATCATTTATAAAGGAGACCATTACAGCTATGTAGTGCGTAGTAAAAATGAAGTTGATTATTATGTAGATGATGAGTATTTATGGAACATCGAAGATTTTGTCAGCGTCATTATTCCGTTAGATCGGATAGAATATCATTTGAAGCCTGCGATTGGCGATGAATTCAGAAAAAGAGAGGCTGGAACAAAATGAGACTAACCCGAAAATATTTTAATGTCCCCTATATAGTTTTTTTGTTACTGTTTGTGATTCTTCCCTTGTTGGTGGTCTGCTATTATGCTTTTACCAATGGGCAGGGGGAATGGACGGTAACCAATTTTATTTCCTTTTTTACCAATCTTAGAACGGTGGGAACTTTACTATATAGCATTGTTATTGCGCTTACTACTACTGTAGTATGCCTGCTGCTTGCTTATCCAGCTGCCTATATTTTGGCAAGAGGACCTTTTCGGCGCAGTGCAGTTTGGATTCTTTTGATTGTGATGCCGATGTGGATTAATTTTACTCTGCGGATTACCGCTTTAAAAGAGGTTTTGAGTGTGATAGAGGGTAATCTGGCATATTATCCGTTTCTCAATACCATTCTGTGTATGACCTATGATTTTTTGCCATTTATGATCATGCCGTTATATTCTTCCATATCCAAACTGGATTCCCAGCTCTGGGAGGCTGCCCAGGATTTGGGAGCAAGGAGATGGCAGGTGTTGTGGAAAGTGATCATACCAATGACAACGCCTGGGATTCTCAGTGGGATTACGATGATTTTTCTTCCGGCTATGACCAATTATGTGGTTTTGGATATGGTATATAATAGTACGTACATTATGGGAAGCCTGATCGGGAGTTATTTTAATACGTATGACTGGCATAGTGGTTCCATGGTTTCGGTGATTTTACTGCTGTTGATCTTTTGTTTCTATGGGGTCAGTTCCCGTTTGGCTGACCAACAGAACCAGCAGAGAGGAGGCAGTGCAGTATGAAAAAGAGAATGGGTGCGTATCTCTGGATCGGAGGGGTGCTGCTTTTCCTTTATACCCCAATATTAGTACTGGCGGTGTATAGTTTTTCTGAATCGACGATGATCGGCTCCTTGCGTGGATTTTCCCTGCAGAATTATATTACTTTATTTTCGATGCCGGAATTGAGAAGAATGATTGGTGGTACGATTCTTCTGGCACTGGTGGTTTCTCTTCTTTCCACGTTATTGGGAACGTTGGGAGCGATTGGTTCTTTCTATAGTAAAGCAGGCTGGCGAAAGGGGATGGAGATTGCCAATCAGATTCCAGTGGTCAATGCCGATGTAGTAACCGGATTTTCGGTTTGTATTCTTATGACGGTCTTTTGGCGTGTGGATAAGAATACCTATCTACCGTTGGTAATCGGGCAGACAGCCTTATGTACCCCTTTTGTCTATCTATCGGTTATGCCCAGATTGAGTGCGATGGATCCATATCTCTATGAGGCGGCGCTGGATTTGGGCTGTACTCCGGCGCAGGCATTGCGGAAGATTGTGCTGCGAGAGCTGCTTCCGGGTATTTTATCAGGATTTATGACGGCGGTTACGCTTTCCCTGGATGATTATTTTATTACCACATATACAAAACCGGCAGTATTTGATACGATCAGTACCTATGTAGTCAATGCGACAAAAGGGGCACAGACGCAGATTAAGACAGCACTATGGGCGTTGTCTACGGTAATTTTTCTGTTGGTGGTGCTGTTTGTGGTATTGATGAATGTGCTGCCTGTGATGCAGCAGAAAAAGGAGCAGGACGGAGTACATTCCTAGGTGAAGAGGACGTTGCATGGCAAGAGCAGTGGAATGGAGAAGTGGAAAGAGATTACTTGGCGCTGGCGATGGAATGGAGAAGTGCAAAGAGATTCCACGGCGCTGACAATGGGATGGAGAAGTGGAAAGAGATTCCATGCCAAGGGTAATGGAATAGAGAAGTGGAAAGAGATTCCATGGCGAGAGTGATAGGATGAAGAAGAACCAAAAAAAGATTGGCAGATAGGATAGAAAGGTTAGAAATATCGAATATGAGGAAATGGATATTAGGGGGGCTGCTGGGAATGATGGTGGCTGTCTGTCTGGGGGGCTGCGGCAAACGGACAGAAGACGTAACCATATTGCGGGTGGCTAATGCAGAGGAATATATTGACGAGGGCGGATGGGATGAAGAGGAAACGATTTGCCTGAAAGATGGTACTCGGATTCGGGGAATCCGCCCCATGACAGAGGATTTTGAAGAATGGTATGAGGAGACCTATGGAGAGAAGGTCAGGGTGGAATACTCAACCTATGGAACGAATGAGGATTTGTATAATCAGATGCTCCTGGGGAACGTGTTTGACTTGGTTTGTCCATCGGAATATATGATTATGACTTTAATGCAGGAGGGAAAACTGCAAGCATTTTCTGCGGAATTCCAAGATACTGAAGATGAAAGGAATTATTATTGGAAGGGAGTATCTCCCTATATTCATTCCCGGATGGAACAATTGCTTGCCGGTGACCAAAAGCTCAGTGATTATGGGGCATGCTTTATGTGGGGAACCATGGGTTTGGTTTATCATCCAGGCGGTGCCAGGGCTGAGGATATGAAACATTGGGATGTCCTGCTGGATCCCGCTTATGCCAAACGGATTACGATGAAAGACAGCGTTCGGGATTCCTATTTTATTGCATTGGGGATATTAAACCAGAATCAGATCACAACACCGGAATTTCTGCGGGCAGCAGATTATTCGGAGCAGCTTTCTGCTGTACTCAATGACACTAGCCGGGATACGGTCAATCGGGTGGAACGCGTGCTGTCGGATATGCGGGAGAACGCTTATTCCCTGGAGGTAGAAAGTGGAAAGGCAGATATGGTAACGGGCAAGGTGTTGATTAATATGCAGTGGTCAGGGGATGCGGTTTATTCTCTGGACCAGGCAGAAGAGGATGGGATTGAGCTGGCATATTCTGTGCCGGAGGAATGTAGCAATCTTTGGTTTGACGGTTGGTGTATGATGAAAGATGGTGTCAGGGAGGATTCTCGAAAACAGCGGGCGGCGGAGGCTTTTATCAATTATCTTTCCCGGCCGGATAATGTAATTCGAAATATGTATTATGTTGGTTATACTTCTGCGATTGCCGGAGGCGACAGTGATTTGATATTTCAATACGCGGAATATTGCTATGGGGCGGAGGAGACAGAAGAAAAAGCGGAATATTCTTTGAACTATTTTTTTCAGGGGGAATCAAATTCTGATCGCAACTACGTTATCCTGGCACCCCCCGATCAGTTAAAGAGACAGCTCTATGCACAATATCCGCCGGAGGAGGTACTTGAACGGAGCGCTATTATGCATACGTTTGATACGGAAACCAATCAACGGATTTCCAGAATGTGGACGAATATTCGTTGTTTTGATCTGGGGGAGTGGTTTCGCCGGGTACGTTGATATCTTGTAATAATATGGTGTTTATGCTATAATCGCATCATTGTGGTTTGGTAACCAATGGTATGATTTATGCGGCATGGCAGGAAATAAGGTGCAGAGATGATAAAACAAGAAACGGATATTCTCATTGTGGGAACGGGCGCGGCAGGATTGTACGCAGCATTGCAGCTTCCGGAAGATATGCGTATACGGATGATCGCAAAGGATGCTTTGGACCGCAGCGATTCTTTTCTGGCGCAGGGCGGCATTTGTATGCTGCAGGACGAGGATGATTATGAAAGCTACTTTGAGGATACCATGCGGGCGGGACATTATGAAAATGATCCGCAGTCGGTGGAGATCATGATCCGTTCCTCTCAGGAGGTAATACAAAACCTGATGGATGCCGGTGTAGAGTTTGAACAGGATGGCGGGAAGCTGGTTTTTACCAGAGAAGGTGGACATGGCAGACCGAGGATTCTCTTTCATAAGGATATTACCGGCCGCGAAATTACCAGTAAATTACTGCGCAAGGCACAGGAGAAAGAAAATATAACACTTTCTGACCACACGGAAATGCTGGATATTTTATATGATGACTCTGGATGTTATGGAATTGTAGCGAAAGATCCGCAGGGAGATCTCTGTGAAATCCGAGCAAGATATACCATTCTGGCATGTGGGGGCTTGGGCGGGCTGTACCAGCACACTACTAATTTTCGGCATATCAGTGGGGATGCGCTGGCAATTGCCATTAAGCATGGAATCGCATTAGAACATATGGATTACATACAGATTCATCCGACTACTCTCTATTCCGAGAAACCCGGCAGACGTTTTTTGATCTCCGAATCGGTGCGAGGGGAAGGAGCGGTTCTATTAAATAAGAACAAAGAACGGTTTTGCAATGAGCTGCAGCCACGGGATGTCGTGACCGCGGAGATTCATAAACAGATGGAAAAGGATGGTATGCCGTATGTTTGGCTGTCTATGGAAGCAATTCCAGAGGCGGAGATCCGCAGCCATTTTCCTAATATTTTACAGCAATGCCTGGAAGAGGGCTACGATCCGACCAAGGAATGTATTCCGGTTGTTCCGGCGCAGCATTATTTCATGGGGGGGATCAAAGTAAATCACAGCAGTGAAACTTCTATGAACCAACTATATGCTGTTGGGGAAACTTCCTGCAATGGCGTGCATGGCAGAAACCGTCTGGCAAGTAATTCTTTGTTGGAATCCATGGTATTTGCAGGCAGGGCGGCAAAAGATATCTCAGAACGCTTTGGACAAGTTTCTCTTGAAACGATCGCCGGGAAACCAGAAACGGCGAAGGATGCCTATCAGAATTTGGATGCGTTGCATGAGGAATATCGTCATTTGGTTTTGCAAGAGATAGAGAAGGAAAAACAGAACCGGGAACATTCGGTTTCCGCATAATGTAGTGAATAGAAAACAAATAGCGTTATGTGCAACAGATAGCGCAGAAATGAGGTGTAATGATGAATGATCCTATTACTTATAAAATAAATGCAGACAGATTGATCCGCATGGCGTTGGAGGAAGATATTACCAGTGAGGATTTGTCAACGAATTGTGTTATGCCAGAATATCAAACCGGGCAGGTGGAATTAATCTGCAAACAGGATGGCGTGATCGCTGGTCTGGGAGTATTTCGTCGGGTCTTTGAATTACTAGATGATACGGTAACCTTTCAGATGGATGTGCAGGATGGCGATGAGGTAAAAAATGGTCAAAAGATGGCGGTAATTACCGGGGATATCCGGGCCCTGCTGTCGGGGGAACGAACCGCTTTGAATTATTTGCAGAGAATGAGTGGGATTGCAACTTACACTCGGTCGATTGCCAAAATGTTAGAGGGAAGTCATACAACGCTTTTGGATACCCGTAAGACAACACCGAATATGCGCATTTTTGAGAAATATGCGGTAAAGGTTGGTGGAGGCAGTAACCATCGTTTTAATCTTTCCGATGGCGTGATGTTAAAAGATAATCATATTGGTGCAGCTGGCGGTATTACCGAGGCAGTGAGACGTGCCAAGGCATATGCTTCCTTTGTACATAAAATTGAAGTGGAAGTGGAAAACCTGGATATGGTGCGTGAGGCAACGGATGCCGGCGCAGATATTATTATGCTGGATAATATGAGTCCCGAGGAAATGAGAAAAGCCATTGAGATCATTGATGGCAGAGCATTGACGGAATGTTCCGGGAATGTGACGAGAGAGAATATACAGAAAATGATGGAAGTGGGAGTCGATTATATCTCCAGTGGTGCCTTGACCCATTCCGCTCCCATCATGGATATATCCCTGAAGAATCTGCATGTGATCTGAGATTCTATTTCTTGCAATTTTTTCGGTGGGCTTTTAATTTTTTGATGGCCCACTGGTAATGGCTTGAAAGGGTACTGACAAAATAAGAGCCAAGTGCATTGTTTCCTGTCCATGGGAATACGCCCTTGGTAAATAGTTCCTCGTTGGAGAATGTTTCTGCGAGCTGCATCACTTCTTGGTGGGATTGCTCTAGCTGTTTTTGTGCTTTTTCCAGAGAAGTTTTCTGATGCTTCTCCCAGAGTAGAATATTCATTGCTCCATAGGTACGCCAATTATAAGGTTCCGGGAGGAAAGGACGATCTTCTCCTTTTTGGTTCGATGCAACCCATTGTAGTAAAAGTTGGTGCCATTCATAGAGATGGACTAGAATGTCCCGAAGATTTTTGTCACGTTTCCAGTGTGCTTCCTTTTTGGTTTCATCAAATTGAAAGGGAGTATTACATTCTATTTCACTCATAGATGCTATAAAATCGTTAAGTTTTTGATACTCTTCTGTTGCTGCGTTAATTAAATCGTTTTTTGAAGTCGGTCTTCCCATCGTGGTATCTCCTTTCTGTGCGTTACAGGTTGAAACCAGTATATCAGAAAAACCCTGACATCCTGTGTCAAGGTTTGTATTTTTCGTAAATTTTTTTCCCCTGTTCTGCCAATTGTATCTTGAGCTCTTGCGGGGAAAGGATATCTACTTTTGTTCCGAAAGATAGCAGAAAACCTATGAGCCAATGGTCTTCCGGCATATGGGCAGAGACGATTAAATCGCCGTCTGCCTGCTGCGTGATCTGTTCTCGGTCAAACTCATCATAGACCCGGTAAGCCATTTCCTGTGGGAAACGCAGCACAATAGGCAGATTAGTATATCTGGGGTATTCTGTTTGAGTGCTTTGTTTTGCACGGGGTGACAGAAGATCGGGAGAAAAATGATCCGATAAGATTTCATAATCTATGATTCGGGTAAGCTTGAAAATGCGGAAGTCTTGCCTGGCAGTACAAAATGCTTTGAGATACCAGGATCTTGCCTTGTAAAGCAGTTGTAGTGGATAAATGATCCGGCTGCTATTTTCCTCCTGGGAACTTGCATAGGTTATTTTCATGCTTCGGGAATGAATGACGGCATATTTAAGTACAGCAAATTTCTCATTATCATGTGGTTTTTCTCCCCAACGGGAAAAATCTACCTCCAGCCACTGGTCCGTTTCCAGGTGGAAAAGTCCGGACAATTTATGCAGGATGTTGTGGTTATCGGAATAGTTTGTGGCATTTAGAGTCTGCAAAGCAAGTAGTATTTCCTGTTTTTCTTCCTGGGAGAGAAGGATCTTATCTAAAACATCGTGACGCATTAGACGAATTCCGCCGTTTCGTCCTGGTTCCGCATAGATTGGGATACCTGCTTCGCTTAAAGCGTCAATATCCCGGTATATGGTGCGAACAGATACTTCTAAAGCATCTGCCAGAGCGGGCGCTGTTGTGTGGTCGGTATTTAACAAGGTATATACAATTTTAAATAGTCTGCTTTCCTGCATTGCTTGTTCCTCCTTGGCATGAATCGTTCGTATTCTACCATAAGAAGAGGGGGATCACAAGAAGAATCCAATGGGAGCAGGGTGACAAGAAATGCGGTTGTCCTGATTAGGAGGCAATTCCTCAGACTGCGTCTGGCAAATTTAAGAAAAAGTATTTTATTGCTGGCGCATATACGTGCAATTTGATATAATCAAATAAGAATCAAATCAGACGGATGTTTGCGACAGACATCATTGATGACGGTATGCCAGATCAAATGATTGTCGAAGACAGCGTTTGGTTGATTCCAAGGACCTGGCGGTCAGTCAGACTTCTATCTGTAACAGAAATCACGGATGCATCTCAGGGTGGATCTGTGGATACAGAAAAGAGGTTATTATGGCAAAGAAATTTTATTTGGTCGATACGGAAAATGTAGGATCGGTATGGGTAGATCTGATACCCACACTTGCAAAACAGGATTGTCTGCTTTTGTTTTATACAGTAAATTCTTCAGGAATTTCTTATGAGGATTTGTTGAAGTTAGCAGGACAGGAACAAAAGTATGAGATGATTCAGTGTTTTACAGGGAGGAATGGGTTAGATTTCCAGCTGGTTTCCTATCTGGGATATCTGATCAAATCAAACGCAAAGGCGGAATTCATTATTATATCTAATGATATTGGATATGATGCTGTCGTTCGTTTTTGGAGTGCAAAAGATATTTCCGTGAGCCGTGTGAAGGCATCGGTGCTGCATCGCAGTTTGCAGCAGGATGCAGATACAGCAGAAGCCTCGCAGAAATCTATACAGAAGACAAGTCAAAAAGTAGCGGTAAAACAGTCCGATTCTTCAGAACAGGAGGAGAGTTCGGAAGAGTCTGTGGCAGAACTTGTGGCAGAGCAGGAAGCAGAACCGGGAAGCAGAGTCCGGAAGCGGTCTTCTGTTAGGGCCAAAAGCCGGAAACAATCGGTAACGGAAGGAAAAAATGACGTGGATTCTGAACCGGAAATCTTAGATCAGAAGGATTCCACACCGGCAGCACCGAACCAGGAGGCATCTGCTGCCGCTAAGAAAAGCAGAACCAGGACTGCCGCAAAGAGAAGAAGTAAGAAAGAAGCACTGGATGTTGATTTCAGCATCTGGCTCCCGGAGGGAACCAAGGGAGAAGCAAGTAAAATGATAGAAGTCTTTCAACAGGAAAGCAGAGATGAAGTGCACAAAATTTATCTGGGATTTGTGAAACGATTCGGGCAGGAAAAAGGGGTGGCATGTTATCGCGCCTTGAAACCGCACCTGAATGAAATCTACGATAGATTGTAGTAACCGTGATATTTTGTGCAAGGGAGCATGTAAGGCTAAGAGAAAAATGGGAATCACTTTTTTCATAGTTTCAGTGACATTTTTTGGATATGTTGAATGACCGCCAGGAAATATGTTTGCTATATCAAAATAGGAAATAAAATGAAGCCGTAGATGTGAAATCTGCGGTTTTATTCATGCTTAGGATCTTGTATTGCTTTAGAAATGATGAATTTAATATGGCATTAAAAAATAGTGATAAGATAAAATGAATGGAGTCTATAGTAGCCTTTTTAATCAATCAGCATAAATTTGCAGAATAAGCTTGGCTATCTGCTGATTTTCTTTGGTGCGATTAGCTGGTTCTGAAATGTAATGCTTGTAATAAGTACTTCTGTTGCCATCAAAAACACTGCAAAGGGATTTGATGTCGTTAGCGATGGATAATCCCCTAGAATATGCAAAACTTATTTTAAAAGGTGAAATGGAAACATGGTCGAATGCACAAGATGATATGATTTAGAAAGAGTCGGTAGTATATTGGATGATTATGGTATACTGCCGACTTTTTCATGCTTTCTTGTTCAATGAAAATAATTATGATACAATAAAATTTAGAACGATATTTGGGACTTTATGGAGGGATTTTTATGTCAAGAAAATTACCGCAAAGATATGTGTCGGAAAACGCAGTAAAACGAGCCCTTAAAATAGATACTTTTCGTAATTTGTCAAGAGAGAAGATTATGCAGTTTGCATCAATGATTCCGTACATGGATAAAGAGGTGGCAATAGCAATAATAAATCAGTTTCCGACATTTGCTGATTTTGGAAAGACGGCAGTATCTTGTTATATGCAAATGTGCGATAATATTCTGGAAAAGAATAAAGAAAGTCAAATAGCTGTAATTCAAAGTTACCAAACAATCTTAGCTGCATTGGCAAAAAAAATGGACACAGATGATATTACCGAAAAAGAGCGAAAAGCTATAACCGAAGATATGATTTCAGCAGCAGATAAGATAGCAGAAATTGATTTGCAAAATAAAAAAATTCTAGACAAGTTAGTAACGAAAAGCTTATGGGCTATGTTAGGTGTTATGGCAATATTGGGGGCTGGAATTGGAATTCGGTCTGCGTTTGGTAGTGGAGATCTGCCACAGATAACGGATAACAATGACAGTGATGATAACGGAAAAATGAGTGAAAAGAACAGTAAATAATATAGCAGAATTTGTAATAAAATGGGATGTATGTTATAATTCTATCACTATGGTAATATGAATAATTTCATAAACAATGGAGGAACATATGCAAAAAATAAAGCTGAATAAAAATTTTGGTCAAGTTGTTGAAGCTCATGGATATGAACTTGATACAACAAAAAAAGTATATTATTAATATCGAAGATGAATTTAGTCAACAGCAGGTAATTCTGGTAACCGTACAATCTATGGGATTGGCTGCTGTGCAAGATTATCATAAATGGCTTAGTGATAATGGATTTGATCCTGTTATGCCTGATCCAACAAATGATTTTGTGGCTGAATATTATGGAGTAAAACCTTTGTGGAGTACTGACTTATCTCAAGGTATTGTGGTAAAGGCAGAAAATGATGATGATTACTTTATTGTGATGGAATGCAGCCGATTAAATGATGGTTTTAAATATACACAAATCATTGTAACATTAGGCGGATGTCTATAATTTTAATTTGTTATGAATGAGGAGGAATGTTTCGATGTATTCGGTTACTAAACGGATTAGTATGATAAAACAACCATATGGTGGATACTTAAATAAAAAACAATTTGAGATTAACTCTATTGATGATGGTAATGTGTTGAATGACATAGAAAATATTCATGCAACATTGGTGGGAATGGCTGTAGATTACCTAACTCGTTTTATGATGGGGACACCAGTAGAAGATGCGTTTAGTATTTCTTTAATGGGTGCATCTTGCCTTGACTTATTTTTGAATAAAACTATGAGCAAGAAAGAACTGGCTCAAAACAATGCAAAAAAACTCTTAAAGGGAATTAAGGGTCTTGATAATGCGTCTATTACCAATGCATGTAAATTAGTTGGTTACGATGTTTGTTTTAGAGCAGGTGTTGTTGGCTATAGACCTGTTGAAGATATAGAACCAAATACTGGAACTATTGAAAATATAGTAATTATGGTCAATCGATGTTTATCATTTTGGAAACAATATGGCCCTATTGTTAAAGATGGGTTTACTTTTGAAGGAGGATACACAAATACAATATCATCAGGTGATGGTGATTTTCTAACAAATGATACTTTATGGGATTTCAAGGTATCAAAATCTGAGCCGACGAGCAAACATACATTACAGCTATTAATATATTATATTATGGGATGTCATTCCATTCATTCTGAGTTTGAGAAAATTGAGAAACTGGGAATATTTAATCCAAGAAAAAATAAAATATATTTATCAAATATTGCCTCAATTAGTCCTGAAATAATCAAGAAAGTTTCTGTAGAAGTTATTGGCTATAAATAGACAAAAATATTGAAACTCCTTAAAAAATTTCGCTGTTTCTTTTTTGCTTATTTCGTTATTGATTAATTCTCATCTAGCAAAATCCTACAGTAGCTTATAGTAAATTTACACTGTCCTGATTAAAATCCATACTTGAATTCCTGTCCTGATTATGTTATATTGAACGTAAAGAAAGGCATCTGCTGTAACAGATGCCTCTCAAACGGATAGTATCCTACTCCAAAAGTGGATGCTCCCAAGCATACGGATTAATGTCCTAAAGGACACCGCCTAGCCTGTTTGCACGACAGGTTAGGCATTTTTTATTTTCGCTTGTTCTTCCTATCTATGTAGGCAAGCAACGCTATCAGCAGAGTTCCGAAAGATACCAGCAATGCCAGTATTCCCAGAAAAACCATAATAGTTTCATAATCTGTCATCAGCGTCACCTCCCATCTGGTGTAAGTCCGGCTAATCATAGATTACACCGGCTAAATTTACAGTGACAGCTTGGGAGGCTACCACCCCGTCGAAGGGCTTTTCCGTATAGAAATTTTAACATATCTTATACACTCATTCAAGAAAGATTTGAGTAAGATTTTATCTGTTTTGTATATTAGCGATATCAAACATAATAGATTTTTGCCCTTTTTCAAACTCCCGTTCCACATACAGCATACCATACTTATCTCCCCACTCCTTCAACTGCTTAGCATAATTGGCATAATCAGCCTTTGTCTTGTGGTATATCTTTATAAACGAATCCACACTCGGATAACCATACCCTTTAACGATATCCCTCAGACGTTGTTTCATATTTGCTATCTGCTGTTCCTTGCCGGATATCAGCTTTTGTAGTTCCTTTCTGCGTTTCCCTTGAAATACACTGGTACAGAGCAGTAAATCCTGCCGTAACTGTCCCAATTCCTTTTCGCAGGTTAGGACGACATTCTCCAAAACCTAATAAAATAAAATTAGGGCTTTTCAAATGAAAACATTTGTGTTATAGTATCAAAAGATAAAGCGAGGAAGAGGAATAGTAGCTGTGGATCAGAATACAGAAAGCTGTTGGTTGATGCGAAACAGTGGACGTGAATCAGTGAACTGCCCTCGGAGCTGCCGGTTGAACCGATAATAGTAGAGATAGTAGACCAGGACGGAGTCCCACCGTTACAGGGGAAGGGTATTGACAAGTTTTTGATGTACCTGTGAGTGCATGATGATTCATGAAGAAAGAGTGGTACCGCGTGAGAAGATATCTCCCGTCTCTTTGAGAAACAAAGAGATGGGATTTTTTACTGTATAGGAAATTGCTCATATAAAAGTGGTATGCAGTGTAAGCTCAGCGAATTGCACTTTTTACTTTATCGTAAGTTTAGAGAAGATGGAGGATAAGACAATGAAAGGATTTGAAAAGTATCAAAAAAGTTATTTCATGCCGCCGGAGGAATGCTATGAATGGGTCAAAAAGGATGCCATTGCGAAGGCTCCGGTATGGTGCAGTGTGGATCTGCGGGATGGAAATCAGGCATTGATTGAACCTATGGGATTGGAAGAAAAGGTTGAGTTCTTCAAGCTGTTGGTTGAAATTGGGTTCAAGGAGATTGAAGTGGGCTTTCCAGCGGCTTCCGAGACAGAATTTGTCTTTTTACGGACATTGATAGAGCGAAATCTGATTCCAGATGATGTGACGGTGCAAGTGTTGACGCAGGCGAGAGAGCATATTATTCGAAAAACCTTTGAAGCGGTACAGGGTGCGCCAAATGCGATTGTGCATGTCTATAATTCAACTTCGGTAGCACAGAGGGAACAGGTATTCCGCAAATCGAAAGATGAGATTAAGCAGATTGCTGTGGATGGTGCGAAGTTATTAAAAGAACTGGCAGCGGAAGTGGAAGGAAATTTCCGTTTTGAATATAGCCCGGAAAGTTTTCACGGGACGGAAGTGGAATATGCGGTGGAGGTCTGCAATGCAGTTTTGGACGTCTGGGAGCCGCAGGCGGAAGCACCGGCGATCATCAATATTCCTTCTACGGTAGAAAATGCGATGCCACATGTGTTTGCGAGCCAGGTAGAGTATGTCAGTAAACATTTGAAATACCGGGACTGCGTGGTATTATCCCTTCATCCGCATAATGACCGTGGTACGGGTGTTGCTACTGCGGAGCTGGGGGTTCTGGCGGGGGCAGACCGGATCGAGGGAACTTTATTTGGCAATGGAGAGCGTACCGGAAATATGGACATTGTTACCATGGCAATGAATCTGTATTCGCATGGTGTAGATCCTTGCCTGGATTTCTCTGATATGCAGAGGATTGCGGATGCCTATGAGCATTTGACTGACATGCAGGTATCTATGCGTCAGCCATATGCTGGCGAACTGGTCTTTACCGCTTTTTCTGGCTCGCATCAGGATGCGATTTCCAAGGGAATGAACTATCGTGAGGAGAAAAAACAGGATCTTTGGACAGTGCCGTATCTGCCGATTGATCCGAAAGATGTAGGCAGAACTTATGATTCCGATGTCATCCGCATTAATAGTCAGTCCGGCAGAGGCGGCGTAGCTTATGTATTAAAACAGAATTTTGGAATTGTGCTTCCTGATCGTATGCGGGAAGAGGTTGGCTATCTGATGAAAGGGGTATCCGACCGGAAACATGCAGAATTAAAAGCGGAGGATATGTTGCAAATCTTTAATGATACTTACTATAATCCGCCGAAGATTTTTGACATTGTGGAATGTCATTTCCAGCAGAAAGACGGTATCCAGACACAGGTATCCATCAAAGAGGGAGATACCGTTACCGTGGTGGAAGCGCAGGGAAATGGCCGATTAAATGCTGTCAACAATGCGTTGAAAAAACATTTTGGATTGCAGCATACATTAGATGCCTATGAGGAACATTCCCTGTCCAAGAAATCGGACGCAAAGGCGATGGCATATGTTGGTGTGACGAAAGATGGACAGAAGTTATATTGGGGAGTAAATTCGGATGAAGATATTCTGAGGGCTTCCATTGATGCATTGGTTAGTGCGTTGAATCGAATGATGCAGGCCAGCTAGTGTACTGGCACATTTATATTTCGCCAAATGGCTTGCCCGAATTTCCATCTGCCACGTTGTCGTCGATCAACGATGCCACCGCATCGCCTCTCTCCTCCGCCTTGCAGATTGAAAAATCGTTCTACGCCATTTTGCTGAAAATAAATGTGTCAGCACACTAGGGTTATGATGGAATTATGTATGTGTTGTTTTCGGGAGAGGCATAAATAGATGCGATATCGTGGAATCTTATGAGGGAGGATTATAGATGTGGGAAGCCGGGATTTATAACCGTTATGGTAAGGAACGGATGCAGCCTTCTATCGATCTGGCGGGCAGAATGAGAGAAAAAGATTTTCAAAGAATTTTGGATGTCGGATGTGGCACCGGAATGAGTACAGCCCCTTTGGTTTCTACCTGGAAACAGGCGGAAATCATTGGAGTGGACCGATCGGCAGAGATGTTGGAAAAGGCAAGAGAACTCTTGCCGGAGGTAGAATTTCTGCAAAGAGATTGCCGGAAGCCGCTTCCCGATTTGGGGAAATTTGATTTAATTTTTTCCAATGCCTTTCTGCAATGGCTGCCAGACCAGGAGACGTTTATTGCTAATTCCTTTGCCATGCTCCATCATCATGGAATCTTTGCTGCACAGATTCCGTTGTTTGAAACGATGCCGGCTCATGGATGTATTGTGAGAGCAGAAACGATTTATGAGGATAAATTTCAGGGAATGGAGGACGAAAAATATGTGCTTCATTCTGCAACGAAATACTATGATATACTGGCGGAGTATACCGATCAGATAGAGATGTGGATTACGGATTACTGTCATCAGATGGACAGTGTAATCAATATATTGGAATTTTTGAGGGGAACAGCGTTACACCCATATTTAGACAGACTGAATGAGGAAGAACAGGAGTTGTTTCTGAAGGAAGTACGAAAGAATTTAGAAAAAGAGTATCCTGCTCAGCCAAATGGCAAGGTTTTGTTTCCCTTTAAGAGGCTTTTTCTGGTTGGGCAAAAATGAGTACTCCCCAGAAGTATAGAATAAAATGGAACTAAAAATGGCAGAAATTGCTTTAGAACGATTATGATAATGATGTAATTGGGATAGTGAAAAAAGGAGGAGCTTATGGGAAACGTGAATGAGTTGGTACGGGAATTGTTACAGTATGGGGAAAAAACGGGATTGGTGGATCCGTGGGACCGTACCTATACTTTAAATCGGATTTTGGAAGTAATGCAGCTGGATTCCTATGAAGATCCACAGACGCCGCAGGAGGATCTGCCGCTGGAAGATATTCTTTCCGGGCTTATGGATGACGCCTACGACAGAGGTGTGTTGCAGGAAAATAGTGTGGCGTACCGGGATTTGTTTGATACCAAATTAATGGCGGCGCTGGTGCCGGCGCCTCATCAGATAATCCGGGAATTTCAGGAAAAGTATCAGAAATCATCCAGAGAGGCGACGGATTGGTATTATCAATTTAGTTGTGATACCGATTATATTCGAAGATATCGGATTGCCAGGGATAGGAAATGGAAAGCGGAAACCGAGTACGGTACGTTGGATGTGACGATTAATTTATCTAAACCAGAAAAGGATCCGAAAGCGATTGCAGCGGCAAAAAATGCACCGCAGAGCGCCTATCCGAAATGTCAGTTGTGTATGGAAAATGAGGGATATGCCGGGAGACTGAACCATCCGGCGCGCCAGAATCATCGGATCATACCGATAACCATTGATGGAGAAAAATGGGGATTCCAGTATTCTCCGTATGTGTATTATAATGAACATTGCATTGTCTTTAATAGCAAGCATACGCCAATGAAAATTGATGCGTCTGCTTTTCGGAAGCTGCTGGATTTTATTCGCCAATTTCCACATTATTTTGTGGGTTCCAATGCAGATTTGCCGATTGTGGGAGGTTCTATACTGTCCCATGAGCATTTTCAGGGAGGGCATTATGAATTTGCGATGGAGCGTGCTGCGGTAAAGCAGAAAATTACGATTCGTGGATTTGAAGAAATTGAGGCGGGTATTGTGCATTGGCCGATGTCTGTCATTCGTATCTGTCATGAAGACCCGGAAAAATTGGTAAATGCAGCGTCCCATATTTTGGACACATGGCGGGGATATACGGATGAAAAATCCTTTATTTTTGCAGAGACAGAGGGAGAAGCACATAATACGATTACGCCAATTGCCAGAATGAGAAATGGCAAGTATGAGCTAGATCTGGTACTGCGGAATAATATTACGACAGAGGAATATCCGCTGGGGGTATATCACCCTCATCAGGAATTACATCATATCAAGAAGGAGAATATTGGACTAATTGAGGTTATGGGATTAGCCGTCCTACCGGCAAGACTGAAAGGTGAGATGGAACGTCTGGCGGAGTATATTGTCGAGGGAAAAGAGATTCGGTCAGATGAAGAATTAGAAAAACATGCGGACTGGGTGGAGGCATTTATTCAGAAATATGATGAGATTAATGCAGAAAACGTAGAACAAATCTTGCAGGATGAGATCGGAATTGTATTTCAGCAGGTTTTGGAGCATGCCGGTGTTTACAAAAATGATGAGGCTGGAATGGAAGGCTTTTTGCGATTTGTAGAAGCATTATAAAAATAAATAATGCGAGAAAAAAATCCCGCATCTAATACAAAACTATAGCATATCCCATAATACAAGTCTAGTATTTTTTAAGCGAGTTGATAGAATGATATTGCCGGCAAAAAAATAACGGGAGGTAGTAGTGTGAAAAATAATGCTGATGCAATTATTTTTCACACATAAACGTAGTTTATGTTGGCTATTTGTGCCGGAGCGTCACAAATAAGCCTTGATGGCAGATGAGAAATCGCCTGCGCGAATTTCTCATCGCCCCGTCGCATACGCTCCGGAATGGAGAATATCATGAAATCAATAGGAAGTGACTGGTATCGAAAGATATGGAGTCTGGATATTATGGAGATGTCCTGGGTGGAGGATACCGAGAGACAGGTAGATTTTCTGGTGGATTGTCTGGAGTTAAAAGGGGGGGAGAGAATCCTCGACCTGGCATGTGGATTCGGCAGACATTCGATTGCATTGGCAGAACGAGGATTTTCCGTGGTTGGTGTCGACATTACGAGAGATTACATTGCGTATGCGGATCGTATTGCAAAGGAGAAACATTTAGATGCGGAGTTTCTTTTGGCAGATATTCGGGATTTATCTTTTGCAGAAGAATTTGATGTAGTCATTAATATGGGGGATGGTGCGATTGGTTATCTCGAAAATGAAGAAGAAAACTTCAAGATTTTTGATGTGATTGCCAAGGCATTGAGGCCGGGAGGCAAACATTTCATGGATATCATGAATGGAGATTATGCGGAGCATCATTTTCCTTGCCAACTTTGGGATGCAGGAGAAAAATGTCTCACTTTGTCCAAGTTTGAATGGGACGCAGAAACCAGAACCATGTTGTATGGACAGACAGATTATCTCTATGGTCAGGTATGGGAAAAGCCTGTAATTGACCAGGGAAATCCGACACGTTTATATGCTTTGTCAGAGCTTGAGATCATTCTACACGAAAGGGGATTGGCAATACAGGACAGTTTTTCTGATTTTACCGGAAAAGTGTCTTCGGCGGATGGAATACAGTTGTTGGTATCTTCCCAGAAATGTGGATAGAAATTAAGAATGACAAAAGCTGGAGGACTTGGAATTAACAGAATTTATTTGAGAAGGAACGTATCGGAAAGGAGGAGGAACACCACGGAAGAATCGGAGAAAATACAGAGAGCGAAGGAAAGCTTTGAAGCAATACTATTAAATGATAAGTACAGTGATATCATTGAGGATGATGAACATCGGTCGCTATTGCTTGAGATGCTGCCATTCAAGATAGGAGATACGATTTTAGATGTTGGTACAGGAGCTGGATATCTGGCGTTTCCGATTGCGCAGGCAAACCCTGACTGTGAGGTCATTGGCCTGGACATTGCGGATCGAGTAATTCAGCAGAATCAGGTCCGGCAGGAAAAAGAACAAATAGATAATCTTCGTTTTTGTTCCTTTGATGGAAAGACATATCCATTTAATGCCAATAGCATGAATGTGATTTTGTCACGATATGCGTTTCATCATTTTCCTAATGTAGCAATGACTGTAAAACAGTGGATGGAAATGCTCTGTGAAGATGGGAAAATTTTGATTTCGGATCCGATTAGAAATGAGCGGGATGAACGAAGAATCATTGATCAGTTTATGGAGATCAAGGGGGATGGGCATATTGGTTTTTATACAAAACAAGAATTGTTAAATCTTTTTGCGGAATATGGTATGCGGCAGTGGCAAATGGAAATTACTGTAATGAGTTTTCCTTTTCCGAAGAAGCAAGAGTATCTGGATCTATTTGATACATTGTGTGAGGAGGAAAAGGCAATGTATGAGATTACAGAACGGGATGGCATAATTTGGGTTGGACGTATTGAGGTGGCAAATCTGTTGCTTGGGAAATGAAGGACGGAGAGAATTTTATAATGTAAATTGTCAAGAAACTATTCTGTTAAAGATTGTTGTAAGGATGAACAAAAAAGGAAGATATTTCACAATGAGGTATATTACAAAATAAAAGAATTGACATAGAAGAAAACTGGTGGTAATATATCATTATAAGAGGTGCTACCGATAGACGGTTAGTCCCAGATTATAGTGTTATTAAAAATAACCGCTAAGTTTTGTGGGCTTGAGGCGGTTATTTTTGTGTCTTACTATTCCTACCCATCGAATAGCCAAGACCAAAGCATGTCATGCAAAGGCTGATGACAGCGATAAAGTTTTCGATGGTAATCATAAGCATTGCCCTCCTTTCTAAGATTTCCGCGAGCAGATTTCTATGTATTCGGAGGGTGCGCTGCGTTCTTTCGATGTTAAATATACGTTGATGGAAACGCAGTGTAGAACACGGCCCTCCGTGGAGGACCAACCGCCTACCGTTATGGCAGCACCTGTGAAAAAAGTATAACATATTAATATTTAATGTGTCAATAGTTGGATTAACAGTGAGTGATCAGAGATCAGAACAATGTAGAAATGAGGTAAGGTATTTATGAAATGTATATCATGGAATGTAAATGGAATTCGTGCGTGTGTGAATAAGGGATTTCTGGATTATTTTAAGGAGGCAGATGCCGATATTTTCTGTATTCAGGAGTCGAAGATGCAGGCTGGGCAATTGGAGTTAGATTTGCCCGGATATCATCAGTATTGGAATTATGCGGAACGAAAGGGATATTCCGGGACGGCATTGTTTACCAAACAGGAACCGATCTCTGTAATCAATGGGATCGGCATAGCGGAACACGATACCGAGGGGCGGGTCATTACGGCGGAATTTGATTCCTTTTATTTTGTGACAGTGTACACACCAAATTCCCAGAATGAGTTAAAGCGCCTGGATTATAGGATGGAGTGGGAAGATGCATTTCGGGGCTATTTATTAAAATTGGAAAAGACCAAACCTGTGATTGTGACGGGGGATATGAATGTGGCACACCAGGAGATTGATCTGAAAAATCCGAAAGCAAATCACAAAAATGCGGGATTTACAGAGGAAGAACGTGGGAAAATGACACAACTTTTAAACGCGGGATTTATTGACACGTTTCGGTATTTCTATCCCGACCAGGAGGAAATCTATTCCTGGTGGTCCTATCGTTTCCAGGCGAGAACGAGAAATGCCGGATGGCGGATTGACTATTTTCTGGTATCTGGCAGCCTGAAGGACAAGCTGGTGGATGCCAAAATTCACACGGAAGTAATGGGATCGGACCATTGCCCAGTGGAATTGGAGATTGCAGTGGATTGATAGAATAGAAAAAGGAGGAAGTATGAAGATAGAAAAAATATGTGAGGAGAAGGGAACGATTGCTCTGGTAACTGGTAGCGAAAAGGTGATCACGGATGTAGGTTCGGCTCTTGACTTATTGATGTCTGTGAAGCAGGAAACAGGAATGGGATATTTGGTAATTGACAAAAAATTGGTGACAGAAGAATTTTTTGTTCTGAGTACGGGGCTGGCTGGAGAAATACTTCAGAAATATATGAATTATGGAGGTAAAATGGCCGTTTATGGAGATTATTCCGTATATACCAGTAAACCGTTGCAGGATTTCATCTATGAAAGTAATCAGGGAAAAGATTTCTTTTTTGTGGGAACCCAGGAAGAAGCGATTCAGAAAATGAGGTCGGTATATTCTTGATTTTACAAAGATGAAGGGTAAGAATATTAAATAGGTAAGGGAAGTCATTCGACTCTTTTCATAGAAAGAAGTGGAGGGGAGGAATGGCTTCCTGTTTTATTTAGATCTTGTTATAATACAAACATGACATACTGGTGTCGTGTTTGATGTGTTAAGATACACGGGAAAGGAAAGCAATGAGAATAGACAGATTAATTGGGATATTATCAATCTTGTTACAGAAGGAAAAAATTACTGCCCCCGAACTGGCTGAGCACTTTGAGGTCAGCAGACGAACAATTAACCGCGATATTGAAGAACTTTGCAAAGCGGGGATTCCGATTGTGACCTGGCAAGGGCAGGGCGGTGGTATTTCTATCATGGATGGCTACCGCATGGACCGTACCCTGCTGACCAACAAAGAAATGCAGGATATTTTGGTAGGGCTTCGAAGCTTGGACAGTGTCAATGGAACCAACCGTTATGTACAACTGATGGAGAAATTATCCGTGGATTCCTCGAACTTTATGACGGGGAATCAGTCTGTGCTGATTGATCTTTCCTCCTGGTATCAGACAGCGCTGGCATCCAAGATAGAGTTGATACGAAGCGCCATTGATTCCAAACGGGAGCTGGAGTTTATCTATTATTCTCCGAGAGGGGAAACCAAACGGGAAGTCGAGCCATATTATCTGATTTTTAAGTGGGCAAGTTGGTATGTATGGGGCTGGTGCAAAGTACGGCAGGATTTCCGAATGTTCAAGCTGAACCGCATGGAGCAGCTTTCACTTAGCGAATCTTTATTTGAGAGTAGAAGCTGTCCACTGCCGGATTTAAGAGACTCGACTGTTTTTTCCGGGGGAATGGAAGTGAAAGCGCTGTTCCGCCCGGAATATAAATGGAAGCTGGTGGAAGAATATGGGGGCAACTGTTATACAGAACAAGAGGATGGGAGGTTGTTGTTCCAAACCAATACATTTGCCAACAAAGATTATCTGATTGACTGGATTTTTTCTTTTCGGGATGAGGTAGAACTCATCGAGCCGGAAGAAGTTAGGATCGAAATCAAGGAGGTGCTAGAAGCTATGAGAGATATTTATAAGTAGAATTGGGGTATCTTATGGGGTTGTTGCCAGTGAATTTGTTATAACGGAAAGATGTAATTTTTATAGAAATAAGCAGTAGATCAAAAAAGTGATGATTCAAATTAGAAAGGAAGAAAACATATGAGATATGATTGGTTAGATGAATATTTATTAAAGAAACGAGGAGTAACGAAAGATCTGCAAAAGGACTGGAACTGGATCCGCTATCATATTGGAGGAAAAATGTTTGCGGCAGTCTGTCTGAATTGGGAGGATAACAAGCCTTATTATATTACTTTAAAACTGGAGCCGGAAGAGGGAGATTTTCTAAGGAAACAATATGAAGATATTATTCCGGGCTATTATATGAATAAAGAGCATTGGAATTCCATCCAACCGGATGGAGAGGTTCCAGATGATCTGCTCAGAGATTTATTGGATAAATCCTATGAATTGGTTCTGAGTAGTTTTAGTAAGAAACGGCAGAGAGAAATATTGGGAATAAGCTGTTGTGGTACGGTTTGTTCCGAGTGCGGTTTCTATGGAAAGGAGTGTCAGGGCTGCAATGAATCTCAGGGAAAGGTATTTCATGCACCGAAAGGAAAATCCTGCCCAATTTATGCTTGTTCCGTGAAAAACAAGAAACTGCGAAATTGCAGCCAATGTAAAGAACTTCCGTGTGAGGTCTGGCGTAATACCAAAGATCCCCAGCTTTCCGAGGAAGATTTTGAGAAAAATATAGCGGATAGAGTGAAAGTGTTAAAGCAGCCCTAGTGTACTGACCTTTTGACGGAATATCAGCCGGTCAGTACATTAGGAAAGCGAATCTTAAGTTCGGATACTTTCACGTAGGGTCATTGTATCAGTTACAAGGAAGAAATCGACGGTGTAGTGGGTGCTATTGCATGAATTTAGTGCAGATCAGTATGACAAGGAGTAGGGGTTATGAGTAAGAGACAGAACGAACATGTTGTTTATAATATGGTGCAGGCGTTACACCAGATTTATGAGGGTTGTCCATCCATGGTGTGGCTGACCTTTGGAAAAAATATATTGGAAGCTGCCTTTGATGCAGTATGTGGAGTGTATTTTATTAAATATATCTATGAGTGTATTGAAGGCAATGTCGACTTTCAAAAATTATTTGTCATGGTAAGTGTGGTTTGCCTGTTCCATATCCTGGTCCATTTCTTATCAGCATACAATAATTATATGGAAAAAATAGCCACAATGAAAATATACCGGCATATTTTCCGTAAAATTATTCATCGGGCAAAGAGAATTGGCCTGGATCAGTATGAAAATCCAAAATTCTATGATAATTTTTCCAGGGCGTTGGATGAAGCCCTGGAACAGGGAATGGGTAGTCTTTTTCTCATGGCGTGGGGGGTGGGATGTATTGTCCGTGCTTTGGTGGCAATGGGGATTTTAATTTCTGTTGATGCCGTGCTTTTGTTATTTGTCATACCTCCTTTATTGGGCAGCTTGTATTTTGGACTAAAAGAAAGTATCGAGGAGTTCGCTGCCCGTCGTGAAGAAACCGTGGGAAAGCGAAAGATGGAATATGCTAAACGGGTTTTTTATGAAAAGAAATATGCTGGCGAACTCCGTTTGTATCCGATTGCACGGGTGTTATTTGATCTACATAAGGCGGGATATCTGGAACGGTATCAAAAGAATAAGGTTCATCAGCGTAGAATTGCCTGGTATTGTGTGCTCGAAACTCTTTTGTTTGCTGGAATTCTTTCCTTCGGCTCTTATCTATATATCACATATCGTCTAAAACTAGGAGGCAGGAGTTCCGTTGCCGCATATGCCGCCATGGTGTCTGCAGTAGGATATATCGTTACGTGCATTAGTGATGCGCTGGGGCA
>CANRZB010000029.1 GCA_947644195.1 uncultured Clostridium sp.
CCGGAACACATCCGTATACGTCTGGGAAGGAGTTGCTTTCTGCTTCATGACACCTTCTTTTACTGAAAATGGCCCCACTCCATGAAAGGCAGAGGGATCCAGTTCTGCTGGCCTATATCCCTTCCCCTTTTTCGTACTCACATGTACAATGACCGCCTCTTTCATTTTTGACGCACTGTGAAAGGCACTTACCATCTGCCCGATATTATGTCCGTCAATCGGGCCGATATAGGTCAGTCCCATATCTTCAAACAACATGCCCGGAATGAAAAGCCGTTTTACCAGATCCTTTAATCCTCGTATTTTTACCGTCAAACGATTTCCCACACGGGGCAGCTTCTCCAATATGTTCTCCACATCTTCTTTCAATCCTGTATAGTTTATATTCGTCCGTATCTTTCCCAGATAATTGGACATGCCGCCTACATTTTTAGAAATTGACATCTGATTATCGTTTAAGACAATGATCAGATTGGATTTCAGTCTGGCGGCATTATTGAGCGCCTCGTATGCCATACCGCCGGATAGCGCACCATCACCGATCACTGCAAAGATTTTTTGGTCTTTCTGCTGTAAATCCCTTGCTTTCGCCAGCCCTAACGCTGCACTGATCGAAGTAGAACTGTGTCCGGTATCCATCACATCACAATCACTCTCCGCACGTTTGGGAAACCCGCTGATCCCCTGGTATTTCCGTAAACGGTCAAAGGCGTCCTGACGTCCGGTCAGAATCTTGTGGGTATAACATTGATGCCCTACATCCCATATTACCTGATCCTGCGGAAAATCACAGCATAAATGAATTGCCATGGTCAACTCCACTACACCCAGGTTTGACGCCAGGTGCCCCCCTGTGCGGCTGACCTGACGAACCATAAAGTGCCGTATTTCTTTTGCCAAAGCCTTATAATTCTCTGGCTCAATCTCTTTAATATCATTCGGTTGTTTTATCCGCTCCAATAATTCACTCATCGTTGTCCTCCGTGCCGCTGCTGCACTCTATCCCAAGACGGTCTTATTTCTTCCGCCAAATCAATTTCTCAATCAGAGTATTTAAAAATCTGTTTTCCCTGCCTAAACTCCCCAACTGCTCCAACGCAGCAGCAGAATACCGCTGCACTGCCTCCCTTGCCTTCTCCATTCCATACAGCGTCACATACGTTGTCTTTTCGTTTCTTTCATCACTGTGAACGGGCTTGCCTAATTCCTCGGTTGTACTGGTCAGATCCAGTATATCGTCCTGAATCTGGAAGGCCATGCCGACATTTCTGCCAATCTCCTCCATACATCGGATCTCCCTCTCCGATGCCCCAGCCAAGGCCGCGCCAATCATCAAGGCAGCTTCCAGCAATGCCCCTGTCTTTAATTGATAGATGAACTGAAGTCGTTCTGCATCAATCGGCTGCCCCGTCAGTTCTACATCGACCACCTGACCACCTACCATACCAAAAACCCCTGCCTTGTCAGCCAGAATTTCAATAGCTCGCAGTCCGCATGCGGAATCCTCTGCTGCACGGACTCCCCGAACCGCGGTCTCATAGGCAAAATTCAACAGAGCATCGCCTGCCAGGATCCCCATATCCTCCCCATATACTACATGTGTAGTCTGACGACCTCTGCGGAACTCATCGTTATCCATAGCTGGCAGATCATCATGCACCAGCGAATAGGTGTGAATCATTTCCAACGCCGCCATAAAAGAAGAAACCGAAGACAGATTTTGACCGCCAAATAACTGATAGGCCTCCCTGAGTAACATCGGCCGAATCCGCTTTCCTCCTGCCATCAAACTATATTCCATGGCATCCTGTATCGTTCGCTGATAGGAAACGTTCTGCGGCAATGCGTTCCGCAAGATCTCCTCGATCTCTTGTAATTTTGTCTCCTGTTCCCGTGCAAAGGTTTCTGCATCCATTTGTTTCATCGCCTCTCCTTACTGCCCTGTTCTGCGTTCCGGTCAGAACCGGCTTCGCCATATTCTGTCCATGTCTCCGCCAATCCTTGGTTCAAATGATTCCTCAATTCTTTTCTTCCATGATTTCTAATTTTTTCTCTACCTTGTCAATGGCAGCAGTACAGTTTTTGATCAGTTTCATGCCTTCTTCGTATTTTTGAAACGACTGTTCCAACGTCAGTTCCCCTTCCTGCAGTTCCCCAAGAATCGAATCCAACCGTTCAAAAGTTTGTTCCAATGTTAATTTTCCTGCCATAGTTCTCCTTTCCGGATTTCCAACACTTCTACGTCAGCCTGTCCATCTTCCAGATTCATAGTCACTTTCTGTCCCAGTGAAATTTGTTCCACGGAATGAATATTTCTGCCCGTCTCATCCTCCACATAGGAATAGCCACCCTGTAACTTGTACAGAGGGGAAAGCCCCTTTAATTCTTCCACATATAATGCCAACTGATGTCTGGCTGCCAACAGGCGTCGCTCTATCGTTTGCTTCATCCGTTCCTGTAGATCCGCCAGATACAGACGCTGCTGCCGGATCTGATCCTGCGGGCTGTGATGGCGAAGCGCCATTTCATACTGTGCCAGTCTCAACTTCCGGTAACGTAGAATCGTTTCCAGATACTTGTTCATATGGTAGGCAGCCTCCCGTAATCCAATCTCAAAATCCCGATAGGAAAATGCCGCCAATTCTGCTGCGGCCGAAGGCGTCGGCGCCCTAAGATCCGCCGCATAATCTGCTAATGTGGTATCCGTTTCATGCCCTACGGCAGATATGATCGGTTTGGCACAAGCAGCCACCGCACGAACCAAAGGCTCCTCATTAAATGCCCACAGATCTTCGATAGAACCGCCGCCCCGTCCAATCACAATGACATCTACTTCTTCCCGCTGTTCCAAGGCATGGATCCCCTGTATCACAGTCTCTGCCGCTCCCTCCCCCTGCACCTTCGCAGGGTATAACACCACCTGAATATATGGATTGCGCCGATGAACCACATTACAGATATCTTGAATCACAGCCCCGGTCTGTGCCGTTACCACACCAATACACATAGAATATTTAGGAATCTTCTTTTTTCTTTTTTCATCAAAAAGCCCCTCATCTAGGAGGCGCTTTTTCCGTTTTTCATATTCTTCATACAGACTGCCAATCCCGTCCTGCGTAATCTGCTGCGCATATAGCTGATATCTGCCATCCCGCTCATAGACCCGGATGCTGCCTTCAACAACAACCGCCATCCCCTCTTCTAACCGCAGCCGCAGACTCCGTCTGGCACTGGCAAACATGACACAGGAAATCTGAGAAGATGCATCCTTTAGAGTAAAATAGATATGTCCCGAAGAATGATATTTACAGTTGGAGATCTCCCCCTGTACATAGATATGCTGCAATGCATATTCTCCCTCGAACATATTTCTGATATATTGGTTTACCTGAGACACTGAACTGATCTGCTTCTGTCTTTTTTGCATAACCTACCTCTGTACTGCCCACCGGCCTGTCCTCTCGTACCAATCTCTATTCCGGCATTTCCTTTGCAACCGTGGACAAAATGCCGTTTACAAAACCAGCAGATTTGTCTCCACCATAATTTTTAGCCAGTTCCACCGCCTCACTGATTGCCACACCGACCGGGATCTTCTCATCATACTTCATTTCATAAATAGCCAAACGGAGTACGGTAAGATCTGATTTTGCCAGTCGTTTCACCGTCCAGCCATTGGACCTGGCTTCTATCATCTCGTCCAAATCAGCCACTTTCTCTATCACTGCCTGAAATTTCTCCCTTAACTCCTGTTGATCCCGCTTCGCAGCCGGTGGAGCCATATCTTCCAGAAAGAATTCCATCTGTTCCGGTAATTCCTCCCCCGGATAGTAGTCCATACGGAATAACGCCTGATACAAACATTCCCGCATTTCTGTCCTTGTCAATCTCTTTGCCATCGTTTTTTTGCTTCTCCTCTATTCGTTGCTCAAATTAACTCCTGCAACACGTACATTTACTTCAGACACACCCAGCCCTGTCATCGTTTCTATCTGCTGGCTCACACGGTCCTGTACCTGCTCAGATACTTTGGGAATATGATAGCCATAACGAACATTTACCATCATGTCTACATGCACAACGCCAGCGTCCATCTGCACCTTCACTCCCTTGGAAAGTTTTCTTTTACCAAATTTACTAATTAATTCATTGGTAACATTACCTGCCATGGCATATACGCCATCGACCTCTGTTGCCGCCAGCGCTGCAATGGCTGCTACCACATCCGATGCAATCTTTACTTCCCCAATTCCTTTATTTTCCTGCTCTGCCACGATGATACCTCCTTTATTTCCTTCCTATGATTATCTTACCCATTATATCAAATTTCATAAGCTTTGTGAAGCAACAAACGAAAACCGGGCAGAGGAACAGCATTTCCTTGTTGCCCTTAACCATTTCTCGCACAGGGATCATTTTCTGTTATCCGTCATTTACCCGATTCCTTCTGCTGTTTCGCCTGATAAAGACATGATATGTCCGATGAGGCAAAATTTGCCCTGCCTGGCAAATTTACGCCCTTCGGAAAAACGATCTGCCTTGCGTGCCGTATTGTCTATTCGCGTGCTCGTGCGCAAAACTTCCCACATGCTACGTTTGTATGTTTCTTTTACGGGCAATTTGAATACGCCGGTACTTACGAGGTGTTTTTTACCTCGTTATGTACCGCTGCGTATGAAATTTAGCGCAAGTGTGCCCGAAAAAGAAACTACAAACCGTGCATGCGTGTTCAGACAGTGCTTCCGAGCACGCACAGATACGTCACTGCAAGGCAGAGTTTCTCTCGAAGGGCTATTGCACAACGGCAGGGCAAAATTTTGTCTGAATCGGACATTGCTGCTAACTTTTGAGCGAAACAACAGAAGAAATATCAAAATTTGACGGATAACAGAAAATGATCCTGTTGAAATACATTTCATAGAGCAACAAGGAAATGCTGTTGCCTAAAAAAACTGGGCAGAGGAACCTCCCTAAATTCCACCGCCCAGTTTTCTTACATAATTTCTGTCATATCTGTAATGATCCATCCCGAACCAATAAATTCACAAGTATAACGGTAACTCTGTTTGACTATCTTAGAAGTACCATCGCCATAGTGCACCAGGATTTCTTCCGAAGAATCCACAGCGACGCAATCGGCCGTTCTCTTGATTGCAGAAGATATGGTATATTCTTTCACTTCCTCACGGATCCCGCGTTTATAGTAATTCTTCACAATTGCACACTGCTGTTGGTAAACATCGCTGCCGGGAAGCAATACCTCGTCAAGCTGATCGGTGCTGCCGGTATTTACCGCATTAGTAAATACGGTAATATATCGGTCGAATGCCTCCTCATAAGAGGCAGCGGCATCTGTCGCTGTCCGGTCATCCGCGGAAATACTTTGTCGTACCTGCATTGCCTGTTCCTGCTGCGACGCCTTGGCTTCCAAACCGTCATTCTCTCCTGCCAGATTCCCAATCCCGGAACTGCACGTCACCCCAACTGCTACGGCTAATGCTGCCGCCAGCGGCAGCATCATCCACCTAGAATATCTTCTCTTTCCACCAATAGCACGGATTCTCTGCTCCATTTCCCTGCCCTTTTTGCTCATCAGCAGCATGGAATAACGAAAATCTCCCCATTGGCCGTTCCCCGCCAGCCTCACTAACATTCTGCCATAGCGGAAACGATTTTCCTCACCCAGCAAACGAATGACCGTTTCATCACAGTAAAGCTCAGCATCTTTTTTGGAACAGGAAGAAGCCAGCCAGACAAACGGATGATACCAATGAATAGATACCACCAGCATACGGAACATCGCCCAAAGATGATCCCGATGACAGTAATGCACATACTCATGGGTAATCATCTGCTCCCGTTCCTCCTCACTTACCTTCCTATCACTGTCCTGCATAACCAGAGCAGATGGCAGATAGATGGCAGGTTTGAAGCATCCATAGAGACACGGTGTCTGTAAAATAGATACGGTATATATTTTTACCCGTCCTCTCTGTCCATAGAACACCCGGTTCCTTTTCAATGCATGCAGCAATGTCACGTTGGACACAAAAAACCATAACAGCAGCAATACGGCAATAAACGTCCTGCCATAACGGAAAAACGAACGATTCCAAAATGCGTAAAATTGACTGCCGGCTCCCTGCAATACAGCAGAAGAACTTTCTTCCAGATTTCGTACTCCATAGGTAGAATTTGTCCGGGAAGGTTCCGTCAAATCTTGCTCCACTCCAATCCCTGTCTGAAGCGTGCGACCTGCGTCCCGGCTTTCCCTGCCTTGATCCGCCTTCTCTTTTTCTACAGACCGCTCTGCCTGCTCCCATGCAGTAAAGGCTTTGGGAAATAGATTGGCGACGCTGACCGGTGTAGAAAATACATTGACCGGAATCAGAAAGCGCAGTAAAACTACAATCCACAGCGAATAAATTACCGCATAATGGATCTTTCCCATAAAGATCTTGCGAATCCCAATTACCAGCAGAACCAATAGAGAGGATTCCAGCATCCATTCCAAAAAAGTTCCCATCGCTTTCCCTACTTTCTTTTCTTACTGACCGTTTTTTCCTTTGTGTTACCTGCCTTATTTTGTGCCTCTTCCAAAATCTCCTGTAGCTCCCGGATATCCTCCCCGGACAAATCATTCTGACGCAGCAGGGCACTCATCATCATCCCAACACTGCCATCATAAATCCGCTGCAGGAAATCCCTGGTCTCCTGAACGACCACATCCTCTTTTTCTACCTTCGCATAGAAAAACTTTGTCTTCCCCTGCTCCTCATATCCAATTAACCCCTTCTCCGTCATTCTCCTTACCATGGTCGCACAGGTGCTTTTGCTCCATCCCACCCGATCTTTTAACACTGGTACAAGCTGCATTAACGATCTCGGTGATTCTTCCCACAGACAGTTCATCAAATACCATTCACTGTTTGTTACATGAATTTCCTGTTTCAAAATGTTCTCCATTTCCGTGCTGATTCTACACAACAGAATTCAGTCACTTATCTTGCTCCTTGGAAAGCAGGAACCGGCATCAGCATAACCGAATTTAACCCCTGTCTTTCAATTTACGTTGTAAACCATATTATAGGATATTCAGTTTAATTCGTCAACCATTCTTTTCCAAAAAACACGGAAATCAATTTTAGAATGTTATCCTTTACCGATGATTTCTGACAGGCAATTTTCTGTTATTCATTAAATTTCATCATTTACCCTGCTGTTTCGTTCAGAAGTTTTCCATGATGTCCGATGAGACAAAATTAAAAACAAAAGATTGACAATATAGACCTTTGATCTTATAATTGGTTTACAATATAAATCTATTGCCATGCCAACACCCATAATTTAAGGGACAGTCGGTACCTAAACGCAGCAGAATGGAGGATTCCGATGAAAAATTATCATGTACCACAGAAAAAGAACAACCTGGAGTTATTACGCGGCGTCGGTATTATAGGAATTGTACTCTACCACGCCTTTCCTGCCATCGTTCCTGGCGGATTCCTCGGCGTCCCCCTATTCTTTGTCCTGTCCGGTTATCTCATGTTTACCAGCAGCAACTACCAATGGAAACAAGGAACCTTTCGTATCCGTACCTATTATCAAAAAAGGCTGACACGGATCCTGCCACCCCTATTTGTGATGGTTATGAGCGTATGCTGCTGCCTGACCCTTTTTCACCGCAGCTGGTTAATAGGAATTCGGCATGAAGTTTTCAGCATTTTTCTGGGATATAATAACTGGTGGCAAATCGGACAGCATGCCTCCTATTTTACTAAAAACCTTACTTCCCCATTTACCCATCTCTGGTTCCTGGCAGTAGAATTCCAATGCTATCTACTATGGCCGTTTTTGTTTCTACTGTACCAGAAGGGTCTCCAGTGGATCGGCGGCAGAAAAATGTGCTTCCTCTTCGCTGCGCTTGCCCTATTATCTGCAGCTAGAATGTTCTGCCTCTATGTTCCGGGAAGCGACCCTTCCCGTGTCTATTACGGCACCGATACGATGGCTTTTCCCCTGTTGATCGGTATGTTTCTCGGGGCTGTCCGATCCCAATATAAAAGCCTCTGCTTTCCGGTTTCCCCGCAGACCGCACATGCCGTCTTTCTCTGTTTTTTGCTCTGCCTGTGCTCCCTGTTTCTATTGGTCGACGGGCAGACGGACCATCTCTACCAGGGTGGATTGTGGATGATTAGCCTGTTTTTTGCGGGTATCATCCATCTCCTGGAAAACCAGCAGGAAGCCGGAAGTGAAACCCGCACGGCTCCCCTGCTCTACCAGCTTGGCAGACACAGCTACCAGATCTATCTCTGGCATTATCCCATCATGATCCTGGTACAACGAATCGGATGCTTCCTATAAGCCATCACGTTTTCTAACTGTCAGATCAGAATCTCAGCATGCCTATCACAAAAGTAACTTTTTAACCCATAAAATCCCTGGAAAGGAGATTACTATGCATCAGAATATCAGAAAAAAAATACAGTCTAGCACAAAGCTTTTTGCCTTATTGTTTTGTACCGTCGTGGGAGGTTATGGAATCTCCACCGCCCCGGAATCCGACCAGAGTGCATTAGAGCAAGAATTAAACAGAAATAAACAAATCCTGGAACAATGGGATCATATTAACTTAGTAGGAACCGGCAATACAAACACTGCGAATCCAGATACTGCAAAAGATTCCTCTGGCACAGATCCCATAGAGGGAAATTCCACCGGTTCTCCCTCCTCAACCGTCACTATAGAACCATCTCTATCTGTCATCGGGGACTCTGTTTTTCTGGGGGCAGCGCCTGCCTACAAAAAAATAGTCAAAGATGTCGCGATTGATGCAAAAATTTCCCGCCAGGTATCCCATGGACTGGATGTCGCTAAAAAATTGGCAGCCAAGGGGAAACTAGGCAATACCGTGCTGATTTCCCTGGGTACCAACGGAAAATTCAACGAGGCAACCGGCCAGGCAATCGTTGATTATCTGGGCAAAGACCGCACTGTTTACTGGATTACCGCTTACGGAAAAAAACTGGACTGGCAAAAAGAGGTCAACCAGACCATCCGAACACTGGCGAAGAAAAATGAAAACGTACATGTCATTGACTGGGCCAAAGAAGCCCAGAAACATCCTGGCTGGTTCTATCAGGATGGAATTCACTTAAATACCAAAGGACAAAACGGATTTGCCCGGTTTATTGCCGCCGAATCCACACCTGCATCTCATTCTCGCCACGATTAGCCCAGGTATAATAAGGAACCAAATGTAATGTGACTGGTTTCCGACTCCCCTTCCGTGCATCATGATACAATTCGTCGGTTTCCACCGCTTCCTGGCGGAACCCGGCGACAGCAATCCCTTTCACGGAAGCGGAGGCGACCTGCCGTTCCTCTAACACGGGCTCGGCATCCGTACAGATGCTTATCAAATGGAGATCCCTGCCCTGATCTACTTCCTCCATACAGTATACGACCGGACCACGCATGACTGCAACTTTCCCAATGTCTTCCCGCACCCTGGTGTCTGCCTCCAGAAAACGAATCTCCATAGGAAAATCTAACAGGATTTGATCCTGTTCTTTCCATCGCCTGGTAATATAGAGATATCCCTCCCGCTCTTCGATTGCAGCATCCTCTGCTTCCAGCTGATAGGTATCACACCAGTCCGGAATCCGGCAAGCAATCGTAAAAACAGCGTCCACTCCCCGAACCTGGATCTTGACCGCTCCATCCCAAGGATGACCGGATTCTATAGAAATCTCTGCCATTTTTCCGGCAATATCTTTGTGGATCACTGCACCGATATAGAGATGCACAAACAAGGTATCTTCTGTGGCTGTATATGCATAGGATCCCACAGACCCCAACAAACGCGCCAGATTCGGCGGGCAGCAGGCACATCCAAACCATTTCTGGCGAACCGCCTTGACATGAAACTTCCGTTCATCCAACCTGCATGCTTCGGGCGCCACCTCTAAAGGATTGACATAAAAGAAACTCCTGCCATCTAACGCCATTCCACTGAGGATTCCATTATACAATGCCCGCTCCATCACATTGGCATATTTGGCAGCAGGATGGATCTGCAACATTCTCCTGGCAAAAAAGACGAGTCCAATAGAAGCACAGGTTTCAGCATAAGCGGTATCATTGGGTAAATCATAGGCAAAAGAAAATGCTTCCCCGATATGCGTCCCTCCGATTCCTCCCGTGATATACATCTTTTTCTGCGTCATATTGTCCCAAAGACGCTCACACGCCTCATAGAGCGAGGAATCCTCATAGTATCTGGCGAGATCTGCCATACCGGAATACAGATATACCCCGCGCACAGCATGTCCAACTGCTTCCGTCTGTCGGCGCACCGGCAGATGTGCCTGATAATACTGATAGCGGAGTTCCTGTTCTTCCCTCGCAGAGATCTTCCACGCCTGATCTTCCCGATCAAAATAATAGGGTCTCTGTCCCCTCTCATTGACAAAGAAATAACTCAGATCCAGATACCGCTTCTCCCCCGTCACTTCATAAAGACGCACCAGCGCCATTTCTGCAATCTCATGCCCCGGATAACCTTTACATTGGTTCTCGCCCGTACCAAAAAATCCATTGATATAATCTGCAAATTTTCGGGCCGCCTCCAACAGTCGCATTTTCCCGGTAGCTTGATAATAGGCAACAGCAGCCTCTGCCAGATGCCCAAAACAATATAATTCGTGATGGTCCCGAAGATTGGTAAAAATCTGATCCATCCCACCAATGATATAATAGGTATCCAGATATCCATTTTCCTGCTGCGCCGCACAGACCGCATCGATCGCCTGATCCGCCAAATTTTCCAACTCCTGGTCTGGATGCTGGGACAGCGAATACGCTACCGATTCAATCCATTTATATAAATCACTGTCCTGGAAAACAAAACCATAAAATTTCTCCTCTAACGGTTTCCCATCCTCGGGCAGCGACTGAAATCCCCGAAAAGTAAACTTCGGTTCTTCAAAGTCACTCCCCTTGTTCCTGCGCTCCTGATTCTGGCGGCCCGCCACCTGAAAATTGCGCATGCAAAAACTGGGATCTGCCTCTGGAATCTGGTCGTTTAATGCACGCCATTGGTATGGAATGATTTCCCGCCGAACCAATTCCATTCTCTCTCCCCAAAAATCATCGGTAATCTGTATTTGCTGCAAAGGCAGCGGTGTGTTTCTCTCCTCTTTTTTCACAGACTTCTCCTATCTCTGTCAAATAATTGGTAAGTTACTGATGTACGGTATCTTTCATTGTCAGTAATCAAGTCATTTGTCAAAATATCAGTGATCCAAAATTCTAATACCACTTTTCTGCATATAACATAGAATTCTCTACCGCTTCCAGATGCAACAGTTCCAACCGTTTCCTCTCCTGCATACTTCTCTCTAACAGATACTTTTCCAGGCGTTTCTTCTCCAGTCGTTTTTTCTCCAAGCGACGCTTCTCCAGCAGTTTTTCGTAGCGCTTCTGAAATTCTTTTCTACGCCTTCTGCGCCGCTCCATATAATCATCCTCTTCTTTTTGATCCGACGAAGTACTCCAGCTGTCCACACGGTATTCTTCCTCGCTGCCGCCAATTGTCACAATACGGTATCCCTGACCGCAAAAAGGTCCCATTAAATCCCGTCGTAGCAGAGCCATTACTCTTTCCCGGTATTCAGGATCTTCTTTCATCTTTTCCCAGCCTTCTCTCGTCACATGAATCAAGGTATGATGATTCGGGCACCACTGCATCATCTGCTCCACCTCATCCCAAAATTCCTGCTGAAACTGTTCCATACTCATTTCCTGAATACGCTCCACCGCCGAAACAAATTCTATTTCGGATAACTCCTGGGAATCCCGGTTCCATGTTGCCGCATACTCCTGTAAACGGCGTGAATCATTAATTTCTAACATATCCCTCTCCTCTTTTTCCAGTACGCACTACTTTCCTATTCGATTAAGAGAGAGTTTCGCAAGCGAAACTCTCCGCCTCCGATTCGAGAATAAAAGCGATGCATCCCACTCCGTCCCTGGAATACATCGCTCTCCTTAGCTATAGGTTATATCGGCTCTCCTACTGGAAATAATTAGGATAAAGGTGGATTTCTTCTTAGAAAATATAGAATCCCCTCCTATTCTGTTTCAAAGAGATGAAATCGTAGCACCAAACGGCATCAGAGATAATTTCGCCAATTTAAAAAACTGTAACCCAAACGGAATCCCAATGATCGTAATACACAACAGGCAACCGGAAATCACATTTCCAACTGCCATCGGAATCCCACAAAAGATCAGCCAGATTATATTGGCAATCAGCGAAACTGTGCCTCCCCCATATACAATCTCTTTTCCGAAAGGACAGAATCCCATAGAAGCAAACTTAAAGCACTGCAGACCCAACGGAATTCCAACAATCGTACAACAACATAGAATCCCGGAAAAGATCCATCCCAAACCGCAAAAAAAGCCACCAAAAACAAACCAGATCACATTACCCAAACATCCCATATTCAATGTCCTTTCATAAATTCCAATAATATCCACCTAATCTATCTAATGATACCACAGAAACACTCTTCTTGCCACAGAATGAAACAAGAATGGAATCGCCAAAATTTGAACACTGTTGTTATTGAAATAAGCGTCAAACTCTCATATAATATAACTATCTATCATCCATAGCAAGGAAGCTCCTTGGAAAGGAAGTGCAAAATGTATCATACAAAAATGAAAAGAAATCTGCTTTTTATTGATCACGGGCAGACCTGTGAAGAACTTTGCCAAATTCTTGATGATAAATACAACGTAACGATTGTTCGAGATATGACAGCCGCAAAAGATCTCCTGAAACAAAGTGAATCAGATATCCAAGCACTTCTGATTCACGCGGATCTACAGGAAGATATTAGCAAAGCTGTCCAATTTTTGAAAGACAGCAAAAGCCTTATCTCTATTCCAATTCTTACATATACCGATAAAGAGATCCCTGCAGACGAATTTAGTTATCTCGGATCCGGAGTTTTTGATTGCATTACCAGACCATTTATCAGTAATATAATTAAAAACAGGATTACAAATGCAATTTCATTTACAGATTCCATGACGTTCTACGGAATTGAAAAGATACTGAAACAGCTTCCTTCCAATATTTTTCTCAAGGACAATGAGGCCCGATACATTTTTGCGACAAAGTATTGGCATCATCTGAAAAAACCGGATGATCCCAATTGGTCAATTCGGGGGAAAATTGATCCTGAGATACGAAAAGATAAACATAACGCTATCGAAGCGCATAAAAAAGATTTGGAAATCATAGAAACCGGTAAGGGTATGACTTACACGATTGAAATCAATGAGGATGGAATACAGGAATTCCTCCAAATTATCAAACAGCCTCTTTTCAATGAGGAGGGACATGTCACGGGCATTATCGGCCTGATTAACAATGTGACGGAGCACGAATTATTGAAAAAAAAGCTCCAGGAGCAAGCCGTCACTGACACACTGACCGGTCTATATAACAGGGCATATCTGGACGAATTTATCAAAATGCACAACGATGATTGTTACCCTCTTGCCATTATCTCGGCTGATTGTGACGGACTCAAAGAAATAAACGATACCTTTGGGCATACGGCGGGCGATGAATATATTAAAGCTACTGCAAACCTTTTCAAAACGGTTTTACCCGAGGAACGCATATTATTCCGCATGGGCGGGGACGAATTTCTTGTTTTATTGCCCTCAACTTCAGAGGAAAAAGCCCTGCTCCTTGTAGATAAGCTAAAAGAGATGCAAAAACAATACCTCATACAAAACCGACAGCTGAGTATCTCTTTCGGCGTATCCGTCATGAAGAGCAGGGGAGATAGTTTCCATACCTGTATTACTGATTCCGATCAAAAAATGTATTTTGAAAAAAGAAGGAAGCATAGAACGTAGTTCTCCTTTAAATGTTCCTAAAGGATTGTTACACGCATTGCTACTCTTTTTTAACAGAGACGGGAGTAATCACAATCTGCTCCGCAGAAATATTGGTTTTTCGCTTCACAATATCAACAATCTGTGCCATCTCCTTTGCTGATAATTTCTCAGCATCCACGACAACATCCGCTTTACCGTCATTGATGCTGACCATGGCATCCGAAAAACCTTTCGCCTCTAACATCATTTCCGCATCGCTTTCTTTCTGGGCATTTTCCGTAATCTCTGCGACTTCCTGTACGGCTGCTTTTTTATCTGCAGAACTCAGAGAATCATTATTGACAATTTCCATCAATGTCTCTTTATTTTTGGCCCGGGTCTGTTCTCTGGACAATTTTGCAGAAGAAAAATAATCCGCACCAATTACATTGGATACCATAACTGCTTCCCCCGGATTTTCCTGAGAAGCAACCACTTCCCCCTTGTCATTTACACTGAGGGTCTTGCCTTTGTCATCTTCCTCGGAGATATCGGTAGCCTGTGCATTGTCCTGTTCCTTGGCAGAATCGTCCTCTTTTTGCTGGGCTGCCTCATCCTCTTTATCCTCCTTCGGTTCCGTTTCTTCTTTCGCCGTTTTGGTGCCCGCTTCTTTCTGTTCCGCCGTTTTCTGTTTATTGGCATTGAGCCCGAATCCTCCGGTTGTAATCTCCTGTCCGGTAAAATTTAAGTATCCTGCCACGACGATCATCACTGCCAATGCTGTAATAATGATTTGATTTTTGTGAACCATTTTCTTCATATTTACCTCACTTTCGCCCGTACAAGTATTGACGCTCTATGTACAATAGGTGGTATCGGTTATCCTTGTACTGACATTTTTTATTCCATCTTCATTACCCTTATTTTATGTGGCTCCAGAGAAAATAATGCCTGAACTGCACGAATTATTTCTGCATCCATCTGCGCTTCCCCTGCTCCCTCCGCTACCACCAGTACCCCCTCCACTTTCTGCACCCGGGTATTCTCTAACAGCTTGGTTTTTTCCTCGGCACTATCTAAGGTAATCATCACGTCTACCTGCCCGATTCCCTGCACCTTTTCCAATATTTTTTCCAGCTGTTTCTCCTTCTTATCCGTATAAGCCTCCATGGCAGTCGCCGCCTCTGTCGCTCCATCCACCGTTCCGCTGCTTTTATTCCGGTCAGAACGGCCCGTAGAACCTCCTGTCCAGCCGGACGGCAAAGAAAGTATTAGCAAAGCGATTCCCGCCACAACCACCAGCAGTAATTTGGGTAAGCCAATCTCCTGTAGACGGATCGGAGGTAAAGATTTCCCCTTTCTAGCGCTATCGGCACCCGGTTCCGTTCCCTTTAAATCCATATTACGACACTCTCCTCTCCCAATTGATAATACTGTTGCAATAAGCTTCGAAATTCACGCAGCTCTGCCTTGGACGGAGATTGCTGCTGGGATGCCATATGAATTTCCAGGCCAGTAACTTCCTCCTCCGCTCCCAGTGTTACCTGAACTTCCTGCACCGAAAGTCCTCTCTGCTCTGCCAGATCCGTAACCTGTATGGATATGGAACGCCGATATTCTTCACGGATTAATTCTTTCCTCTGCCCCTCAGCCAGTTGCAGCGAAGATTTGATATCCTCTAGATCCAGCTGATATAAGTGCCGGTTAAGAATCTCGTACAGCCTGGAATCGTCGCCCAAGACACCGACGACTGGTGTGATTAACAGCAAAATCAAAATCAGTCCACTGACAAAACGAAAATACTGCTGATACTGTGGTCTGCTAATCAAACTGCGAAGCACTGTTACCAATACAATATAGATCGCAATTCGTTGTATCCATTCCTCCATCTCTATCCCTCATTCATCTCTGTTGTCATGTCATACTGCTAACCACCACAATTGATAAAACAAATAACATGGCGGCCATAGCAACAATCTGTATTAACAGCCGCACTGATTCCGTCATCGCTCCGAAGCACCGGATCACTCGCCCATCGGAGATAGGCTGCACCACTGCCGCAATAAACTGATAGGCAAACCGATAGATCAATAGGTGAAGCAGAGGAATCACACAGATCAGGACGACTGCAATGACCCCGGTCACTCCCACCGCATTTTTTACTAACTTTCCGGCACAGAGCACTGCACTGGTAATACTCCCAATCGTATTGCCCACACCGGGAATTGCCGTCCCAACCTTGACCAACGCAGATTTCTCCACCTGTGCAGCCACCGGCAGGATCAGTCCCTGGATCACATTGATTCCCATCATAATTCCAAAAATTGTTTTCATGGCAAGTTTGACCAGATCCCGGATCAGATCTGCCATTCGTGTAAACATTTCCTCCTCGGAGAGCTGATTAACCAACTGCAGGATGAAATACAAATTAACGGCGGGCAGCAAAAATCGGATGAGCAGCAAATCCACGATCATCACCATAAACAACGTAAATTCATAGTATGCAGTCGTAGCCGCAGCCCCCTGTGAAAAAGTCATGCTGATAAAATATGCGGGGGCCAGCACCTTGATAAAATCCAAAAGCTGCACCAAAGTCTGCTCTGCCATCATCGTAATCTGCGTATACGCCGTGGCAAAAATAGAAAACAATAACAGGTAAACTCCATAAAAAGCGGTCTCTGCCACCTGCTTTCCCTGGAGTAACTTAGAAAAATTGCTCAGAACCGCACCAATTAACACAATCAGAATCAAATAGAAATACATGCTTTTCTGCTGCTGTAAATTCTGTAACAATCCATCCCAGATATCTTGTCCCACCTGCCTGGCATCCACCGGGGATTTTCCCTGCAGCAACCGAGACATGTACTCCGCAAAGGAAAAGCTATGATCCCCTAAAATCTGATCCAGCATGGATTGTACCTCTTCCTCCGAAATCTCATCCCAGATCGCCGCCGTACTATCCTGATATTCCATCACTGCCTCCCTTTCCAAAACCCCAATCCCATGCTACAGACCAATACCGGTAATGACCTCGATTAGATTTTCAATAATCGGCATACTGACCACCAACAGCATCAATTTCCCATAGAATTCGATCTGTCCACCCACCGCACCATATCCGGCATCCCGGCACAAACCCGATCCAAACTCTGCTATGTAGGTAATCCCCAACATCTTTAGCAAAATCTGTACATAGACAACATCCTCCCGGAAAACCTCCTGCAATTTCTCCACGACCTGCAGGACCCCCTGCATCTTTGTGGTAGATAATCCCAAAATTAGGATACTTGCCGCCAGGACAACTAGCATGGCAAAGCCTGTCTTCTCTTGCCGCAGAGACAACGCCAAAAGGACAGCCATCAGTCCAATCATCACGATTTTAATCATCATTCGCCCCATTCTGCATGCGCACGGATGCGCTTTGCTTTCCTGCATACCACGGCTTTTTCTTAACTTTCAACTGCCAATAGTAAATAATGCTTCCACCGTTTCAAATAATTCCTGAATATAGGGAATAATCCAAAGCAAAACCAAAATAAGTCCTGCCAGGCTTACCAAAAATGCCTGTTCATCCCTACCGGAATGTTTCAACACTTGTCCCAGCACAGATACCAGAATTCCTACTGCGGCAATCCTAAAGATCAGGTTAATCGTCATCTGCCCTTTCCTTTCTATGCCCCTCCGGGCTAAACTTTGAACCCAATACAACTACAACTTCCCTAAGAACATTTTTGCTTCTATAGCAATAAAATTACCAAAAAACTTCCCACCGTAATTCCGGCTACATGGTATACCCTTGCCTGTCCCTGATAAGCATCCTTTGCCTGTTTCAAAACACCACCCAATCTCTGCTGATACAGTTGAATGGCATGCAGCTGCGTCTGACGGTCGGTCTGTCCCAGGATTTCACCCAGTTCACCTAGAATCCGCCGCTCCTGTTCCTGCAGTACTGTCCAGTCCCTATGGCTTAGTTCCTTTTGCCAAATCCCGCAGATTCTGCCGGGATCCTCCTGACGCAGTGTTTCGTCCATCCGCCTCCAGAACTGCTTGGTATCATGGCTTTGATCAATCATACGCCGAATCAGATCTGGTAGATCATAACCGGCATAATCTACCTCCCCATACAGCAGTTGTAACAAACCTTCCCACTCCTCCAACAGACGGATTCTGCGCAATGCTTTCCCTGACAGATACCATCCAATCCCACCACTTCCTGCCATTACCAGACAGATTCCCAGAATTTTTAACATAACGCCCACTCCCTTTCCCAATGCCTGCTTTACCATTCATTGTACTAGGCAGAATGAACGGTCTTCCGGGTCAGTTCCTTGCCCGTTGCCAATAACGATCCCCGTTCATCAAAAACTTCCCGGATCTGTCCAACTTTCCTGCCGCCTAACACGATGTACCGCTGAAACACCTTTTCCCGAACCAATCTGCCCAGGACCGGTTTGGATTTAATATCATCCATGCCATTTCCATGCACTGTTGCCAAAAGTTTGACGCCGCTGCTTATCACATATTCCAATGCCTCGACATCTTCTCTGGAGCCGATCTCATCCACAGCAATTACTTCCGGTGCCATAGAACGGACTAACAGCATCATCCCCTCTACCTTGGGACAGCCATCCAAAATATCTGTCCGGTAGCCCAGGTCATTTTGCGGTTCCCCCCGATAACAGGCTCCGATTTCGGAACGCTCATCTACAACGCCCACCGTCCTGCCGGATATTTCCGGGGATCCATAAGATAACAGACGGATCAAATCCCGAAGCAGGGTAGTTTTCCCCTGACGGGGCGGTGATACGATTAAGGTATGACATAGATCACCGTTCTGCAGCAATCCTGGTAGAACACCTTCTCCACAGCCGAGTACCTCATGGGCCAAACGGATATTCAAACAGGTAATATTTCCAATACATTTCACCTGTCTGTTTTCCAGAATGATCTTTCCTGCAATCCCAATCCGGTGTCCTCCCCGAATCGTTAAATACCCTTGCCTCAATTCTTCTTCATAGGCATAGAGCGAATAATTGCTGATATATTCCACAACTTCCTCCAGTTCTTCCCTGGTAATGCAATATGCCGAACGGCTGTCCCTGCTCATACCACCCAATGTCCCCAAAAAATATTCCTGTCCCCGATACCGGAACAAAACCGGCGCCCCGACACGCAGCCGGATTTCCTGCAACCCTTCAAATTGAATGGCAAGCTCCTGGAACATTCTGCGCAGCCGTGTCGGAAGAATCCGATAAATCTCCTGTTCCCGGCACCTTTCTTTCTGTTCTGTGCAGGCCTGGGATTTACCGGAAACCACTTCCCGATTCCTCATCCTAACGCCTCCTTTCTCTCCTTGGTTGTGCCTATACCATATATATGCGGCATGTCCGAAATCATTCCAGGAATCGTGTCCTTAAAAATTCATAACTTGCGAAGATTCTTGTTGCGTAGTATGATAGAAGTAATTACTCTAGTGTGCTGACATACTAGGAAAATAATGTGATTGCGTAATGATATTAGAAAAACATTGGAAGGAACCGATAGAAATGCATCGATTTTTACGGGCAATCGGCTTTAGCGATCTCAACAGCCGACAGGATATGGATAAAATATTAGGAATCATTATGAATGAACCCGACCGACAGAAAAAAATGGAGAAAAACGATCAGACCTACACCGAAATGGCAAAAGATTTTGGTCATCATATTGGTATTACGCTCCGCGGCGAATACGACAAATTGGGCTTCTTTCATTTAGAACATTATTTCCCCTACTGCACCTGCAACCTCTATACGACAACCGAAGATATTGTGGTCAACCGCCGTGTGGATACCGATGCCTATACTGGTATGTGCGACGACATCCGCATGGGCATCTCCATGATCTTTTATTTACAAAATACGGCGGATTATATTGCTTTAAACTCCCCGGACAATACACCGCACAAGGCAAAGTTATCCCTGTCCGGCTTATCTCTGGGTGGGACTATCATTCTGGGCGTAGAGCGTTCCGAACAGTCTCTGAAACGCAAGAATCATGAGACCTATCGGAAAAGTCAACTGATGAAGCAGGCCAAGAATGGCGACCAGGATGCCATTGACAGTCTGACGGTGGATGAAATGGATCTCAGTTCCCGGGTCTCCCGGCGCAGTAAGACGGAAGACCTGTACAGTCTTGTTGAGACCAGTTTTATTCCCTACGGATCGGAGTCGGATAACTACTCTCTGCTGGGGACTATTATAAACTGGAGCCTGATAACCAACAACTATACCCATGAAGAAGTATACCAGATGTTAATCAACTGCAACGACATTGTGATGACTGTATGTATTAATAAAAAAGATCTGTTGGGCACTCCGATGATCGGCTGCCGTTTTAAAGGGGTAATCTGGATGCAGGGCTATGTGGATTTTCAGAAAATCATATAACTGCACAGAAGATTAAATCTACTGTGCAGTTATAAAAAAATTGTAAATTATTCTACTCTCCCGATCCATGTACAACACAGGATTCCTTCAATCGTTCCGGTACAAGATAAGGCGTATCCATCGTCTCCGCTGTCTCCTCTTTCTTGAGATAAACCTGGTAATAGCAATTTTGGTCTGGACACTGTGTGGTCGCCTTTTGGCTGTAAGAACGACAAATCTTATATTTCACATGGCAGTCGCATTTTTTCGTCGGCTCAGATCCTTTGGCGAAATACTCCGTCCTCATGGCAGAACCGCCATATGCTTCATCACAGAGACCCTCGACGGCCTGATTACCACACTTAATGCAAATTTTACTACTGATAACCCCCTGCGGTTTCTCAAAATGCTGTTTATGACAGTGTTTCACTTGATGCACCCGGTCCATAATCTCTTTCCACATCTTTTTATGATAACTGCCATCCTGCTGTTTTAAATCACTGTCGTATCCGGTCCAAATACCAGCCGTATAATAAGGAGTATAACCTTCAAACCAGTAATCACTGTTATCCGAGGTCGTCCCCGTCTTTCCTGCGAGGGCAATCTCCCGATTGTCTAAGGCTACCGCCTGTCCGGTCCCACTGGTAATAACCTCCTCCATCGCATCCGTCAAAAGCCACGCCGTACTCTCTTTCATCACACGGGTAGGCTCCTCCTCATTCTCTAACAGTAGATTGCCATGGGCATCCACTACCTTGGAATAAAAGACCGGTTTATTATATTTCCCGCCATTTGCAATGCTGGCGTATGCTGCTGTCAGTTCCAGATTGGTGACACCATCAGTCAACCCTCCGAGCGCCGTTGGCAGCTGTAGGTCCGTATACACTTTCCCTTCTTCATCTTTCCGCTCTACTACAAGTGTAGTAAAACGAAGATTGTTCAGATAATCCAGCCCCGTTTGAGGAGTCACTTCTTCAAATGTTTTCACTGTCACGATATTCATGGAATTCACAATCCCCGCACGTAGAGTTGTCAATCCTTTATACGCCTCTCCGTTCCAGTTATGCACTTTTACCCTGGTGCCATCATACTGATAGGGAGAATCATCCTGCACCGTCCCCAGCGTCATACCACAACTGTCGAGCGCTGGCAAATATGTGGAAAGAATCTTAAAGGTAGATCCCGGCTGGCGCAGGGAAGCCGTCGCCCGGTTTAATGTCCGGTTTGCCGTCTTGCTGCCTCTCCCCCCCACAACTGCCTGGATTCTGCCTGTCGTATGGTCCATCAGAACAAAGGATGCCTGCGGCTGCTTAATCATATGCATCTGTTCTTCCTGTACAGTACCACCGGACACCAGCATAGCGTGCCGAAACTTTTTAATATATTTCTTTGCCTGGGAAGAATCGTCAAAATACAGGGTGATCTCCTTGCCCACTTCCTCCCAATAATTCCTGATATCATTTTCCGTATATTCGTTGACCGTTCCATCCTTTTCCTGTACGGATAAGCGGTAGGACAGATAAGACTTCGTGCCCGCTGGATAATTTGCATCATTACCGATCACTTCATCACAAATCCTCTGCAGTTCCTGATCCTGGCAGCTGTAAATTTTAAGCCCTCCACGATAAATCGCATTATATGCCTGTGTCTCCGTATATCCCAGCTTTTGCTTGAGGTCTTCCAGAACACTGTCAATCACAGCATCGACATAGTAAGAATTAACATTCTCCTTGATTGCGCTCTTTTTCTGGTTTACGGTTTCAATCCTAGAATATACGTCATCTGCCAGTGCATCCTCATATTCTTCCTCTCCAATATACTTCTGCTCTAACATTTTTTTCAGCACTATTTTATGGCGTTCACTGTTATTTTGTGGTTGTGAAATTGGATTATATATGGTAGGGTTCTGGGCGATACTTGCCAAAACTGCTGATTCTGATAACGTGACCTGGGAAATATCTTTATTAAAATATCGTTTAGAAGCGGTCTGGATTCCCAGAGTATTCTGTCCCAGATTAATGGTATTCAAATAATATTCCAGGATCTGCTCCTTGCTCATCTCATTTTCTAACTGTACCGCCAGATACTGCTCCTTCACTTTACGGGACAATCTAGTAAAAAATGTTTTTTCATTGCCACCGCCAAATACCTGGTTTTTTAATAACTGCTGTGTAATGGTGCTGGCGCCCTGTTTCAATCCTTCCTCCTTGGAAATTCCAGAATAAATCGCCCGCAAAATCCCTTTCATATCCACGCCATAATGTTCATAGAACCGGGCATCCTCAATTGCAACAAAGGCATGCTGTACGTTTTCCGGGACATTAGACAGCTCGACATATTCCCGATTGGCATCCGAACCAATCAGTGTCTGAATCTTGTTGTGCCCCACATCATAGATCGTTGTGGCATATCCTTCCGGCATCATATCCAGAGAACTGACCGCAGGCGCCGAATCACACAATCCACGCAACATTCCGGCAACACAAAAAGAAGTAATTAAGATCACTCCAATTACCAAGACAGCTCCCACTAAAACAAACCATACCCGGATTCGATTTTTGATTTTGCGCCTGGAAGAAACCAGGAGTTCCTGTTTCCAGCGCACCCTGCTTTCACTATAATTCATGAAATACTCCATCTATTCAGGAAGGTGGTTAAATTGCAAATTCAACCACCTTCCTTTTAAGTCTATCTTATTTTTTCCGATAGATAATATCCGAGCGCTTCGGCCCATTAGATATCATCGTAATTGGCACTTCCAGTTCCTTTTCAATGAATTCAATATATTTTCTGCAATTCTCCGGCAACTTATCATACTCCGTAATCCCGCAGATATCACAATTCCAACCCGGCAGCACTTCATATACCGGTTTTGCTTTTGCCAATTGGGAAGTAACCGGGAATTCCTTGGTAATTTTTCCGTCGATCTCATATCCGACGCAGACCGGAATCTCCTGTAAATATCCCAGACAATCCAAAACGGTCAGAACAACCTCCGTCGCTCCCTGGATCTGGCAACCATACCTGCTTGCCACTGCATCAAACCAACCCATACGCCGTGGACGTCCGGTAGTCGCACCATACTCTCCGCCATCACCGCCATGCTTGCGCAGTACATCAGCTTCCTCCTCATCCAGGATCTCACTGACAAATTCCCCGGCACCAACCGCACTGGAATATGCCTTGACCACTGTCACAATACGTCGGATCTCATAAGGTGGGATTCCGGCGCCAATCGCACCATAGGACGCCAATGTGGAAGAAGAAGTTACCATTGGGTAAATCCCGTGGTCCGGATCTTTCAGGGACCCTAACTGTCCTTCCAATAAAATGTTCTTTCCCTCTTTGATCGCCTGACGCAGGTAGAGAGACACATCACAGACATAAGGGGCTACCATATCTCGGTATTCCCGTAACGTTTCCAGCAACTCCTGAGGATCCAACGCTGGTTTATGATATAAATGCTCTAAGATAACATTTTTCTGTTCACAGATACGAGCTACCTTGTCCTCTAACAAGGCATCGTCGAACAATTCCGATACCTGGATACCGATTTTGGCATATTTATCAGAATAAAACGGTGCAATTCCAGACTTGGTAGAACCAAAAGAGTTCTTTCCCAGACGCTCTTCCTCATACTGGTCAAACAGAATGTGGTATGGCATCAGAATCTGAGCGCGGTCAGATACCAGAATTTTTGGTTTTGGTACATTCCGCTCTACCAAACCATGAATCTCCTGGAATAAATAAGGAATGTTCAAAGCAACACCATTGCCTATCACACTGGTCGTATGGTCATAAAACACACCGGATGGCAATAGATGTAACGCAAACTTACCATAATCATTAATGATCGTATGCCCTGCATTACTGCCCCCCTGAAAACGAACGACAATGTCAGACTCTTGTCCCAGCATATCTGTGATTTTGCCTTTTCCCTCATCGCCCCAGTTCGCACCTACAATCGCTGTAACCATTCTCTTCCTCCTATCTCATGCATCCATTGGTATCACAAAACTAAGCCCAATACATTAGTATACCGTATCTTGGCTCACAAAGCAAACCCGATTTTATACATTAATTTCCGCTTTCATGCCCAGAATATCTCGATTGGCGTCCAGAACAGGCTGCACTTCGTTTTCTATAAATTCCTGTACCTGAGATGGCGCACGCCCTACATATTTCGCAGGATCCATGGATGCCTGCAGTTCCTCCAGGCTCATTGGGAATTCCTCATCCGCAGCAATTAATTCCAACAGATTATTTTCTTTGCCATATTCCTTCACATTCTTCCCTGCTTCCATAGAAAGAGTACGGATTTTTTCATGCAGCTCTTGGCGGTTTCCGCCCGCTTTTACCGCATCCATCATAATATTTTCTGTCGCCATAAACGGCAGTTCGGAGAGCAGACGTTTCTCAATAACCTTATCGTATACTACCAATCCATCAACCACATTCAAAAGCAGATCCAGGATTCCATCCGTTGCCAGAAAGCCCTCCGGGATACTGATCCGTTTGTTGGCTGAATCGTCCAGGGTGCGTTCAAACCACTGGCTGGCCGAAGTAAACATCGTGTTAGTCACGTCTGCCATCACATAGCGGGACAGGGAAGCAATTCGTTCGCTGCGCATCGGGTTTCGTTTATATGCCATCGCAGAAGATCCAATCTGATTCTTTTCAAACGGTTCCTCAATTTCTTTCAAATGCTGCAACAAGCGGATATCATTGGAAAATTTATGGGCACTTGCCGCAATTCCCGCCAATACATTGGCAACTCTGGTATCCAATTTACGGGAATACGTCTGGCCAGATACCGGAAAGCATGCCGAAAACCCTAATTTTTCTGCGATAATTTGGTCCAGTTTCTTGACCTTGTCCTCATCCCCATCAAACAGTTCCATAAAGCTTGCCTGTGTGCCGGTGGTTCCCTTGGAACCCAGTAATTTCATCGTGGACAGTACATAATCCACATCTTCCAAATCCATTAGGAATTCCTGCAGCCACAGTGTCGCACGTTTTCCGACCGTCGTCGGCTGTGCCGGCTGGAAATGGGTAAAGGCCAGCGTCGGCTGTCCCTTATATTTCATGGCAAACCGTGCAAGTTCGTCAATTACATTAATGAGTTTTTTCTTTATCAATTGCAACGCTTCGGTCATTACAATGACATCGGTATTATCCCCCACATAGCAGGAAGTCGCTCCCAGATGGATAATCCCAGCCGCTTTTGGACACTGCTGCCCATAGGCATACACATGAGACATCACATCATGACGCACCTGTTTCTCCCTCTCTTTTGCCACATCATAGTTAATTTCCTCTGCATGCGCTTTTAATTCATCAATCTGTTCCTGGGTTACGGCTGGACCTCCCTGCTCATTCTTGAGCCCTAATTCATTCTCCGCTTCCGCCAGGGCAATCCATAGCTTCCTCCAGGTACGGAATTTCTTATCCGGAGAAAAAATGTATTGCATTTCCTTGCTGGCATAGCGCTCTGATAATGGACTGGTATACTTGTCTGTACTCATACTGTAGTCTCCTTTCGTATCACGTTATTAAGAATCAAAATCTCCCCGGATATCCTCTTTCGGCGGGGCAATCGGATAATTGCCGGAAAAACAGGCATGACAATATCCACAATTCCCACCAATCAATTCCGCAAGACGTTGTTCGGACAGATATCCCAACGAATCCGCACCAATCATGGCTGCTATTTCCTCCTCGGAATGTTGATAGGCAATCAGTTGGTCACTGGACGGCACATCCGTTCCAAAATAGCAGGGATGCCGGAATGGCGGCGAACTGATCCTCACATGCACCTCCGTTGCCCCAGCGTCTTTTATCATGTTTACAATTCTTGCACTGGTAGTTCCCCGGACAATTGAGTCGTCTATCATCACAACCCGTTTGCCTCGGACGACTTCCCGCAGTGCATTTAACTTAATTCGCACACTGGATTCCCGCGCTGACTGCTTAGGCTTGATAAACGTCCGTCCCACATAACTGTTTTTTACAAAAGCTGTCCCATACGGAATCCCTGATTCCATAGAGTACCCCATGGCAGCAGCATTGCCGGATTCCGGTACTCCTACCACAATATCCGCATCCACCGGATGGTCCTGTGCCAGGATCCGTCCGGCCATCAGGCGGGAACTATGCACACACACACCATCCAGATAGCTATCCGGGCGGGCAAAATAAATATATTCAAAGATACATTTGGCATGCTGTCCAGTTACCATACTCCGGTCAGAATGAATCCCTTCCGCATCAATCATCACGATCTCTCCGGGCTCCACATCCCGGACAAATTCAGCGCCCACGGCATCCAGTGCACAGCTCTCCGAAGAGAGAAAATAGGCGCGATCCCGTTTCCCGATACAGAGTGGTCGGAACCCAAACGGATCCCTTGCCCCAATCAATTTACGGGGACTGGCAACAACCAGGGAGTAAGCGCCGCTAATCTGTTTCATCGCACACTTCACAGCTTCTTCCGCCCTGCCGACATGTAACCTCTCGCGGGCAATCAAATAGGCGATCACTTCCGAATCAATCGTGGTATGGAAAATTGCCCCATTTAACTCTAACTGCCGACGCAAGTCCAGCGCATTGACCAGGTTTCCATTATGCGCTACCATCAACGTTCCCTTAATATAGTTTAAAACCAACGGCTGTGTATTTTCTGCAATACTGGCGCCGGCGGTCGAATAACGAACATGTCCCACACCGATATCTCCCGCCATCTGATCGAGATGTTCCGCATCAAACACCTCATTCACTAATCCCATTCCCTTGCACATCTGGGAATTACGCAGAGCACCATCCGTCCGACTCACTGCAATCCCACAGCTCTCCTGGCCGCGGTGCTGCAATGCAAATAATCCATAATAAATGGAAGAAGCAACATTTCCGCCATCCAGGTCATACATCCCAAAGACGCCACATTCCTCGCCCAGTTTTTCTTCCTCTGGTTCCTCTGCCAAACATACTTCTCGACATGGTTTCCCCTGTTGTACCTTTGCTTGTTTGTGTTTATTCATGTTCATCCTTTCCCGCACCAAATGTTCTTCCCAGTTCATGGCAAAAGAAAATCCCCGAAAGCTGTCGAATACTTCTTTCCTTCCATCTCTTCGGGGTACGACGATTACCAAATATATTATAACCGTTTCCCGAAAAATCGCAAGACCGAATCCTCTGTAAGAAAATTATTTTTTCCCGGACTTACGGGGTTTTCTGGTTGGTTTTGGTGTCTCCGTAGGTTCCGGTGTCGGTGTTATCTCCGGTGTCGGCGTCGCCGACAACCTCGCTTCCACCTGTTCCCGCGTCAAGATTCCCCTCTTTAATTTCGTAGCCAAAATCCGTACCACAGACTCCTGCAGGCGCATTTCACTGATCGATCCATCCTGTACATGAGCTAACACTGCCTGATAAGCTTCCCGTAGATTGGATGGCATCAAAATCACATCTGCTCCGGCTTTTATGGTCTGATAGGCAGCCTCTGCCGAAGTATAATTATCTGTAATCGAGGACATGTCAAGCGCGTCTGTGACAATAACCCCGCGAAATCCCAACTCATCCCGCAATATGGTACGCATAACCAGTTCCGATAAACTCGCCGGTTCCCGCGTTTCCGTTACCCGGCTGACCGAAATATGGGAAACCATCACAAAATCTGCCCCGGACTTAATGCCCGCCTGAAACGGTACAAAGTCAGTTTTCCGCAGCTTCGTAATACTTCGGTCAATATCCACGTTTTCCTGATGGGTATCTCCATCGGATGCCCCCTGACCCGGAAAATGCTTTAAAGTAGCGCTGACCCCGCGCTCCTGGCATCCCTGCACAAAGGCAGACACCAGATCCGCCACCTGATCCGGGTCACCGCCAAACGATCGGTTTCCAATTTCTGTATTGAGTTTACTGGTCTTGACATCAGCCACCGGTGCAAAGTCTACATTAAATCCCAAAAGACGGATCTCTCGGGCGATGGTACGTCCCATCTCATAAACATAATCTCCGTCCTGCGTCTTACCTATCTCTTCCGCCGAAGGAAATACGGTTGTTTTCATTTTAGGGTTTGAAGCAATTCTGGCAACATCCCCGCCTTCTTCATCCACCGCTACAAACAAAGGCGTTACGCTCGTATCCTGTAATCCTGAAATCAGATTCCGGGTCTGCTTGATTCTGGCTATATTTCTGGAAAACAGGATCACACCACCAACCGGAATTTCCTGCAATGCTGCCTTCATTGTCTTGGTACATTTTTTGAACTCATAGTAGTTGCCTTTGCGAGTATCTAACTGCTCCAGATTGACCATAAACAATTGTCCTACGCGTTCCTCCAGGGTCATCCCCTCATAGTATTGCCCTGCCAAATCCAGGGCATCCTCCTCGGACATGGTAATGACCGGCTGCTCGGAAGGTTCCGGTGTTGCCGCCGGATCCGGTGTATATTTTTTGATAGGTTTCGTCTGTGTCCCCGGAAGGCTGCACCCGGATACCAGTAGCATGACTGCCATACTCATGGCCAGCAGCCGATACCCCCGCTTTCTTATTCTCTCCGTCTTCATCGATCTCTCCATTTCAAAGTGTGTTCAGATTCCTGTTTACGGACAGTTCCCGATTCACTGCTCGTCTTTCCCAGTCTATCATTTGTCCCTAAAATAATCTATCATTTTTTTGTGAAAATATTGTAAAGTGCCCAAGCACCCCCGCATAAGATAAAACTGTAAATATATTTAACTGTCGCAAAACGACAGAACGGAGGATTATATGAGTGATTTAGCAGCAACTAACTGTGGATGCGCTTCAAATGACAACGGATGCAACTGGATTATTATCCTGTTACTCCTGTGCTGCTGCGGCGGCGGAAATTCTTTTGGCGGCTTCGGCGGCGGATGCGGCGGAAATGATGGATGCGGATGTGGATCAATCATCTGGATCATACTTATCCTGTGCTGCTGTGGTGGATTCTAATCCATCCATTTAAGACGGGAATACTCCCCCCGAACAATGGGAGTGCCATCAAGGGGTTCGCTTGCGGACCCCTTTCCTATTTCCCAAAAAACAAAAGGATAAAGGGCCAGCGCCATCTGGCTGCCAACCCTTTTTATATAGTAAGAATGATTCACGCCATCATCCTATTCTGCCTGATGCCGGCAGCGAATACATTCTCTGTCAATTTCATAGATTGTATCATCTTCTATGATTAAATCCTGGTCTTTCTGCTTGTTCCTCCGGGTAATCTGCGGATCATACACATGCATTGCATGAATCGACTGCTTCTGCTCCTTCCCCGATCTTCCACCGTAATAATAGTATCGCATTCTTTTCCTCCTAAATGTTCCTACCATATAATTTATGCAGAAGCCGTCCATAGGGAAGTAACATTTCAGGTAAAATGCCGGATAATGCCATCCATCTGCGAAGTCATAGATTGCAGCAGTAAATCCAGGATGGAGATGGCAACCATTGACTCTACCACAACCACGGCACGCGGCACGATGATAGGATCATGCCGGCCGCGAATCCCAATCGAAATCTCCTCTCCCTGCCGATTTACGGTACGCTGTTCCCTGGCAATGGATGGAGTCGGTTTGATGGCCGCCCGCAGAATAATATCACTGCCATCACTGATACCCCCTAGAATACCTCCGGCATGGTTCGTCTGCTTACAGATCGTTCCCTCTCTACTACAGAACGCATCGTTAAAATCCGAACCAAAACTGTCTGCCGCCTGGAAACCATCGCCGATTTCCACTCCTTTGACAGCGCCCACTGACATGACTGCCTGAGCCAGCACGGCATCCAATTTGTCGAATACTGGCTCACCCACACCTGCGGGCAATCCTCGCACGATACATTCCACAATGCCTCCCGCGGAGTTTTGTTCTGACATTTTCTCTGCCAGGCGATCCTCTGCACGCGCAGAGGCATCCAGATCCGGCATAAATAACGGGCTCTTTGCAATATTTTCCCGTGACGCTTTTGATTCCTCTATCGTAATCCCGGCAATTGACCTGCTATACGCAAAGACTTCCACCCCCAATGCCTTCAAGACTTCTTCCGCCACCGCACCGCCGGCAACTCTCCCGATGGTCTCCCTGCCGGAAGAACGGCCGCCGCCACGGTAATCCCGAAATCCATATTTCTGATCAAAGGTATAGTCGGCATGTCCCGGACGATAATATCCGGCAATTTCCGAATAGTCTTTTGACCGCTGGGTCTGGTTATACACAACCATAGAAATCGGCGTACCTGTGGTCTTCCCTTCAAAAACGCCCGACTGGATCTGTACCAGATCTTCTTCCTTGCGCGGAGTAGAATACTTAGTCTGTCCAGGCTTCCTGCGGTTCAGGTATTGCTGTACCATTTCCTCCCGCAGCGGCAACCCCGCCGGGCAGCCATCTACGACGGCACCAATACCCGTACCATGCGATTCTCCCCATGTCGTTACACGAAATAACTTGCCAAATGTAGAACCCGCCATTATTATTTCCTCCCATACTAAAATTAATGATGGAACAAACGCAATCCGGTAAAACTCATTACGATTCCGTGATGATTGCAGGCGTCAATCACATCCTGGTCACGGATTGATCCACCCGGCTGGGCAATATAGCTGACTCCGCTTCGGAATGCCCGCTCCACATTATCACTGAATGGGAAGAAGGCATCCGAGCCACAGGTCACACCGTCCGCCTGTGCTAGCCACGCTTTTTTCTCCTCTGTGGTAAAGACCGGAGGTTTTTCTGTAAATACCTTTTCCCATTCTCCGTCCGCCAGGATATCCATATAATCTTCCCCGATATACAAATCAATGGCGTTGTCACGGTCTGCACGCTTTCCATCTGTCTTAAACGGCAGGTTCAAAACCTGTGGAGACTGACGAAGCAACCAATTATCTGCCTTTTGCCCTGCCAATCTGGTACAGTGGATACGAGACTGCTGTCCAGCGCCAATTCCGATTGCCTGTCCATTTTTCACAAAGCAGACAGAATTGGACTGGGTATATTTCAAGGTAATCATCGCAATCGCCATGTCATCCTTTGCCGTCTGTGGCAGTTCTTTGTTATCCGTCACAATATTGCTGAAAAATTCCTCGTCAATATTTAATTCATTTCGCCCCTGTTCAAAGGTAATGCCAAACACTTCCTTGCGCTCAATCGGATCCGGTTCGTAATCCGGGTCAATCTGAATAATGGCATAGCTTCCTTTTTTCTTCTCCTTTAATAATTCCAATGCTTCCGGCTCATATCCCGGTGCAATGATCCCATCGGAAAATTCTCTCTTGATCATCCTGGCCGTGCACACATCACAGACATCAGACAATGCGATAAAATCCCCATAGGAAGACATGCGGTCTGCGCCTCTGGCCCTGGCATAGGCGGCTGCAAGAGGTGTCAAGTCTCCGAGATCATCAACCCAGTAGATCTTTGCCTCTACTTCACTGAGCGGGTTACCAATGGCGGCACCGGCGGGCGATACATGCTTAAAGGAAGTGGCCGCAGGCTTGCCGGTCGCCCTCTTTAACTCACGTACCAGCTGCCATCCGTTAAAGGCATCCAGAAAATTAATATATCCCGGTTTCCCATTTAATACTTCAATCGGCAACTCGCCCTGCTCCATAAAAATCTTTGATGGTTTCTGGTTTGGGTTACACCCATATTTCAACTCTAATTCTTTCATTTGATTCCTCCATATTCTGTTAGGTTTTCACAACGGTAACAGCATTTTCTTATTGCCATTTACAGTTTCTGGCACAAAGATAATTTTTTGTTATCCGTTGTAAACTTGATTCATTCTGCTGTTTCGATCGAAAAATTCCGATTGTCTGAATACACAAAATTTGCCCTGCCTGGCAAGTTTACGCCCTTTGGAGAAACGATTTGCCCTGCGTGTCATATTGTCTATTCGCGTGCTCGTACGCAAAACTCCCCACATGCTACGTTTGTATGTGTGTTCAGACAGTGCTTCCGAGCACGCACAGATACGACACGCAAGGCAAAGTTTCTCACAAAGGGCTATTGCACTACGACAGGGCAAAATTTTGTCTATCTCAGACATTACTGATGATTTTTGAACGAAACAGCGGAATACGTACTGAAATTCAACGGATAACAAAAAATTATCCTGTTGAAACATATCACAAGTGGCAACAAGAAAATGCTGTTACCCTGCGTTTTTCACTGATGTTTATTGATGATGGATGTACGGTACTCTCCGGTCATCAGGTCAATATAACGGACAAAGAGTGATACCTTATTATCCTCATTCAAACTGGTCCATAGCATGTTGGTAAATTCATCCATATCATCATCAATTCCAACCAGTTTCGGCTCCCCCTCAAAACTAGGGAGCGGATCCCCATTTCCCTGATACGTATGGATAAAATGCCCCTCTCCGGCAACCGGGGTGCTGTACGCAAAAGTGAAGCGTTGGCAGGAATCCCCGTTTCCGTTATTACTCTTGAGAATGGATAATGCATAATGATATTCGCCATCTTCCACATGCATCACACCAGAAATCCGGGGCGTGTAGTTTGGTGCATCCGGCTCAAATGCCCTTGTGCGGAGCGCCTGTTCAAAGGTTTGCTGCTGATCCATGAAATGATAGATCGTATCGGTCTGATCACCATTGGTTACAATCGTCTTATTTCCCAGAACACGAACCGGTGCATAGATAATCAGACTGGGATCACTCAATTTCGACGGATCAAACGCCTGTGTACGGATACCGGTTCCATCTTCCACAAATACCCGGTTCCGGCTGTTTTCGCTACGTCCCATAATGAAGTAAGCGGTAACGGCATACTTTCCATTGGGAGTTTCCCCCATTACGATACCCCGTCCGGGATATTCATTTCCCTTTAACGCATTTTCCAGTGAAATCATTTGCATACTTTACCTCATTTCTGCGGCTATCGAATCCAGATAACCGACCATTGTGCACGGAGCAGTGCTGCCCCCGCATCCACTGCATAACAACAAAAGACCACCCAGGCGTTACTGCCCAGGCGGTCGGCTTTTGCTTCCATACTCCCTGTGGGTCATCCCACTTATCCGCCAGTCGTATGGAACTCTGTTTCCAGAATACTCTATTCCTCTAAAAAATTCAACCATTTTATGTCAGGAATTGCGAATTTTTAGATCAACGTCCACAGTAATAAACTTTGCCTCCCTTTGCCGCAATGCCTTTATAATGTAACAATTCGTCGATCGTTACCAGTTCAAATCCTTTTTTCTTCAGCTTCGGAACCAGCTTTTCCACCGCTTTGGCCGTGGTTGGGTAGAGATCATGCATCAATATAATATCCCCATCTTTGACTGACTTGCACCGTTTCAGGATCGAATCCACATTCCGGCTCTTCCAGTCCTCGCTGTCCAGGCTCCAATAAAACATTGACACTGGTATCGTCTTTCGCATCTTACTGCTCACATTGCCATATGGCGGTCTCAGCGCCGTCGTTTCACATCCAATAACCGCAGATACCGCTTTATTCGTCTTATCAATTTCTTTCTTGATCTGTTTGCTGTTCATTTTACTCAAATCCGCATGGTCATAGGTGTGGCTTCCGATCTGGTTCCCCTGATCGTATGTCAGTTTTAATGTGTCCGCAAAAGTACTGACCCGGTTACCGACCACAAAAAAAGTTGCGCGGCTGTCATTCTTTTTGAGCGATTTGAGTATTTTCCTAGTTACCTTGGTATAGGGGCCATCATCAAAGGTCAGAGCCACCATTGGCTTGCTGGCATCCAGATCTTTCCGAAACCATCTCTCTGCACCCTGCGGCTCCGGCGTGTTTGTCGGCGCAGGTACATCTGTAGGCGCCGTTGTAGCCGCTGCTGTCTTTTTCTGGTCCTGCCCCGTTTTGGAACTGCCATTTTTGTCTAACACAATGGCTTTCACTGATAATGCAACGATCACAATAATCAGTCCCAATGCGATGTTCCCTGCAATCAGCTTCCAACGGCTGGACTTCCTGCCCTGCTTTTCCAAGAAACCGTTTTGGCTCCCGAAACTGAAGTGATCTTTTTCCTCTCGTAAACTCATATCTGCCCCTCCAAGTGATAAATTTCCTGATTTCATTTGCATGCATCACAATCATATCATACTCCAAAAAAAGTATGTTACAAATTTTTTGCTTTTTCATTAAATTGTATTACAAATCTTTATAATATTCATGCTATCGTAAAAATACAACAAAATTGTATCACTCTTGCAAACATTCTGCCATAGGCAGAATCATCAACGAAAAATGCATAGGCATTTTCTTCTCATACTTTCTTTCGGGCAGGCGCTAACATCCCTCCTAGCATCCCGGTAACTGCACAGACCATACATCCACTGAATACCCAGGAATTTCCAGATAGTTCCGTTCCCATTAGCCAGATTCCGATTAACAGCAGCACAGCAAAGTAGCAGAGACCAATGGCGCAGCCCCAGAACATTTTTTGCTTTCCCCGGAAACCACCGATCAGAAATCCTCCCAAAAAAGAAACTACTACATAAACTGCCACTACGGTACCACTGACCACGCCGCTGTCTGCGTGAATCTTCCACAAAATGCCTGACAGAATTGCCAGCAGGATTGCTGACAGCAGATACATCGCCCCCCATACCAGCAAAAACATTACGATACTGTTTTTCTTCATATATAATCCCCCATGTCATTTCCGCGGCCCATATTTTCCAGCACACTTCATTATCTTATTATATATCTATACAGTGATCGCAAAATTATTACTCCTGCCACCAGGGATCAGTAGAAAAAAGCGATCAAGATCCCCGCAATTAAAACCATTGCACTGACCAAAATCAAGATCCAGGCGCTTTTTTCCTGCTTTGCAGATCGCTCAGCATCATCTGAGTCTCTTTGTGAAAATCCGTTTTTGTGGTCATCCATTCGCTCTGTATTCTCCCCCGGTTTTCCCTGCGGCATACCTCCCTGTGGCATATTTTTTTGTTCTGATTCACTTTCCTGAGCTGTCCCAGCATCCGCACCTGGCATCTGCTGTGATTCTAAGGATTTTTTTGCTGGTTGGGAACTTTGTGCTTCTGTAGTGTCCTCTGTTTTCTCGCCCTGGGTGGAACTTTGTTTTTCTGTGGTACTCTCTGTTTTCTCGCCCTGGGTGGAACTTTGTTTTTCTGTGGTACTCTCTGTCCTCTCGCCCTGGGTGGAACTTTGTTTTTCTGTGGTACTCTCTGTCCTCTCGCCCTGGGTAGAACCCTTAGTTTCGTTTGGTGGCGCCATCCTCGCCATGACAGGCACCCCCTCCTGCTGGTTTTCCTGCTGCTTGCCGTCTGCTGCCCGCCCAGGGGTTCCATGCTCCATTCCTCCCATATCGGAAATAGTAATCTCAGAGGCATCCACCACTTGTTCTCCCGTCTGCTTTTGTCCATCCGAAGTGGCAGAAAGTTCCCCCGTCAATTGCGCCTGGATGCTCTGTGTCCGCAGCAGACAAAATTCCTTCAATGTATTTAACCCGCTTTCAAATTCCTCTACCGTACAAAATTTGGTGGGATCTTTTTCTACGTAAGGGGTAATCAGAGACTTGATCCGTTCTATCTCCTCTGTAAATTTCCCGCTGTCAAAATAGTCCGAAAGGAATCTCTCAAAACACTGGTGATACTGCTCTGTATATTTCTGCTGCGAAAAGATCCAAGCTAACATTGGCCGAGAATTCACATCTACACCAGAAACCGGGGTATCTATAGGATAGTTGACCAACGCAGAACCATCCTGTGCTCCCTGAAATCCACCAAAGGCAAGATTATAATCCCACGGAATCATAGACATCTTTCCCTCTTTTTCATATAGATAATAGTTATGAATCATATTTCCTGTATAACTATCAAAATTACAGACAAAATTGTGAACCACAAAATACTGGATTACCTGACGGATATCCACCGTACTTTCCAAATTTTCGCAGGTATTTAACTGCTTTAGCGAAGCAATCAGTCTGTCTTTGTCTGCATCGGTCGCTCCGCCCACCACGCTATTGGAGAAAATGTTCTGATAACTGCTATACTGATCATCTGTGTATTCCAGCAGGAGATCGCTCTGATTCATCCCGCTTCCTGGCTCAGCGCTGTCCGGTTTGTACAGATTGCCATAATCGCTGCCATAATTTCGCTCCAGAAAGGCTTCCTCAATCCCTTCCACCGCCAGATACAAACCAAAATCTTCTCCATTGACACGGATGTAGACAAAACTGCAAAGCGGTGCAGTCACATCATTAGCACGCATCATTTGATAACAGATATAATCTTTGACATAAGTATTATCCTGAATAATATTATTCAGACAGAGTTTATCCAGTCCATAGTAGGAGTTCGAGGGATCATAATGATCAAACTCAATCTTCAAACTATACCTGTCATTTCCATAATTTTTTACCTGCGTCATGGATGTATTTCCCTTGGCACGAATTGCTACATTTTTGTAAGCCTCCGAGTCAATGACCAGGGAGCAGGCAGTGTATTCTTCCTCGGTACAGGAATCCACAAATCCTTCCCAGTCATCCATGACAATATCAATCGTATGAACCAACGTCTGATCAAAAAGACGGTTCTCATATTCCTTCTCCCCGGAAACCGGGCGGATGCCTAATTTTTTGCCATTCATGAATCCCGCTGTCAGCATGACAGCAAGAAGCACGGCAAAAACACAAATCCGGTCAATATATTTATGTGTTGACATACGAATCCTCCATTCCACAGCCATTTACACAATGAAATGTTCACAAACATTACGGTTACACTTTTGAATATAACTAATGTCACAAGAACAGGTTTTATCCCATATAATCCCCATTGTAACTAACTAACACAGCACTGTTAACGCCTTCCATATCTGTAAGTTCATTTACAAATTCCGTATGATCATTTTTCATCCGAATCTCTATATTTAACTCAATGGCACCTTTTTGTACTGTTTTACTCTTGATTACAAACTTCTTTACCTGCTGTCCTAGGAATTCGATTGCCTGCTTTTCATTTTCCTGATCCTTGCAATGGATGACCAGGATATAGGGATGCACATGTGATTTTTTATTGGCAAAAAACAACAATACCAATCCAATCAAGACACTCCCAAACACCGCCAGCGGAATCATTCCCGCCGCCAGCACAATCCCGACCGCAATAGACCAGAACAGGAAGGCAATGTCTAACGGCTCCTTAATGGCTGTACGGAAACGAACAATGGACAAAGCACCGACCATTCCCAGGGAAAGCACAATATTGGACGTCACCGCCAAAATAACTAATGTCACAATCATCGTTAAAGCTACCAAGGTTACTCCGAAACCAGAGGAATACATCACTCCCTGAAACGTCTTTTTATAAACGAAATAGATAAATAATCCCAGACCAAACGCAAGCACTAATGCTAATGCCATATCTAACAGGGAAACACTGGTAACATTTTCTAAAAAACTAGATTTAAAAATATCTTGAAACGTCATAATTTTCCTCATTTCTGCACTGCATTCAAAATCAACAAATCTAACCACAGGACCAGGCCATTCGGTACCAGGCAGTACACTGATACGATATTCCCTGCTTCTTCAGATGCAGTACCCTGCGGTATTTTACCCATTTGAAACCCTTATCTCCTTCCAGAAATCTTACCCATAAATGCGGCAGGCAGCATATTTGGAAAAAGCACTGGTATGCGTGCCAGGGATCTGTATTACCTCCCGGATTACTGTTGGTAAGAATTCATCCCATTTTACTTCCAGAATGATGGGCGCCCCTCCCACGGGTATCGTAATACTCTCTGGATTCATAAAATCCGTGCCAAACAATCCTGTCCTGAGATGATGATCCAACGTGACACGCACATTTCCCGGAAGATAGACAAAAGCTTCCCGAGTATATTCCACGATAGTTTTCGCACGGAGCCCCTGGGATTTTCTCTTGTCATACAGTTCCTGCAGAAGCGGTTTTTTTGTCTGAGGCAGGCTGCCTACGTCTCCATTCAGCAGGATAGGAACTTCGTCCGGCGTTACTACTTCCTGCTTCTTCTGGCAAAGACCTCTGTATTTATACTTCTTTTCCAACAATAGATAAGATGGATCTAAATTGTAGCATCGCAGCCTGAATTTTTCCCTGCCATCGACTCCATTGATTTTCTCCTGTAATGCCCGATCCGCAGCATTATCAAAATACAGGCTTCGAATCTCATAGCTTCCATGGATCCCATGACGGTCATGCTGCATGACAGCGGACAGCCTGGAACGCAGTACCAGATAATTTCCATAGCTAATTTCATGCTTCCACTCATGCCGAAATTTCATGTTCCGATTCCCCCTTTCTTCTATGATTGGAAGAAGAATACCATGCAAACCTTAGCCGAAACTTAGACAGAGACAGAAAAATGATCCGATCAGACTGTTCTTTGACAAGATTGCTCATCAAAAAGCAGTCAGACCGGACCATTCGCCTGGCTAACATCTTATTATGAATTTATTGTGTCCTTTCGTTTTCCCTTAGAAACAAACTGTAAAACAAATAGAATCCGGCCGGTAATATGTTGCGAAAATCCGACCGTGATGCGCTGTAACTATCGCCTTCGCCATGGACAGACCAATCCCGTAGCCACCATTTTTCTGTGTCCGCGCAGCATCAGCCCGATAAAAACGATCAAACAGTTTCTCTTCCGGAACTTCTGGCAATTGCTTACAGGAATTACTAACCGACAGCCGAATCTGTTTTCCCTCTCTCCGCAGGGTAATCTGTATCTTTCCATCCTCATCTGTATATTTTACGGCATTATCAAACAGAATCGAAATTAATTGTCTTATCTGCCCCAGATCAGCATGCAAATTTACCCCCTCTGAAATCTCGGTCTGTACCTGGATCCGCTTGTTTTCTATTAATGGGATAAATTCCTGCAACACCTCCTCTAACAGTTCGCTACAGGCAACATTAATCGCCCGGACTTCCCACGATCCTTCCTCCATCCGGGCAAGCCAAAGCATATTTTTCATCAGTCCATCCAGACGCATCGTCTGGTCTTTGATATTACGGCTCCATTTATTTTCTCCCTGATATAATTCCATTGCCTCCGTATTGGATTGAATGATTGCTAATGGCGTTTTTATTTCATGTCCGGCGTTTGTTATAAATTGTTTTTGCCGTTCCATGTTTTCCGCAACCGGGCGAATCGCCCTCCTGGATAGTAATATGACAAAAAGCAGCATGAGCCCCCAACAAACCATGCCAACCCCTGCTGAAAGCAACAAAACCCGAAAATAAGACACCATATCATCAGAGCAATCTAAAAAAACAAGGAGAGAACCTCCGATCTCAGACAAATCTCTTTTCTGGAAACGGTATTTTCCCGCACTGCCTTTCTCTCTGCCCTCCTGGAAAATCTGCGTCGCCAGATCCACTGCCTCCTGCTCCGTTACGGTGGATGTACGGCTCACATCCACCGCATGGACTTTGCCATCCCGATCAAAACGAACCACGTAAAAATTGGAAGAAAGAAAAGAATCATACTCATTTTTGGGATGTTCCATCCACCGGTCGGAGGGAAAAGGCTTGCCTGGCGGCGGCGGATTCCCCTCATTATCTGCAATCATCTGTAATCTGCGGTCAATATTGGTTCTAACCATTAGGATGTTGCTAAGATTAATTGCACCTAATAACATTAATATTAAAACAGTTATCGCGACCATCGCTGTCTTGACAAACTTTTTTTGAAGCGCCCGACTCATTGCTCCACCTCTAAGGTATAGCCAATATTTCTTTTCACAGTAATATGGACATTCGCATGTAACGCGGAGAGATGCTTTCGAAGATAGGAGATATAAACCCATACCGTACCATACTCGGCATCCGTTTCACTCCCCCACACCTTGTAGAGCAGATCTCCCGTAGAAAGATAGATGCCCCGGTTCAATAGCAAAATTTCCATCAACTGAAATTCTAATTTGGGCAGGACCATTTTTTTCCCATTCGCAGAAAGTTCGTAGCTCTGCCGATTTAATGAAACATTACCGCATTGCAGTATATCCGGCGTATAGTCCTCCCTGCGGCGCAACATGGCACGAATCCGGGCAAGCAGCAAATCCATGGAGAAAGGCTTTGGCAAATAATCATCTGCTCCCAGGTCCAGCCCATGAACCTGGTCTTCAATCTCTGATTTTGCCGTCAATAATAAAACAGGGGTATTGCAGCCAGATTCCCTTAGCTTTTGCAATACCTCCAGTCCATTCATCCCAGGCATCATGATATCAAGAATGATACCATCATACTGTTCCCCATATGCGTAAGCGAGCGCTTCCTCTCCATCATATACCGCATCAACCATATAGTGGTGATAGGTCAGAATATCCACCACAGCTTCTGACATCCCCCGTTCGTCTTCTGCGTATAATAACTTCATCTTACTCCCCGCTCTGCTTATCAATCTCCACAATGTTTTCTTTCTTCATTGGAATTCTACAGTTCTTGTTGCTGCCAAACTCCACAATGACAATCTCATCGGTAATATCAATTACAACGCCGAAGAATCCGCTGGTTGTCAAAATACTGTCCCCCACTTCCAACGTGGTCAGCAGCGCGTCGTGTTCTTTTCTCTGCTTGCTCTGTGGACGGATGGCAAAAAACCAGAAAATTCCAAAGATTACCGCATAGAGAAGAAGCATTGTAATCAAACTTCCCTGACCGGCACCACCGCCCGCTGCACCACCTTTTGCTAATAATGCTATCATTTTGTTTCCTCCTCAAGTTGAATTAATTTTTGCTTTTTATATTCCTGATAACGCCCCTGCTCAATTGCGTCACGGATTTCTTCCATCATATGATTATAAAAATAGAGATTATGGGTTACCATCAAACGCATCCCCAACATTTCTTTTGCCTTTAGCAAATGTCGGATATAAGCCCTGCTGTACCGCCTGCACACTGGACAGCCACAGTCCTTATCCAGGGGCCTGTCATCCAGTTCATATTTGGCATTGGCCAAATTCATCTTACCATGATTGGTATAGGCATGTCCATGCCTGCCATTCCTTGCCGGATAGACACAGTCAAAAAAATCCACCCCGCGGTCTACGCCCTCCAAAATGTTTGCAGGAGTTCCCACTCCCATCAGATAAGTTGGCTTGTCTTCGGGAAGATAAGGGATCGTTTCATCCAGGATATGATACATCTCCTCATGGGATTCTCCGACTGCCAGTCCACCCAAGGCGTAACCATCCAGATCCATCTCTGCAATCTGCTTCGCATGGCTAATGCGGATATCTTCATACGTTCCACCCTGGTTAATCCCAAACAAAAGCTGGTTCGGATTAATCGTGTCTTCCAGAGAATTCAGCCGTTTCATTTCCAGTTTACACCGCCGCAGCCACCTAGTGGTGCGGTCTACCGAATCCTGCATATATTTCCGGGTAGCCGGATGGGGCGGGCACTCATCAAATGCCATTGCAATGGTGGAAGCCAGATGCGATTGGATCTGCATACTTTCCTCCGGACCCATAAATATTTTATGTCCATCAATATGAGAGCGGAATGTTACACCCTCTTCCCGGATCTTACGCAGCCCCGCCAGGGAAAACACCTGAAATCCCCCGGAATCCGTCAAAATAGGCTTATCCCAGGAAACAAACCGGGAGAGTCCGCCCAACTGTTTCACAATCTGATCTCCCGGGCGTACATGCAGATGATAGGTGTTACAAAGCATAACCTGAGTTTTCAATCCCTGTAGATCTTCTGTCGAAACAGCACCCTTCATCGCACCTACCGTTCCTACGTTCATAAAAACCGGAGTCTGGATTGTGCCATGAACGGTCTGTAATTCTCCCCGTTTCGCCCGGCCGTCTTTTTTCAGTAATTTGTACATGCTGTTACCAATCCCTCCGAATCAATTTCCATAGTATATAGATAAGCAACACCGGCAACAGGATGACAAAAGCCATACGCAATAAAAATCCTATTAAGATCAACACGCCAACGATCACCAAAATCAGAATTACCTGTCGCAGAATTCCACCGGCAGCACTGCCCTGTGCCTCCTGTTCATATGACGCACTCCCATGCATCTGACGATACTCCTGCCTAGCTTCCCTGGTATATTGTTCCGCCGCCGAGCCTTTCGAAGCCAAATACGCTTTTACTACGGACTGGGCAATTGCATTAGGATTTCCCAATTCCTCACATAATTCCTCATCACTGAGGTCACTCTGTTCAAAATATTCCCGATAATATCTGATCGTATCTTCGATTTCTGTCTGTGGTATCTTTCTCTCCAGACTTTCTCTCATAATCGCCAAAAATTCTGTCCGATCCATACTGCTCCTTTGCTTTGGTTATCCCGTCTGAAATTATGATGTGCCTTATATGGGAACGAGAAACAGCTTTGCAGGGTATGCAAAACTGTTTCTCGCGATTGATACAAGATACAAAGAAAATTACGCTTTTCCAACAGAACCAAACAGTTCCATTTTTTCTTTTACCGTAGCCTTAATTGCTTCTGCACCCGGAGCCAAAAGTTTACGAGGATCAAAGCCTTTGCCCTCCAGATCCTTGCCTTCCTCAATATATTTACGGGTTGCTTCCTGGAATGACAACTGGCACTCGGTGTTTACATTAATCTTTGCCACACCCAGAGAAATTGCTTTCTTGATCATATCTTCCGGAATTCCGGTACCACCATGCAGAACCAAAGGCATGTCTCCTGTCTTTGCCTGAATAGCATCCAGGGTCTCAAAGCTGAGCCCTGCCCAATTCTCTGGATATTTTCCATGGATGTTTCCAATACCGGCAGCCAACATGGTTACTCCCAAGTCTGCTACTGCCTTACACTCATCTGGATCTGCACATTCTCCAGCGCCAACGACACCGTCTTCCTCCCCACCGATAGAACCTACTTCTGCTTCCAGGGAAAGTCCTTTTTCCTTACAGATCGCTACTAACTCTTTTGTCTTCTCTACATTTTCCTCTAATGGCAGGCTGGAACCATCGAACATGATGGAAGAGAAACCAGCTTCAATACAAGCTTTTGCCCCATCATAAGATCCATGATCCAAATGCAATGCAACCGGAACGGTAATCCCTAAGCTGTCAACCATAGCGTCCACCATAGCTGCAACGGTCTTAAATCCCGTCATATACTTACCTGCACCCTCGGACACTCCCAGAATGACCGGGCTGTTACACTCCTGTGCCGTCAATAAAATTGACTTCGTCCACTCCAGATTGTTGATGTTGAACTGACCAACCGCATAATGGCCGGCCTTTGCTTTCTTTAACATGTCTTCTGCTGAAACTAACATAATCTAACCTCCATCTTTTGATTTCTATCACCAAATAGCTGGGCAGAATCGCCCACAGCGCTTATTATAAACTATTTTTTCCAAAAAGAAAACAGTAATTCGGAAAAAACAGGAAAGATTCAGACAAAATTTACCAGGCCATAGGGAATCGTAACCGGAAAAATCTCCATGCCCCTGTTTTTCTATATCGACAGGCGATCTATCGACAGACTGTCAGGAAAGCTCATCAATGGTTTTATAATATTCTGGCAGGAATTCCTCACAGAAGATGTCTGCTTCTGCGCAGTGGAGATTTTGCAGCGCCTGCCAGGTTGCCGCTTTCGCACTATGGAATTCCTGGTTTCCCGCCTTTTCTTCCTCAATGCACTTAACCAGAGCGGACAATTTGTCTGCTGCTTTTACCACCAGCTTTTCCTCTGGCGAAGCAGCCTCCGGCAACAGAAAGGCAGCATATTCCTCCTGCAGGTCTTCGGGTAGCATGGCTAACATCCGTCTGGCCGCCCCATCCTCAATCCGCCTATACACCTCCCGGATCTGCGGATCATGGTATTTTACAGGGGTTGGCATATCCCCGGTAATGATTTCCGTACAGTCATGATACAGCCCCAGCAAAGCAATCCGCTCTGGAACATACTGCCTGTCCAGACGTTTTTTCCCTAGCAGCGCCAACCCATGCGCCAGCATTGCTACCTCCATGGAGTGTTCGCTGATATTCTCCGGCGCGGCATTGCGCATCAATGCCCAGCGCCCAATATATTTCATTCTCGCCATCATGGCAAAAAAACCATTATGCGTTTCTGTCTGATATTCCATAGCAATCCTCGTTTCTAAGCAATTTATCTTTTCTTTTCCAGGAGAGTTTTCAGAAAATGTCCGGTATAGGATTTCTCAACCTTTGCAATCTTTTCCGGTGTTCCCTTGGCAATTACCGTACCGCCGCGGTCTCCTCCCTCCGGCCCGATATCAATAATATAATCCGCCGTCTTGATCACATCCAGATTATGCTCAATCACAATAACCGTATTTCCACCCTCGGTCAAACGGTGCAGAATACTAACCAGACGGTCTACGTCTGCAAAATGCAGTCCCGTGGTTGGCTCGTCCAAAATATATACGGTTTTACCGGTACTGCGGCGGCTTAATTCTGTCGCCAGTTTTATCCGCTGTGCTTCTCCACCGGAGAGTGTCGTGGATGGCTGCCCCAGTTTAATATAGGACAACCCTACATCATTGAGTGTTTCTATCTTGCGGCGGATTGAAGGAACCGGCGCAAAAAATCCCAATGCCTCCTCCACGGTCATGTCCAACACATCAAAAATACTCTTACCCTTATATTTCACTTCCAAGGTTTCCCGGTTATAACGTTTCCCCTCACAGACCTCACACGGCACATAGATATCCGGCAGGAAATTCATCTCTATTTTGACGATTCCATCCCCCTGACACGCCTCGCAACGGCCACCCTTCACATTAAAACTGAACCGTCCTTTCTGATAACCTTTCGCCTTGGCATCCGGCGTCGATGCAAAGAGATCTCGGATCATATCAAATACACCCGTATACGTAGCCGGATTCGACCGAGGTGTTCTCCCAATCGGCGCCTGGTCAATCGCAATCACTTTGTCGAGCTGATCCAATCCAAGAATCTCGGTGTGCTTTCCCGGAATACAACGTGCACGGTTCAACTGTTTTGCGAGAGTTTTATATAGAATCTCATTGACCAGAGAACTCTTGCCGGAACCGGACACCCCGGTTACACAGGTCATAACCCCTACCGGGAACTTCACATTAATTTTCTTCAGGTTATTTTCAGCGGCCCCACGAACTTCGATCCATCCCGCCGGCTTCCTGCGTTTCTCTGGTACGGCAATTCGGCGCCTTCCACTGAGATAATCCCCGGTCAGGGAATTCTCATTCTGCATGATTTCCTGCGCATTACCTACGGCGACGACTTCTCCGCCGTGTTCTCCGGCCCCCGGTCCGATATCCACGATATAATCCGCCGCCATCATGGTATCCTCATCATGTTCAACCACAATCAGGGTATTGCCCAGGTCACGGAGCTTTAACAATGTCTTTAACAGTTTTTCATTATCTCGCTGATGTAATCCGATACTTGGCTCGTCCAGAATATAGGCAACTCCCACGAGGCCGGAACCAATCTGGGTTGCCAGTCGGATTCTCTGTGCCTCCCCTCCTGACAGGGAGCCCGCATTTCTCGATAGGCTCAGATAATCCAGTCCCACATCCATCAGGAATCCCACTCTGGCATGGATTTCACGAAGGATCAGTTCGCCAATCCTCTGCTGACGTTCCGTCAGCTCCAGCTGATTCATAAAGGCAAAGAGATCCCGGATCGACATGTCCGTCACTTCCGCAATATTTTTATCCCCTACCGTAACCGCTAACGGACCTGGTTTCAGGCGCTTGCCCCCGCAGGCTTCACACGGAGTAATCTGCATAAAGGATTCATATTCCCGTTTCGTAGTATCTGAATGAGTTTCGCGGTATCTGCGCTGCACATTGCGGATTACCCCCTCAAATGCCACATCATACACACCGGTTCCACGTTGCCCCTGGTAATGAACCTGGATTACCCGTCCGTCGGTTCCGTGCATGATAATATGGCGGATCTTCTCTGGAAGATCCTGATAGGGAGTATCCAGGTCAAAATCATAAGCCTTTGCCAGCGCTTCTAACGTACATCTGGTGTAACTGCCCGGATTCTTGGAAGACTGCCAGCCGCAGACTACGATAGCACCATCGGATAGACTGACCGTTGGATCCGGTATCATGAGCTTCTCAGAAAATTCCATCTTATATCCAATCCCGGTGCAGACCTCACAGGCGCCAAACGGATTGTTGAAAGAAAACGAGCGAGGCTCAATCTCCTCAATGCTGATCCCACAGTCCGCACAGGAAAAACTCTGACTGAAATTAACCTGCCTGTCTCCCGGAATATCCACCACCAGTAAACCATCTGCCAGACGCAGAACATTTTCCACCGAATCTGCCAGCCGTTTCTCAATGCCTGGACGCACTACCAGACGATCTACCATAATTTCAATCGTATGTTTCTTGTTTTTCTCCAAACGGATTTCCTCAGACAAGTCGTAGAGATGCCCATCCACAACCACCCGGACATAACCTGCCCTGCGCGCCGAATCAAACACCTTGGCATGTTCTCCCTTTCGCCCCCGAACCACTGGCGCCAAAAGCTGCAACCTGGTTCCCTCCGGGAAACTCATAATCTCATCGACAATCTGATCCACCGTCTGGCGCCGGATCTCTTTTCCACAGTTCGGACAATGTGGAATTCCAATCCTGGCATAGAGCAACCGGTAATAATCATAGATTTCTGTCACTGTCCCCACTGTGGAACGCGGATTTCGATTGGTTGACTTCTGATCAATAGAAATCGCCGGAGACAATCCTTCGATACTTTCCACATTCGGTTTTTCCATCCGTCCCAGAAACATACGTGCATAAGAGGACAGAGATTCCATGTAGCGCCTCTGCCCTTCCGCATAAATAGTATCAAATGCCAGGGAGGACTTGCCGGAACCACTGAGCCCGGTAAATACCACAAATTCATCTCTGGGTACTTCCAGATCAATCCCTTTGAGATTGTGCTCTCTCGCCCCGCGTATTTTGATATATTTCTTCATTTCCTCATGTTTGCCCATAACAGCCTCCATCAGATACAAAATATTATGCCGCTGATCCCGTAGTGGATCACAGCAACACATCCCGTACTTAGTATGTTACCCTTTTATCTTTCGTATCATAACATGCTTTCCCTAAAATAGCAAGTACATATGTTCGATCGCCATGGAAATCAATTTTTGAATGTTATCCTTTACCGATGATTTCTGACAGGTCATTTTCTGTTATTCATTAAATTTCATCATCTACTCTGCTGTTTCGTTCAGAAATTTTCATGATGTCCGATGAGACAAAATTTTGCCCTGCCATAGTGCAATAGCCTTTCGAAAGAAACTCTG